>DATKZB010000185.1:0-8756 GCA_035528235.1 Phycisphaerae bacterium
AAAGCCCGAACGGAGGAGGCGTTGTTCCGAGCCATCGCCGCCGCGCTGCAAACGATTACGGATTCGGATGCGGTCGCCTGGTTTGGGCACTGTGGCTATCGCTACAATCAAGCGTGAACTGCTCTAGCAGCGCGTCTCGCCCCCCCCTCACGCTCGCTTGCGCTCGCGACTAGCGCCGCTCGCGGCCGGGTTAGCCGCCCGGCTTGCCGGGCGCGAGTTTTCCCGTGACCCCTGGGCACCGCCGCCCTATCATGATGGGGGTCCATTGGGGGGCAACGCCCATGGCACTTCTGCGGTACCTCGTTTTCGAGAACTCGACGACGCTCTGGGTGGTGCTGGTCATCGCGGCGGTGATCTGCGGCACCATCTGGCGGCGGACGGGGGCACCCGGGGCGCGCGTGGCGGCCATCGCCTGCGTCACGGTCGGCGTCGTCATCGGCATTCTGGCGTGGCTCGTCGAGACCGACCACGAGCGGCTGGCCCGGACCATCCGGACCATGACCGACGCGGCCGCCACCGGCCGGGCCGATGTCTTCATCGAGCGCATCTCGCCCGAGTACCGCGGCGGCCCCCTCGGCAAGGAGACCATGGCCGAGGTCGTGCGGCTGGGGCTGAAGCAAGTCCGGGCCGACGCCGCCGACCCCGGCATCGCCTGGGGCCAGCGCGACGCCGTCGTCACGCAGGTCTACCGGTTCTACCCGGCGCCCGGCTCGCAGATGGCCCTGCCGCCGGGGGCCGAGAGGGTCGTCTGGGAAGGCACCTTCGCCCCGGACGCCGACGGCGAGTGGCGGCTGCGGTCGGCCATGGCCACGCAGCCCAGACGCGTCGCGCCCGAGGAAGCCCTGCACTACCTGCCCGGCGCCCGCAAGCCGTGACCGCCGACCGTGGCGGGTGGCATGCCCAGGCCGCCGTTGCCTGGGCATGCTCCCTGGCCCACGTACGACATGCCCACGCCAACAGCGGCGTGGGCATGCCACCCGAGGGTGTCGGGCTTGCCGGAATGTAGGGCGGGGCAACGCCCCGCCTTCTCCTTTGGCACCTCCGCAAGACCGTGCTATAATCTCCGCCAGAAACCTCGCACCCGAAAAGGAGTGGTTGGCATGTCCGAGTCCAAGCCTACCAGTCGTCGTAATTTCCTGCGCGGGTCCCTGGCAGCCGCCGGAGCCCTGGGCGCCATGGCGGGCGCGCATGGCCGCGCTGCGGCCGCGGCACCCGCCAAGCCGGCCGCCGAAGGCGCCATGCCGTGCGGCCAGATCGGCAAGGCGAAGATCAGTCGACTCATGGTCGGCGGGAACCTCATCTCCGGGTGCATGCACTCGCGGGACCTTCTGTACGTCAACCAGTTGTTCCGCGCCTACGCCAACGACGAGAAGATCCTGGAGACGCTCAAACTGGCCGAGGAGAACGGCGTCAACACGGTCTTCGAGACCGGGGCCCAGTACGTCGACCGGTACAACCGCGAGTGCGGCGGGCACATGCAGTTCATCCCCCATATCGAGGTCGGCGTCGACCAGAAAGAGGGCGACCTGGAGGACCACATCCAGCGGCAGGTCGACTCGGGCGCCGTGGCCCTGTACGTCTGGGGCGTGGCGGCCGACGCCCTCGTCAAGGGCGGCCACATCGACCGGCTCGCCCGGGCCGTCGACCTGGCCAAGGCCCACAGCCTGCCGGTGGGCGTGGGCGGTCACTCGCTGCAGGTGCCCATGGCCTGCGAGAAACACAAGGTGCCGTGCGACTTCTACGTCAAGACCTTCCACACCGACGACTACCCCTCGGCCACCCCCAAGGAACTCCGCAAGGAATGGATGTGGATGACCGGCGGGAAGGGATGGTATGACAATATGTGGTGCATCAATCCCGAGGAGACCGCCGAGTTCATGAAGTCGGTCGCCAAGCCCTGGATCGCCTTCAAGGTCCTGGCCGCCGGCGGCATCCCGCCGGCCAAGGGGTTCGCGCACGCGTTCAACCACGGGGCCGACTTCATCGCCGTCGGGATGTTCGATTTCCAGATCAAGGAGGACGCCGACCTGGCCCGCAAGGCCATCGCCGCCGCCCAGAAACGCCCCCGGCCCTGGCGGGCGTAGCGCGCCGTCGGGACCACAGCGGACACGTTCAAGGGGACAGGCGCGTGGACGACCGGATTGGAAAACTCGAGGCCCGGCTCGACCATTTCGACCGGGGCGAGCGCGACCAGGCGCTCGACGACCTTGCCCGGCTGGTCCGAAGCGGCCGCATTCGCCTGCCCGAGCCCGGGCCGAGGGTCAACCTGCACGCCCACTCGTTCTTCTCGTACAACGCCCTGGGCTATTCGCCCACACACATCGTGTGGCGGGCGCGGCAGGAGGGCCTGCGGGCGGTCGGCCTGGTGGACTTCGACCTGTTCGACGGCATCGACGAGTTTTTCCGGGCCGGCGAAGTGCTCGGCATCCCCACCGTGGCCGGCATGGAGACGCGGGCGTACGTCCCCGAGTTCGCGACGCGCGAGATCACCTCGCCCGGCGAGCCGGGCATCACGTACCACATAGTGACGGGCCTGGTGCGGTCGGCCATCAACGACGCCGACGCGGTGCGGTTCGCCCGGATGCTCCGCACGAGCGCCCGCCGCCGCAACGAGTCGGTCGTCGAGCGCGTCAACGCGCACCTCGACCCCGTGGCGCTCGACTACGAGGCCCAGGTGCTGTCGCTGTCGCCCTCCGGCACGCCGACCGAGCGGCACCTGTGCCTGGCCTACGAGAAGAAGGCCGAGACCGTGTACCCCGACCCGGCCGACCGCGCCCGGTTCTGGGCCGATCGGCTTGGGACGCCCGAGCCCAAGGTCGCCGACCTTCTGGGCGACAGCCGCGCGCTCCAGGCCCTCATCCGGTCCAGGACGATGAAGCGCGGCGGCGCCGGCTACCAGGAACCGGCCCCGGACACGTTCCCGCTGATGAGTGACGTGAACCGGTTCGCGCTGGCCGCGGGCGGCATCCCCACCGCCACGTGGCTCGACGGCACCAGCCGGGGCGAACAGGACATCGACGAACTCCTCGACCTGCACGTCCGGGCCGGCGCCGCGGCACTCAACATCATACCCGACCGCAACTGGAACCTCACCGACCCGGCCGTCAAGGACCTGAAGCTGGCGAACCTGTACCGGATCGTCGAGTTAGCGGCGGCGCGCGACCTGCCCCTGGTCGTCGGCACCGAGATGAACGCCCCGGGCCAGAAGTTCGTCGATGACTTCGACGCGCCCGAACTGGCACCCGTGGTCGATGCCTTCCTGCGCGGGGCGGACGTCCTGGTGGGTCACACCGCGGCCGTCCTCGACGGCGAAGGCGGGTACCTGAGCGACTGGGCCAAGGGCCGGTTCGGCACGGTCGCCGAGAAGAACGCCTTCTTTGCCCGCCGCGGCCGGTCCTGGCGGCGGTAAGCGGTCCCACCCGAGTGCCGCACCATTCGTGCGCGGCGGGTCCCCGTACCCGCCGCGAGGCACTGCTCACCGCGGCGACGGGCCGTAGACCTCGACCTCGCGGAGCATCAGTTTCGGCGGCAGGTCGCTGCTCGATGCGGCGCGGGCGGCCTCGTCGGCCAGGAAGCCGTACGTCGTCCGCCGGACCACCAGACGCAAGCGGCTCGTCGTGACCGGCTTGAACTCGCACGCGAAGAAGTTCTCGTCGCGGTCCCAACTGACGGCCTTGCACTGGGGCGTGTCCACCAGGTCGCTGGGCGGCAACGGCGTGCGGACCTTCTCGATCGTGACCCACTTCGCCCCGTCGTGGCACTCCAGGTCGAAATCCAGCAGGGCGCAGAACTGGTTGTCGGCCCGGACGCCGAACAGGAGCACCCGGGCGACCGCCTGCGGCTGGGCGAACGTCATCTCGAGCGTCTGCGGAAACGAGGGGATGTCGCCCGTCCATATCTTTTTGCCATCGGTGCCGCCGTCGGGGTGCCCCGCGTGGACGACCTGCATGCGGCCGTCGCTTAGCAGCGCCGCGTCGCCCTTGGCGTCGGCCGAGTAGGCGAACGTGGCGCGCGGCGCGATGTTTGCGCCGAAGTCGATCCGCGGCGCCGAGGCGGCCTGCCCCTTCGCCAGACGCAGATACGTCGGCAGCGCCGAGACGACGAGCGCCACCCGGCCGCCCGCCACGGCCAGGCGCGACGCGTTGCCGAAAGCGTCGACCACCTCGACGGCGTCGCCGCCCGTGACGGCCAGGGCCATGGGCGTATCGCGCGTGCCCAGGTTCCGCAGGATGACGGTCGAGCCGTCGTCGCCCGCGTACTCCAGGCCCAGGAACATCTTGTCCCCCGTCGGGCCGAAATCGAGGACGCGCGCGAGCGTCCTCCCGCGGGTCATCGCGAAGCGTGTCCGCGTGGCGAGCGCCCCGGGGTGCGGCCCGGCGGCCGACCACAGGTACGTCGGCACGTCGCCGTAACCGGCCTCGTTCAGATAATAGTGGAAGTTGTGCTCGTTCGGGATGCCCAGCGAGGCCAGCAGGTCGCGGTGCAGCGTGACGCGCACGGCCTGGCAGACGCCCAGGAACGACTTGCCGCGCACGCCGCCGATGGCCCGCTCGGTCTGCCAGACGGGCTTGGCGGCGTCGCCGTGGGCGGCCATGAGTTTCCGAAGTTCGGCGTACTTCCACCGCCAGTGGAACGGGTCGACGCTCTCGTGCCCCTCATAATCGTGGACCGCGAGGATGTCGAATGCGTCCTTTCCGGCCGCCTTGTAAAACGCCTCGTGCCACGGCAGTTGGATGCCGCAGACCGCCGGCGCGAGAACCTTGGCGTCGGGGTCGGCGGCCCGGATAATCGGCCGCAGGCGCTTCACGATGGCCGCGTACTCGTCCACCTTGCACGAGAAGTTGGGCTCGTTGATGATCTCCCAGTAGCGGATGCGTCCCTTGAAGCGTTCGACGGTCCTCCGGACGAACTCCGGCTCGCAGTGTTCCTTGTTCTCGAACTGGGCGACGAGCGTGACGCCGTGCTTGGCGCACGCCTCGACGGCCTTCTCGATGCGGTCGAGGTTGTCGGGCTTGGGGTGGACCCGCATCGACACGAGCCCCGCGAAGGTCTGCCGCAAGGCGTCCTCCCAGCCGCCGGGCGAGGCGCCCTCGGCCAGGACGGGGAGGCCCTCGTACCGGGGCGTGGCACCCACGTGGGCCGCCAGACCCGTCAGGCGTTTGCCCTTGTGCCCCACCTGGAACTGGACCGAGTACCAGCCCCATCGCGGCGGGGTGAACGAGACGGTCTTTCGGGCCTCCTGGCCGTCGACGAGTTTCAGGGCGAACGTCCCACGGCCGACCTCGCGCCTCAGCCAGTCGTACACGCCGTACGAGACATCGAGATCCGACACCCGCCGCACGCCCGGCCGCACGACGAAATCGACCGCCACCGGCGCCAGGTCGTACACGACGTGGTACGGCGCCCGGACCTCGACGGCGGTCGTCAGGCCCAGCACGAGGCCGCTCGTGACGGCGGTGCGCGACTTCTGGGGGTCGAAAAACTTGGGCTCGGTCCGCAGGACGCACGGCCGGAAGTGGTACCGCTCCTTGCCGTCGTTGTGGCCGACCGATCCGATCCAGAGCCGATCGTCGGGCGAGACGGCGAACGGCGTATAGCCGCTGTGCGTCCCCCACGAGTCGAACCAGTAGAACCGCCCCCGGCGGCGCGTCACGGTCGTCACGGCCGCGTCGAACCGGGTGATCCAGCCGGGGTTGCCCCACGTGATGGAGTGGATGCCGCCCTTGGAATCGACGGCCACGGTGTGCAGCAGTTCGCTGCCGTCCTCGATGCGCGTGTGCGTGCCGCTGCCAATGACCGTGATGAGTTTGCCGTCGGGCGCGAACTGGTAAACCTGGTGCCTCTCGGCCAGGGCGTACAGGTTGCCGCGCGCGTCGGACGCCAGGTCCTCGACACGCACCAGCGGCCGCTCGACCGTCACCGGGTCGGCCAGCGACCCGTCAGGCCGGATGACGACGAGCGTCGTGGCGGGCTCCTCCTGCCGCTTGCCCGGCCGGGCGCAGACGACCACCTGCTCCCGGCCGCCGACCGTCCGCCGGCAAATGGCGTACGCGCCCGCCACGGAATAGTCCCGGACGAGCCGGCCGTCGGGTCCGTACTCGCGCACGAGGTCCGCGCGCGGCTGCGTGACGAACGCGTGGCCGCGCGAATCGACCGCCAGGCGCGTGGGGTCGTTCTTCTCGCCCAGCCGGTCGTCGCGGATGGAGAACTGCGAGACGAACTTGCCCTCGCCCGTGAACTTCTGGACGAGGAAGTTGCCGACCAGGCCGCCCTTGTCCTTCTTGAACTCCCCGCCGTCGAGGACGTACAAATACCCCCCGGGGTCGAACGTGATGTCGCGCAGGTCGAGGAACGTGCCCTGCCCCGGCCCCGGCCCGCCGATCTCGACGTCGGTGCCCTCGCCCTTGCCGGCACCGCCGGCGGTCGCCGCCAGCAGCGCCACCAAAAGACACCCAACGGCTGCGCATGGCCATCGTGACATGGGGCAACTCCCGGCCCTGGAGCGTCTTAGGTTCGGGCCTCGGCGCGGTGGGGCCCCGTACCCACCGCGCCAAGCCAGTATCTTGCGAGGAAGCGCGGCGGGTACGGGGACCCGCCGCGCAAACACGCAGGTTCAAACTGCCCTACGGTCCAACGGTCAGCGACACGGCGCTCTGGGCGGGCAGGTCGATCACCAGGTCGATCCGGTCGCCTTCGATGCGGCGCGGCGGGTCCTCGCGGATCGTCTTCGGGTCGGCCCGCGCGACGACGAGCGTGCGGCCTTTGACCTGGGCCGGCAGCGGCACCGTCACCCGCAGCCGCAGGGCCGCGTACCGCTCGCCCTTCTCGAGGTTCGCGTACGGGTACCCGTAATGAATGACGATGTTGAACCGCCCGTCGCGCGAGGTGGCGATGGCGTAGGCCCGCGGGCTCGCCGAGGGGGCGAGCGCGGGCACGTCGACGCGGGCGGCGACCTGCGGTCCGCGGCAGTCGCGCATGATCCAGAACGCGTTCTACCGGTACGTGATGGGCTTGTTCTTGCCGGGGTTCGGCCACTCGGGCGGCAGTTCGCCGTAGCGCTGGTCGAACTCGCCGTGGACGCCGAACACGTACCCGCCCTCCTGGTACTCGCGCCAGCGGTAGTGCAGCGTGCCGAGGCACGTGTCGGCGTGGTCGGCCAGGGGTTTCCAGCGCGTCATGATGTAGTCGAAGGCGGGGGCCCCGTAGATCCAAAAGTCCCATTCCGTGATGATGAACTTCAGGTCGGCCAGGCCCAGCCGCCGGGCCTCGGCCAGGTACGCGTCGTGCAGCGCAAAGACCGCCTCGCCCGTGTGGCCGTAAGGGTGCCGGCTGATCCAGTCGAGGTTCCCCTTGCAGCGGTCTATGATGGCCTGGACATACGTCCACTCGAAGAACCCGCCGCAGCCGAACCGCACGCCCGGGTAGCGCCGGCGCAGGTTGCCGGAGGCGTAGTTGAAGAAGTCGACATACTCGGTCAGCCGCGCAGGGGCCGGCGACAAATCGGGTTCGTTCATCACCTCGAAAAACTCGATGCGAGGCCGGTAGGCCGGCGTGCCGGGCGTCCCGTTGGCGTGCTCCAGCGCCGCCGCAAAGTACTGGGTGTACCGCTTCGGGTCCATCGGCACGTCCTTGTACCACGGGCACCAGTAGAGGCAGATGGGCTGGGCCCGGATGCGGTCGCAGTCGGCCAGGACCTTGTCGAGTTCCGTGTAGTCGTACTTCGCCCAGTCGAACCGCGAGAGGTCGGCGCCGTCGTCCATGAAGTCCCACTGCCCGCCGCCGGGCACCTTGCGGATGGCTCCCGCGGCCGCGCCGATCCGGGCGAACGTGTCGTCGAGGTTCAGCGCACGGTACAGCGCCAGGTCCTCGCCCTCCATGGCGTACGAACCGCCGGCGTACTCCTGGCCGTGGATGCCGAAGTGCCGCGACGCCAGCGCCGGCCCCGGCTTGGCCAGGTCCACCGTGACGGTGCCCTCGGCCACCCGGTCGCCGAGGGCCGGCCGCGGGTACGCCGACCCGGCCGCGAGCCATTCCAGGGCCTGGGCCCAGAAGCGTCCGAACGCCGGCCACCGGGCGAAGTCCTCGGAGAGTTCGTCGTTGGCGAACACGCCGCCCGTCCACAAGGCCCGGCCCTTGCCCTTCTGCCAGGCGACCCAGACGGGCTCGCCGCCGGGGCCCGTCGCCAGGACGGTGGCCCCGGGTTTCGGCGTGCCGTGGCGGGCGCCCTTGAGGCGGGGCGCCGACGCCACGTCGAGCCCGCGGACCACCGGATGGTCGGGCGCCGCCACCTTCACCGCGAACGGTTCCTTGATGAGCGGCTGGCTGGGCTCGGGTCCGTACGGCCGGAACGGGACGACCTCGATCGGCAGGACGGCGTCGAACGAGAGTTCCCGCGTCGAGAACGAGAACGCCTTGTGATTGTCGCAGTACATCAGTTCGCCGCCGCCCTCGACGTAGGCCGTGAGGCCCCGGACGAGGCGCGGCACAACGCTCTGACCCATGACGTCGCCGACGACGACGCAGTCGAACGCCCGTAGCGACTCCCCGTCGCCATACTGGAGGAACTCGTAACTCGTCCAGAGGGTGAACTCGAACCGCCCAGGCGCCGCCTTCTCCACCTCCTGCCGCACGAAGTACCCGCGCAGCGGCGTCTTGCCCTGGTAGTTCGGGAGTTGAGACTTCCAGTCGCCCCCCACAAAGAGGACACGGACGGGCGGGTCGGCGGCCATCGCGGCCGGCACCGCCGCAAGCCACAC
>DATKZB010000186.1:0-2442 GCA_035528235.1 Phycisphaerae bacterium
GCGCACCTGGGTAGGCCCGTTGCGCACCCGCTTCGAGCTGATCCTCGAGCGCTGGGCCCTGTCCCGCACCGACGCCGTCGTCACTGTCTCGCAAGGCAAGACGCACTTCGTGCGCGCCCTCGACCGCGCGGCAGGCAACAAGCCCTACGCCACCATCTACAACGGTTTCGACGCCGACGATCTCGCCGGTATCGAAGCCGCCCGACCCAAGCCCGACGCCGAAAGGCTCCTCCTGCTCTACACCGGGCGACTCTACAAGCATCGCAGGATCGACCCGCTGATCGAGTCGGTCGGCCGGCTCCTCGTCCGTGGCCGCGTGCGCCGCGACGAACTGCGAATCCGCATGTTGGGCTTGATCGAACGCCGCCAGCGGGAGTGCATCGACCGAATCGTCGAGCGCTACGACTTGCGCGACGTCGTAGACATCGGCGGCTACGTCACCCGCCGCGACGCGCTGGCCCAGCAGTCGGGCGCCGACGCCCTCGTGCTCATCGTCGATCCGGGCGAGACGGCCGACGGCGTCCTCCCCGGCAAGATCACCGAATACATGGGCCTGGGCCGATTCGTCCTGGCCGTCTGCCCGCCGGGCGAGGCCCGGTCCATCCTGCAACGCTACGGCCACGCCGCCTGGGCCTCGGCCGATGAGCCGCACCGGCTGGACGCCATGCTGGCGAACCTGATTGATCGGTGGCGAACTGATCCCGCTTCGGTGACCCGGCGCGTCGATTCTGCCGCCGTGCCGACCCGCAGGGCGAACGCGGCCGACATGGCCCATGTCCTGACCCGTGTCGCCGAGGCATCAGTCCAGAAGAAGGGTTCCGTCACGCGGCGAGGGGCTCCGACCCAGCGCACGCCGACGGTGGAATGTTGATGGCCGACTCGCGCCACATCCTGTTCGTCGAGATGGGCACCGGCCTGGGCGGCTCGACGCGCTGCTTGGTTGCGCTCGTGCGGAGTTGCGTGGCCCAGGGTTGGCCCGCCTCGGTCGCCCTGGGTTATCCCGTGGCGGAACTGGAGCAGGCCGACGCCCCCTGGCAAGTCCTACCGCTATACGCCCATGCCGCCCACCGGAGAGGCGCGAACATCCGACGCCAGCCAAACGCGGCGCCCGGTCGCCGCACACGTGCTGCGTCGATCGGCGCATTCCTGACGTCGGCTCTGCTCGCGGATCTGCCCCTGGCCCATCACCTGGCCCGTTACGCGCGCGACAACGGTGTGGACCTCATCCACGCCAACAACGAGCTGCTGGTCAACCGCGTCGCCATCCTGGCCGCCCGCCTGGCCGGTCTGCCCGTGATATCCCACCAGCGCGGATGGAGTTGGCCGTCCAGACTGACGCGCCTGCTGGCCGCCGCCGCCGACCGAATCGTGGCCATCTCCGATTTCGTCGTGCACAGCCTGACCGACGCCGGCGTGCCCCCGGACAAGATCGTCCGCGTCTACGACGGCATCGACGCCCAGCCCTTCGCCGATGCCGACCGGCACCGCGCGTCCGCCCGGGCCAACCTGGGGTTCGACCCGGACGACCACGTCATCGGCCTACCCGCCGTCCTCCTCCCCTGGAAAGGGCATGACCTCTTCCTCAGCGCGTTCGCCGAACTGGCTCGGCGCCGCCCGAACGCACGGGCCCTGATCGTCGGCGGATCGCCCGCAGCGGCCACCGACCTGGCCCCCGCCTTGCGAAAACGCATCGCCGACCTGGGCTTGACCGATCGCGTCCGTCTGACCGGCCACGTGGACGACGTGGCTCCCATGTACGCCGCCATGGACGTTGTCGTGCACGCGTCGCTGCAACCGGAGCCGTTCGGCCTGGTCGTCGTCGAGGCCATGGCGGCCGGCAAGCCCGTTGTCGCCGCGGCCGCCGGCGGACCGGCCGAGATCGTCAACCACGCCGAAGACGGTTGGCTCTACCCCATGGGTGACGCGCCCGCCCTGACCGGCGCGTTGGACTATCTCTTGGACAACCCCCATCTGCGTGCCGCCCTGGCCCGACGAGCCCCGCTACGAGCCCGCCGCTTCGATCTCTCCACCCATTGGACGACCATACGTTCGGTCTACGACGAGAGAAAAAGGTGTCAGGATGATTTTACGCCGCCGGGCAGAGGCACCAAAAGTGTCGTACCTGTCCCAGGATGACTCTGCCCTTTCCCGAGCCGCGAGCGGAACCCGTCCCGACGGCGTCGGAAGCTCGCGCCGCTTGGCCCATCCTTGACCAGCCGACCCGCAGGACACCCAATCGGCATAAACAGACTCTGAACGGAATGGCACTGCCGCCTATTTGACAAGGACTTGCGCCGGTTGCTCTCGTTTCTCCGCGAGTAGTTCGGCCCGGGCTTGGGCGCGCGGTTTGGTGAGCAGGTCGTGCGGTTTCGGGCGACGTTTGACCGCGCGGGGCTCCACGCGGCCGGGACGCTTACCGATGACGTGCCCGGCCAGGATGGC
>DATKZB010000187.1:0-6462 GCA_035528235.1 Phycisphaerae bacterium
CGACGAAATCCGACCCGCTGATGGAGAAGAAGGGAACGTTGGCCTCTCCGGCGATGGCCTTGGCCAGGAGCGTCTTTCCCGACCCCGGCGGGCCCACCAGCATCACGCCGCGCGGTATGCGACCGCCCAGCACGCGGAACCGTTCCGGATGGCGCAGGAACTCGACGATCTCCTGGACTTCCTCCTTGGCGTCCTCGATGCCGGCCACATCGTCGAAGGTAACCTTGACCATTTCCTTCTTGGCGAGGCGCGCGCGGCTGCGGCCGAAACTGAGGACCCCCCCCGGCCCGGAGGCCGACCGCATCTGCCGCGATACGAAGAACCAGATGCCCATCAGAATGAACAGCCACGGCAGCATGGCGAGCAGCGTCTGCCAGATGAACGGGTCTTCGGGGACGAAACTGCGGTTCTTCTCGTCGCGGAAGATGCCGCGCAGTTCCTTGTTGGCGGTCAGGCGTTCGATGAGGGGCGGGATCTCGCGGTCGTGCAGGTGCACCACGAAGGCCGCCTCGCCGAATTCGTTGAGCCACTCGCCGGGCCTGATCTCGCCGTGGAGAACGTTGCCGTGGACCCAGAGGGCCTTGATGGCGTCGGGCTTCTCGAGCAGGCGCTCCAGGTCGGCCCGGGAGAATTCCTTGACGTCGAAGAAGCTCCGGCCGATGGCCCAGACGACCAGGACGGCCAGTCCGGCGACGAGTACCCACACCAGCAGCCCGCGCAGGCGCGGCCCTGGCGAGCGACCTTCGCCTTCACCGGGTTGGTTATCAAGATCGTCGGGACTCATGAGGCGACGTTCCTTCTGGACGGCTGCTCAGTTCCGCTTTGTCAACTCGTCGTCATCGTGCGCGGCGGCCTTCCCAGGCCGCCGCGACAGGTTGCCCTGCGCCAACTCGCGGTGGCCTAGGAAGGCCACCGCGCGGGCTCCCAATTGGCCCACGCCGAGTTGACAAAGTAACATCAGGCGCGACGGCGGTGCCCGGGGCACGGCCGCACGCATCACCAGTCTTTCTCCATAGCCTCGACGATGCGTTCGGCAAGGCGGCGTGTGGCCTCGGCCGTGGCCGAATCCTGGGTCTCGCCGACGGCGCCGGCATACGTGGCCGAGCCGCTGAGGCGGTCGAGGCGTTTGAGGATCTCGCCGGTCCTCAGGTCCTTCCACTCGAACCAGCACGTAATGGTGACCTGGACGTCCTGGGGCCGGTCGGTGTCGGTATCCTCGGTCAGGATGGGGGCGCTGAGTCGCACGATCTCGCCCCTCAGTTCCGTATCGGCCCGCTTGCGGTCGTGGACGACCTTGTAGGGGGTCCGGAGTTCGATGGTCTTGACGAGTTCGCGCGTCAGGTCGAACTCGAGTTCGCGGCGGAACTCCTTCGACGCGAAGATGGGCACGGCCACGGTCCGCACGTCGCCGCGATGAAGCGGCGCCGCGGAATAGCCGCATCCCGCCACGAGCGTGGCGGCCGCGACGAGAACCATCGCCAAGGCACGCAGGGTGTTCACGGGGTTGACTCCTCCTCACCGGTCGGCTCGGCCGGTGTCCCGGTCAGGGTCGAGGGGGTCAGGAACTCCTCGGCCTTCGCGGTCCACGGCGAGTCGGGGAACCGTTCGCACAGTCGTTCGGCGTAAAACGCCGCGGCCAGAGGCTCACGGGCCCGGTGGTACCGGGCGGCGATCTCGTAGAGCGACTGGGCCTGCCTGTCGCGCACTTCGGCAATCAGGGCCGGCACGCCCTGGCGCTGCCCTTCCTCCGGGAACTTCTTCTGAAACTGTCGGAGCCGGTCGTACGCCAGCCGCAGACTCGTCACATCATACCGCGGACCGCGGCATCTTTCGATAGCGCAGCGGGCGCGCTGGAGTTCGGCCTGGAGGATAGCGTCGCCGTTGGGGTACTCGCGGCAGTACTTGTCGTAGTAATCCTCGGCCTCGGGCCACTTGTGTTTTGACCAGTAATAGTCGGCGATTCGCAGAACGACGTCGTCGGCCAGGTCGCCGGCCGGCTGGTGTTCGTACGCGCGGCGGAGGATCGCGATGGCCTCGGTCTCGCCCGACAGCACGGGCACGCCCAGGACGCGGCGCCGTGTCGGGCCGAGAAACAGTTCGGCGATCTCGATCTCCTTGAGCAGCGCGTCGCGGTAGCGTGCGCTGCCGGCGTACTGCGTCAGCAGGCTCTCGTATTCCTCGAAGGCCTTGTAGTATTCCCCCCGGTCGAACAGGAGGGTGGCGCGCATCCAGATGGCCTCTTCGCGGAAAGAAGACGCCGGGTAGTTCTTGATGAGTTTCTTGAGGGTGCCGTCGGCCGAGCGGTAGCGGCCGGCGTCGCGGGCCGCGCGGGCCTGCTCGAGGAGCGTCTTGTCGGGGTTGGGGTCGTCCTGGCGCTCCCACCATCGCCAGTTCCACCACGATTTCTTGGGTTCGGCCGGCTGGTCGGGCTGGGCCGGCGTCTCGGGCTGCTGGGGGGCGGGCTTTCGCTGCCACCATCGCCAGTTCCATCGTGGTTCCTCGGGCTCGGCCGGCTCCGTCGGCGGGGCCGGTTGCTGCGGCTCCGCGGGCGGCTTCGGCTCGACCGGCGGCGCGGGCGGGACGACGACCGGCGGCTCGGGTCCGTCGGGTTTCGGCGTGGGCGCGATGGGTGCGGGCGGCGTCTTGGGCGGCGTGTCGGACGGCGGAGGGGGTCCCTGGTCGGGGTCCACGTAACTCCACCGGCCGTTCCGCCAGACCCATCCTGCCTGGGCCGAAAGCGGGATACCCAGCAGAATCCCGAAGACGGCTAACCCAATGGCTATGCGTTGCATGTCGCTTGCCCTCTCACGGCGTCTCGGGCCGGCGCCTGTCTGGCGGCGCCAGACGCCACCGCGGCCGGGCGGGCGTGCCCGGGCCGAGGCGGCCAACCGACGACGCCCCCATTATACCCGGTAACCGGCCCGTGAACAGTTAAACGTATCTGGCGGCCGAGAGTTCCTTTCCGGCCAGTTCCGCGACGGTCGCGGCCAGGACGTCGCGCATTTGGCCGGCGGTGGCCTCGGCGAGCCGCACCCGCCGCACCTCGTCCCAGTCGGCCTGGGCGAGAAACGCCATGGCCTGGGCCGACTTGGCCCCGAGGCGATGGATCTTCCCTTTTCCCTCGGGCCGACACGGTTTGCACACCGGCCCGCCCAGACCGGCGCTGTAGTCGACGGCCTGGGTGTTGTCGAGGGGCTGGTTGCACCCCACGCAGCGGCCCATGTGCGGCCCGTACCCGAGCAGCCCAAGCAGCCGCCACGCGAAGGCGAATGTAACGGCCCGGCCGGCGTCGGCGTCGGCCTCGGCCAGCAGCGAGAACGTGCGGACCACGAGGTCGAAGACGTCCGGCTGCGGGTCGAAGTCCGGCACGAGGGCCGTCACGAGTTCCGTGGCGAGCGACGCCCCGTAGAACGCCGGCAACTTCTCGCGCAGACCGTCGAACCGTTCGGTCTCGTACAGTTCCATGAGCGTGCCGAGGTGGTTCGGGTCGGTCACGCTGAAGACGGCCTCACCGAGGGTCCAGCGGTCGAGCGGTCCGCTGAACGGGTTCTGGCCTCGCTTGGACCCCTTGGCCAGGCATCGCAGGTGTCCGACGTCGCGGGCCAGGAGGTCGACGATCTGGCTGGTTTCGCTGAAGTCGCGGCACCGCAGGAGGAGGACCGTTGATTTATGGACTGGCACGGGCGTCTCCCGCGTGGTTCCTTCGACCGGCGGCGTGGGTCTAGTGCTACTTTGTCAACTCGTCACCACCGCGCGGGCCCCCAAGGAGCCCACGCCAAGTTGACAAAGTAGCCCTAGGCCTGTCGGGCCGTCTCGGGCAGCGTTCCCAGATCGATGCGAAGGCGCGTGATTCGCCGCTCCTCGGCCTCCAGGACGGTGATCCGCAGGCCGTCGTAGTCGAGCGACTCGCCCACCTTCGGGATGTATCCGAGGCGGCTGAGGACGAAGCCGCCGATCGTCTCGTAATCGTCGTCTTCCGGCAGGTCGACCTCCAACTCGTCGTTGACCTCGTCGATGTGCACGCGTGCCTCGACCTCGAAGGCGAGGTCGCCGACCCGGCGGATGGATTTCGGGGGTTCGTGCTCGTACTCGTCGACGATCTCGCCGACGATCTCTTCGACGACGTCCTCAATGGTCACAAGGCCGGCCGTGCCGCCGTACTCGTCGAGCACGATGGCGATGTGGACCTTGTTGACCTGGAACTCGCGGAGCAGTTCGTCCAGGCGTTTCGTCTCGGGCACGAGGAGCGGCTTGCGCATGACGTCGGCGGCGGCCAGGTTGCGACCATCGGCTGTGGCGGCGTGGTCCAGCAGGTCCTTGGCGTACAGGATGCCGGCGATCGTGTCGAGGTTGCCCCGGGTGACGGGTATGCGGCTGTAGCCGGACTCGGCGATGAGTTGGCGTGCGGCCTCCACCGACTCGGTCGAATCGATGCTGACGATGTCGGTCCGCGGCGTCATGATCTGGCTGGCGTCGGCGCGTTTGAACTTGATGACGTTCTCGATCATGTCCTTCTGGTCTTCCTGGATGGCGCCTTTGCGTTCCCCCTCGTCGGCCACGCTGACGATCTCGTCCTCGATGTCCGAGGCCGACGGGGCGCCGCGCGGCACGCCGACGAGCCGGCGCACCACGGTGTCGAAGATGCGAAGCACGCGGCGCACCGGGGAGAAGAGGACCCGGCAGACCTGGCAGGCCGGCAGCACGGTGGCCAGGACGCCCTCGGCGGCGTAGTGGGCCCAGGCCAGCGGAATGACGCCCCCCGCAATCACCCCCACCACCGCCGCCACAGCCGCGCCGATCAGCCAGCCGCGCGCCGTCGACCCCAGCCGGTCGGTCGCCCACACTTCGATCAGCACGGCCATCGTCACGATGCTGACGATGTGCAGGGCCCGGGTCATGTGGAGCAGGTCGTGCCGGTGCCGGGAGAGCCGGTCGAGTTCGCGGAGGCGGCCCTTGCGCTGGAGCGCCTCTTCGAGGCGGGCCCGGGAGAACGAGCGGAGGGCGTTGTGCGTCAGCGCGAAGAACAGGGCGAAGCCGGTTGCCGCCAGACCCAGCACGAACCAGACGTAGACCAGCAAACGGATCCTCCTACTGGACCGAAGCCCGGCCGGCGTACACGCACGGGAACCCGAACTCGGCCAACAGGACGTCTTCCCTCGCGTGCATCTGTTGGGCGTCCCGCGGCGTACGGTCGTCGTAGCCGATGAGGTGGAGGAGCCCGTGGACCAGGTACAGGAGCAGTTCGGCCTGCGGGTCGCCATGGATGGCCCGGGCCTGCTGAAGGGCCCGTTCGGCCGACGCGATGATTTCGCCGTTGATGCCGCCGTTGCCGCCGGTGTGGTTGGTGGCGGGCCAGTCCAGGTCTTCCAGGGGGAAACTGATGACGTCGGTGGCCGTGTCGCGTCCGAGGTACTCGTGACTGAGGTCGCGGATGTGCCGGTTGTCGGTCAGGACGATGCTCAGGCTCTTGGCCGCGCGGCCCTCTTCCTTGATGACGTGTCGAATGACTTGGAGAATAAGTTTCCGATCCAGGCGGACATGATCCTGCAGATCTGTAATCTCGATCTTGGCCATGGCTACCCGTACTCCGACGTTTCTCTCGCTATCGGCAAGTCGGCGTGTCTTGTATCTCCAGCGTCCGGCCCGCGCGATGTGGGGCGCGCGTCACTGCGGCTCGGCCCGAGGCCCGTTGCGGACTTCCGCCTGCGGGTCGGCCCCCTTTGCGGCGTCGCCGCCGGCCGGTGCCGCCTGGCCGGCCTCGTCCTGTGACGGATACGAGACCCGACCATGATAAACGGAAAGCAGGGTCTTCGTCAAGGTCTCCTCAATCTTGTGGAGGTCATTCAGGGTCAGGCCGCTCTCGTCCAACTGGCCTTTCAGGAGCCGTTTCATGACCATGTCGCGGACGGTCGCCCCGATCCGGTTGGCGGTTCGTTCCTTCAGGCTTCGGGTGGCACCCTCGACGACGTCGGCCAGCATCACGATGGCGGTTTCGGGGCTCCGGGGCCTGGGGCCGGGGTACCGGTAGTCCGATT
Organism: Phycisphaerae bacterium; assembly: GCA_035528235.1. Classification (GTDB taxonomy): domain Bacteria; phylum Planctomycetota; class Phycisphaerae; order FEN-1346; family FEN-1346; genus DATKZB01. The sequence continues at coordinate 6,036 of DATKZB010000187.1, forward strand.
CGGCCGGCGGTTCCTCGCCATTGGCCTCCGCCTGCTGCCGCGCCTGGTGGTAGAAGAACTCCATCAGCGTCGTGCCGTGGTGCTCGGCGATGAAGTTCTTGATGATGGGCGGCAGGCTGAGACGGTCGGCCATTTCCTGGCCGTCCTTGACGTGGCTCATGATGATGAGGCGGCTCATGGCGGGCGTCAGGCTCCCGTGAGCCTCCTGGCCTTCCTGGTAGTTCTCGACGAAGTAGCGGGGCTTGTTGGCCTTGCCGATGTCGTGGAAGTACGCGCCCACGCGGGCCAGCAAGCCGTTGGCGCCGATGGCTTCGGCCGCCGATTCGCTCAGCGTCCCGATGAGCAGGCTGTGGGCATAGGTGCCGGGCGCCTCGAGGGCCAGGCGTTTCAGGGCCGGCTGGTTGACGTCGCACAACTCCAGCAGGCT
>DATKZB010000188.1:0-7166 GCA_035528235.1 Phycisphaerae bacterium
CGGCGCTCCGAAAGCGAAGTTCACCGAAATCCGGTAGGCGTGATGCCCGATCGCGAGAGGCTTATCATGGCCCCCTCGACCCGAACCCGGCTCACGGGCGCGATGGTGCTCGGGGCGGGGATTCTGTTGGGCCTTCTCGGCCCGGCCGGCGAGCTTCGGGGCGAAATGGAGCGGGTCCGCGCGAGCGACGACCGCCGCGGATTCGTGCTGGCGGCCTCGGGCCGCCGGTTCGTGCCCTGGGGGTTCAACTACGACCACGACGGCGGGGGCCGTCTCATCGAGGACTACTGGGACGCGGAGTGGGCGACCGTCGAGCAGGACTTCGCGGAGATGAAGGGGCTGGGGGCCACGGTCGTTCGGGTGCACCTTCAGTTCGGCCGGTTCATGGACGCGCCCCGGCGGCCGAACGCCGCCGCGCTCGGTCGCCTGGCCCACGTGCTCGCGCTGGCCGAGCGGCTGGGGCTCTACCTCGACCTGACGGGCCTGGGGTGCTACCACAAGGCCGACGTCCCCGCTTGGTACGACGCTCTGGCGGAACGCGACCGCTGGCAGGCGCAGGCGAGTTTCTGGGAGGCGGTGGCGGCGCGGTGTGCCCGCAGCCCGGCGGTCTTCTGCTACGACCTGATGAACGAGCCGGTCGTCGCCGGGGGCCCCAAGCGGGACGACTGGCTGGGGCCCCCCTTCGCGGGGAAGCACTTCGTCCAGTTCATCGCCCGGGACCTGGCCGGCCGCGACCGGGCCGAGGTGGCCAAGCAGTGGGTGAGCCTTCTGGCCGCGGCCACCCGCCGACACGACGCGGGCCGCCTGGTGACCGTGGGCCTGGTGCCGTGGAGTCTCGACCGTCCGGGCCTCACCTCCGGCTTCGTGCCGGAGCGGATCGCGGCGGACCTCGACTTCATGAGCGTCCATGTCTACCCCGAGCGAGGCAAGGTGGACGAGGCGCTCAGCACGCTGAAGGGGTTCGCGGTGGGCAAGCCGGTGGTCGTCGAGGAGACGTTCCCCCTGTCCTGCTCGGCGGAGGAACTCGAAGCGTTCCTCGACCGTTCGCGAGACGTGGCGTCGGGGTGGATCGGCTTCTACTGGGGTCGGACGCCCGAGGAGTGCCGCCGCGACGGCACGATCTCCGGCGCCATCACCGCGGCGTGGCTCGACCTGTTCGTCCGGAAGACGGCCGTGCTCGACCACTGGGTCTCCGGCCCCGCCCGCGCGACGGCCGAACAACCATGATGAACTAATACTACAACGCCACTTGTTGCGCCGCAATGAACGCAACCTCTTGCATTAACGACACTTACGCGCCGTAGCGCGGGGGTTTATCCCCCGCGCAGGATCCCGCGGGGGATAAACCCCCGCGCTACAGCCTGATGGCGGTCCACGGTTGAATTCCCAAGCGGCTGCTCTGTGGCCAAGTGGCGTTGTAGTACTAAGGAATGATAAACGAGCGAGCCGCACGCATCACCGGAGACCGCACGCCGTGGCCGGATTCCTGCGAAAACTGGGTCAACGCGCCGGTCCTCGCGCCCGCAAGGTCCAGTGGCTCTGGCAGTCGCTGACCGGGAGCGAGGCCGACGCCATCCGGGCCGAGCACGCCGTCGGCCGCGACATGGCCACCGAGGTCCGCCGCCAGATGCCCCCCGACCCGGACGCCCAGGCCGCCGGCCTCATGGCCGACATCGGCGCGCGGCTGGCCGGGTGCGTCACGAACCGGCTGCGGACGTTCCAGACCGAGGTGGTCCTGGCCAAGGCGCCCAACGCGTTCGCCCTGCCGGGGGGTTTCGTCTTCGTCACGCGGCCGCTGGTGGACCTGTGCGAGGGCGCCCCGGACGAACTCGCGTTCGTGCTGGGGCACGAGATGGCCCACGTCATCCGCGGGCACGCCATCGATCGCGTGCTGGCCAGTTCGGCCACCGTCCTGGCGGCGCGGGCCGTGCCGGGGCCCGGCGCGGCCGGGGCGTGGGTGCGGCAGGTGGGGGTCCGGTACCTGGAGGGCGCCTACTCGCGCGACCGCGAACTCGATGCCGACGAGTTGGGCGTCCGCCTGGCCGACGCCGCCGGATACGGTCGCGCGGGGGCCGAGCGGCTGCTCGAGCGCCTGGCGAAAGTGCACGAAGCCGCCGGCGACGGGGCACTCGGCCTCGGCCGGTACTTCGCCTCGCACCCGCCGGCGGCCGAGCGAATCCGCCACGTCCAACAGGCGCCGCCGGTGTGACGGCAAAACAGAAACAATGATGAACACGGAATGATGAATGATGAACGGCTGCGCGGGTGCGCCAGGAGTTCCTGGCACGGGTGGCATGCCCAGGCCGCCGTTGCCTGGGCATGCTCTCTGGCGCACGTGCAACATGCCCACGCCAACAGCGGCGTGGGCATGCCACCCCGCGATGTGAGGCTTGCCAGAACGTCTTGGCGCACACCGGCTGCCGGGCTTGTCAGGGCCAGACGGTTACGCCTTCAGGCCATCCAGGCGGCCGTCGAGTTTGTCGGTCGACTTGACCATCTCGTCCCACGTCACGACCTGGCCGGTGTAGGCGGCCGTGCGGCCCAGGATGGTCACGAGGTTGCTCTGGACGCTGGGGGCGACGGTGGGGTTGTCGACCTTGCCGGCCCGGACGCTCTCGGCGAAGGTGGCGATGTTGACCACGGCCCCGTCCTGGTAGATGCCGGGGCTGGACCCGCCGCGATAGAAGTTCTTGCCACGGATGAGCACCTGCCCGCCGTAGGAGGTCTCGAGCACGCCGTCGACGCCGAACATGCGGTTGCGGATGCCGTCGGGCTTGGAGCCGAAGCCGTCGAACTGGCGCGAACTGAACGTGATGCCCACGCCGTCGGGGTACTCGAAGACCAGGGCGAAGTGGTCCCAGCAGTCGCCCACGTCGACGCGGCTCTTGCGTCCGCCCTTGCCCCAGGCCCGGATCGGCGGCACCTGCATGATCCAGTTCATCACGTCGAGGGTGTGAATGTTCTGCTCGGTGATGATGTCGCCCGAGAGGGCCTTGTCGAAGACCCAGTTGCGCAGCCGGCCCTCGGGGGTCTTGTCGTCGCCCTGTTTGCCGATGCGGTCGCAGTGGTAACTGGCCTCGCCGAAGGCGAACGTGCCCAGGGCCCCCGCGTGCACGCGCTTGAGGGCCTCCATGTAGAACGGGTCGGCCCGGGTCTGGAAATCGATGAGGAAGACACGCTTGGTCTCGGTAGCCTTCTTGCCGGAGGCGGCAATCGAATGGCACCCCGGCACGTCGACCGCGATGGGTTTGGCCACGTAGGTGTGTTTGCCGGCGGCGACCGACGCGGCCGCATGTTCGGGATGGAAGTACGGCGGGCTGATGATGGCCACGGCGTCCACCTGCCCGGCCAGGAGGTCCTTGTACGACCCCAGACCCGTGTGCCGCCGCTTGGCATCGACCTTGTGATCGTTGCCGGCGCCGTCGGCCCGGTCGGGGAAGTAATCGTGGACGGCCACGATCTGGTAGTTGCCGTCCTTGGCAAAGAGGTTGGCGATCCACCGTCCGCGTCCGCCGCAGCCGATGAGACCGAGTTGAATCTTGGAATTCGCCTCGGCCCCGCGCACCGCCTGGGGTGCCACAATGGCCAGGCCCGCCGCCCCTGCTGCCGCCTTCAGGAACGACCGCCTGCCGAGTCCGCGCTTCGTCGTTTCGGCCATGACTGGAGTCCTTTCGCCAAGAAACTGTTTCAGAACTTCCGGGGGTGGCGGGTCTCCTGACCCGCCACCTGGATTTCTGCCTAGCCTGCCGTGCCGGGTCAGGAGACCCGGCACGCTTGTGGTTCAGGGCCGCCGGTTCTCAAACCGCATTGAACCGCAAGAGACACCGGCAATGCAAACGGAATCCGTGCGCCGGGCCTCCCGCTCCCTCACGGTCGCGGCTCGGATATGCCGTCCCGGCGGCGCGGTCACTTGCGCGGAGCCGCGGCGCTGAGGTCGGGCATCTGCTCGGTCAGGGGCGCGGCACCGCGGATCATGCGCGCGGCCTGGCCGACGAGCCGCAGGTAATGATCGCTCGGCAGGCCCTCGTACGTGAGGAACGTCGATGCCCCGACCGGCGGGTCGTTGGTGCACTTGAAGATAGCGGTGCCCTCGTCCACCTCGTCGAACATGGCCTGGTACACCATCGTGGCGCCGGCCTGCTTGGCGGCAACGTACTGCGCCCAGAGGAACTTGCCGCCGACACGCGGAATCTGGCCCAGCGGCGACGACGCCCGACCGTCGTGCATGTTGTGCCACGAGAACCCCGGAAACACCACCGGCATGTAATCGAGGTTCCGCTCTCGGCACCACGCGATGTCGGCCGTCCAGACGGTCTCGGCATGACGTTTCGCCTCCTCGCTCTTGCCGTAGCGGCCGACCATCCAGGGGCTGACGACGTCGGCCTTGGCGATAAGGGCGTGCACGGTGGGGTCGGCCACGCAGTCGCGCTCCAGCGTCCGCCAGAACGTGGGCACGCCCAGCATGACGGTGCAGCGGCCGGCCTGGGGATCGTTCTTGAGCCACTCGACCAGTTCGATGCCCTCCGCAGGGGTGTACCGGCGACCGTCGCTGAAGCCCAGCCCCCAGACGGCGACGACCGGCCGCCCCCGGTGATGCAGGTACGCCGGGTCTTTCGTGATGTGCATCCGAGCGACCAGGTTCCGCCAATCGTCCATGACCCGCTGCATCTGGCCGCCGCCCAGGCCCGAGAGATCGTACATCACCGCGTACGTCCGGCCGTAGCGGTTGGCGCCCTCGCGGCAGTGGGCGAGGACGGTGGTGAAGTGACGCAGACCCTTCGGGTGCGACACCTCGCCGACGAACCGCTGGACGAACGCACCGTCGATGCCGTACTGCTGCATCCACCGGCAGTGCCGCAGGACCGTCTCGCGGTTGAACGACGAGAAGACCTCGGCCGTGCGACCGTCGGCGTGTTTGAAGGCCGTGGCGTACCGCTCGGCCGGGCCATATTCGGTCATGTCCGGCCAGAGGTCGATGGTGCAGCGGCCCGGCTCGAAGCGTCCGCCCTTGTCCCAGTGGTACCAGCCGCCCAAGACCAGCAGCGCGGCCAGCAGAAACGGCGTCGGATTCATTCGGCCTTCACCCCTTCCGTATCAGCGCCGGGGGCCTGGGGGCCGCCGTGTGCCACGGCCGATTCTATTTGCTTCCGGGCCTGGGCACAAGCCGCTATCCTGGCGCCCCGGAACCCTTTGGCAGGAGGTCCGCCCTCATGAGACGCACGCTGCTTGCCGGCATGCTGGGCGCCGCCGTGTGCGGTGCCGCGCTGTCCCTCCCCCTGGCCGCGGAGCAAAGCCCCAAGGCCCAGTGGGTCAACCTCTCCGACGCCGTCGTCGCCAAACTGGACGAGCAACTCCGGGCTGCTCGCCTCCAAGGACAAGGGCGCCACCTGGGCCGTCCAGGGCAGCCCCATCAAGGCGTTCCAGGGCCCGTACTTCGGCAAGGCCGCGCGGCACCTCGTGGTGGTCAACGACGAGGGCTTCCAGGAGACGACCGACGGCGGCCGGACGTGGAAGGTCGCAGCCCCCCTGCCGCCGGGCATCAAGGCCGACCGCATGACCCTGTGCGCCTGGGACGAAAAGGCCGGCATCTTCTACGTCTCCCGCATGACCAAGCCGACGCTGAAGTACGTGCGCTAAGTTGCAGGTTGCGGCGCGCCGCGGCCTACTTCCTTTGCGCGGTGGGTCCGAGCCTGCCCGCCTCGGGCGGGCACCCACCGCGCCAACCCGCAGTCAGACCTCGAGCGCGGCGGGTGCGGGGACCCGCCGCGCGACAAGTTGTAGGCCGCGGCGCGCCGCGGCCTACGTTCGCTCGGCCGGCAAGCGGCACGCCGTGCAATCTGAAATCTGAAATCTCAAATCTGCAATCTGAAATCCGCCCATCACTCATCGTGCCCCGGCACAATCACGCGGCAGGGCGGCAGGGCGCGAAGGAAGATGCGGCCATACGATTTCGAGAGGATCCGCGAGTCCAGCACCACCACCATCCCGGTATCGTCCTTCGTGCGGATAAGCCGGCCGAACCCCTGCTTGAACTTCAGCACCGCTTCCGGCAACTGGTAATCGCTGAACGGGTTACCGCCGGCCGCCCGGATGGCCTCGATCCGCGCCTGGACCAGCGGACGGTCGGGCACCGCGAACGGCAGCCGCGCAATAATCACGTTCGAGAGCGCCGCCCCCGGCACGTCCACCCCCTGCCAGAACGTGTCGGTCCCGAAGAGGACCGAGTGCGTGTCGTGGCGGAACGCCTCCAGCATCTTGCCGCGCGGCAACCCCTCGCCCTGCACCAGCAGGGCCCAGCGCCGCTTCGCCAGGTGCGGCCGCAGCACCTCGGCCGCCCGGCGCAGCATGTCGTACGAGGTGAACAGCACGAACGCCCGCCCTTCCGACAGGTCGACGTACCGGCGGATGGCCTCGACCGCCGCGTCGAAGTACCCGGGCGCCGTCGGCTCCGGCATGTCGGCCTCCAGGTACAGCCGCACCTGGGCCTCGTAGTTGAACGGCGACCCGACGCGGAGCGTGTCGGCCTCGGCCAGGCCAAGCCGCTCGCGGATGTACGCGAACTCATCGTTGGGCGACACGGCCAGCGTCGCGCTCGTCAGGACCACTGACGGCACCGATTGCCACAGCAGCACGTCGAGCATCGCCCCCACGTGGACCGGCGAGGCCCGAAGGTAGATGCGCGGCCGGCGGCCCGCGCCGGGCGCGACGGCCTGGGGGGTCGCGTCGTCGGCCTCGTCGTCGCCGGCAGCCGGGGCGCGGTCCGCGCGGCGGGGTCCCGCCACGTCGACCCAGTACACCGCGCCGGACCCGCGTCCCTCGACCTCGCCGCCGGGTCCGGCGCCGTACGACTGGGTAATGAACGCCTCCAGGGCGTCGGCCAGGCTGCGTGCCCGGTCGGTGGCCGCGGCGAGTTCGTCCTGGTCGTCGCCGTCGCGGGCGCCGCGGGCGAGGTCCTCGAGTTCCTCGGCCAGCAGCCGCAGGGCCGGCGACAGCGGGTCGGCCACCACGTTCGGCCGGGGGATGCGGCCCGAGGTGCCGGCAGACGACTTGTACCAGGCCAGCAGATCGTCGAAGAAGGCGTCGGCGGCGTCGGCGGCCCGCCGGCAGGCCTGCTGGGCCCGGTCGGCGCCGACCGGCAGCGTCGCCAGCAGGCCCTTGTGCCGCTT
>DATKZB010000189.1:0-14377 GCA_035528235.1 Phycisphaerae bacterium
AGGCCGCGGAACAGGGCCACCACGCCCGGCGTGTCGAACGAGGCGGGTGTGCGGCACGCCTCCAGGTCGATCGTTATCGGGGCGTCGGGCGCCAGTTGCACGAGTTGGCGGCTGCGGATGGCGTCGTCGCGGTGTTCGCGGATCCGCTCGCCGACCTTGCCCTTGATCTCGTCGGCGCGGGCCAGCAGGGCGTCGAGCGTGCCGTACTCGGCGATGAGTTTGGTGGCCGTCTTCGGCCCCACCCCCGGCACGCCGGGGATGTTGTCGCTGGCGTCGCCCATCAGGGCCAGGACGTCGCCCATCTGCTCGGGCCGCACGCCGCGCTTCTTCACGATGGCCGCGGGGTCCAGGTGCTCGAACGAGCGGGTGTCGAGCACCGTGACGCCGGGGCCGATGAGTTGCTCGAGGTCCTTGTCGCGGCTGCAGATGACGACGTCGAGTCCGGCCTTCCGCCCCCGCTCGACCATGGCGGCGATGCAGTCGTCGGCCTCGTATCCCGGCGACTCGACCGCCGGAATGCCCAGCAGCGAGAGAATCTCGTGGACCCGCTCGATCTGGACGGGCAGGTCGTCGGGTATGGGCCGGCGCTGGGCTTTGTACTCGGCATAGGCTTCGTGGCGGTGGGTGGGTCCCGGCAGGTCGAAACAGGCGACCAGGTACTCCGGCTTCTCTTCGCGCAGCACCTTCAGCAGCGTGGCCACGAACCCATAGGTGGCGTTGGTGGGCTCGCCCTTGGGGCTCGTCATGCTCCGGATGGCGTAGTAACTGGCGTAGAGCTGGCCGTGGCTGTCGATAATGTAGAGCCGCGAGGGCATCGGACCGGGCCTCCGCGTTCCAACCTAGCCCCCGGGACCGGCTTGTCAAGCGCGATATCCCGCCGCGCCTAACTCCTCGGTTACGGGGGTGCCGTCGCGTCGGCGGGGCCAATGTGCCGCTCCCTGACGGTCGCGGGTCGGTTTCTCCCCCCCCGAAACGGAGGGGCTACCCCCAGAATGGGGGTTTTTTTGTTGACAAAACTCGGGCCCAAATCTAGGGTTGGCCGCAGGTTACAGGGGAAGGTGCCGGTCTGCCATGGCCGTCGCTTTCTGCCTTGGCGCTTGCCGTGTTGCCGGCGTCCCGCGAGGGCCATGCACCGGTTCGAATCGGAGGTTGATTGATGGCCAGGCGAATGATTCGTGCTCGACGCGCCAGTCCCTATCTGCTGTACCTGGTGATTGCGCTGTCGGTCCTGACCGTGGCCTGCGCCGTCGGCTGGGGCTGGATGTACAGCAAGAAGAACCAGACCGACCTCGGCGTGTTTGGCCAGATGCGCATCGAGAACTCGGCCGGCGATCTGGAGGGGCTTTGGCGCAGCCTGTTGGACGCCAACAAGGATGATGGCGACACCCTTCAGGACATCATTGAGAAGAAAGACCAACTCGCCAACGTGTATCGCAGCGAGATCCAGCGCCTGACCGAGCGGCTGACCGGCGACCCGTTCAGCGCCCAGCGCGGGGCGCAGCTTCGGCAGAGCGTCAGCGACGTGCTCAAGGCGACCAACGATATTCTCGTCCAGACCGAGCAGGCCATCCAGGAGAGTTACGCCGTGGGCGGCGACGCCTCGACCGCCGACGTCAAGACGACCAGCATGCAGGCCGCCATCCGGTCGCTCGTCCAGCGCATCAAGGGCCTCGTCATCCAGGTTAAGCAGGACGCCACGGCCATCGGGAACCTCGAAGGCCAGATCAAGGGTATCCAGGACGAACTGGCCGCCGCCAAGGCCGAGCACGCCCGCCAGGCGGCCCAGAACGACTCGAACTGGAAGCAGGAAAAGGACAGCCTGGCCACCGCCCGCGACAGCGCCGTCCAGCAGAGCGAACAGTTCAAGGGAGAGCACGACCGCATTCAGGACCGCCTGATCGCCCAAGGCCGCGCCGCCGGCACCGAACGCGACAAACTCAACCGCCAGATCCTCACCCTGCAAAATAACCTCAAAGATCTCTCCGACGTCATCGCCGACTTCCGCAAGGTGCCTACCGAGACGGGCGTCGACGGCCACATCGTCAGCATCGCCGAGCAGGGCGTCGTGGCCTACGGCGACCTCGGTAAGAAAGACGGCGTGCTGTTGGGCATGACGTTCTCGGTCTTCAGTCCCAGCGAACTCGGCAAGACCAAGCCGCTCGCCAAGGCCAACTGCCGCATCGTCAAAATCATGGACAACTCCTGCGAACTCCGCATCTACGAAATCCAGGGCGACAACCCCGTCGTCATCGGCGACGTGCTCCATAACCCCGTGTACGACCGCCAGCGCCGCATGCGGTTCGTCCTCAGCGGCAAGATGGACATCGACGGCGACGGCGTCGACGACTCCGAACAACTCAAGGCCCTCATCCAGGAGTTCGGCGGACGCATCGACACCAGCCTGACCGTCCAGGCCGATTTCCTCGTCGTCGGCGAAGAGCCCTCCGTCGTCGCCCCGCCGACCGCCGGCGCCAGCCCCATGGAACGGCAGGTCTACGAGGAGGCCCGCAAGCAGTTCATCGAGTACACCGAGGCCAAGGCCCGGGCCGAGAACTTCAGCATCCCCATCCTCTCGCTGAACCGGTTCCTCGGCCTGGTCGGTATCGCCGGCCAAGGCTGAACCGAAAGGACACGCATTCCAGGCGAGGCCGGCGCTGGCGTCGGCCTCGCCTTTTTTTTGAGGTTCGTCGTCGGAGGCGGTGGCTTTGTTTAGCCGTCGCCGGTACGGCGACGGTCTTTGACGGTCGGCCGTCCGTGGATGCCCCGGCGGCCACGATCATCGGAGGCCCCATGCAAATCTCCCGGCGTGTCAAAGCCATCCAGCCTTCCATGACCCTGGCCGTCAGCGCCAAGGCCAAGGCCATGAGGGCCCAGGGCGTCGACGTGGTCGGTTTCGGCGCCGGCGAGCCCGATTTCAAAACCCCCGAACACATCTGCGAGGCCGCCGTCAAGGCCGTCCGTGACGGCCATCACGGGTACGTCGTGCCGGCGTCGGGTCTGGCCCAACTCAAGGTGGCCGTCGCCGATTACCTCCAGCGCCGGTGCGGCCTGGCCTACGAGCCGGCCCAGATCTGTATCACGACCGGCGGCAAGTACGCCCTGTTCCAGGCGTGCCTGGCCACGCTCGAACCCGGCGACGAGGCCATCCTGCCCGCGCCGTACTGGGTGTCGTATCCCGAGCAGATCCGCTTTGCGGGGGCCGAGCCGGTCGTCATCCGGGCCGGCGCCGACCAGGGTTTCAAGATTACGCCCGACCAACTGGCCCAGGCCGTCACCGACAAGACCCGCCTGTTCATTCTGAACTCGCCCTCGAACCCCACCGGGTGCGTCTACACGCGCGACGAACTCGCCGCCCTGGCCGAGGTCGTCGTGGGGCGCGACATCTGGGTCTTCTCCGACGAGATTTACAACGAACTCGTTTATGAGGGGGTCGAGACCGCTTCGTTCGCGACGCTGGCCGACGGTCTCATGGACCAGACCATCACGTTCGGCGGCGCCTCGAAGACGTGGGCCATGACCGGCTGGCGCATCGGCTGGGCCGCCGGCCCCGCCGAGGTCATCCAGGCCATGGGCCGGCTCCAGGACCAGTCGACCTCGAACCCGACCTCCATCGCCCAGTACGCCGCCGTCGCCGCCGTCTCGGGGCCCGAGGAACCGCTGCGGAAGATGTACGCCGAGTTCGACCGACGACGCCTCTACATGGCCGACCGACTCGCCGCCATGCCCGGCGTCACGCTCGTCCGGCCCCAGGGCGCTTTCTACGCCTTCCCCGACTTCAGCGGCACCTACGATCGCCTGCTCGGCCGCAAGGTCGAGGGCCCCCGCAGCGTGGCCTTTGCCACGAAGATTCTCGACGAAGCCAAGGTGGCCCTGGTGCCCGGCGTCGCCTTCGGCGATGACGACTGCGCCCGCCTCTCGTTCGCCACCAGCATGCAGCAAATCGAGAAGGGCCTCGACCGGGTGGAGACGTTCCTGAAGGGTTGATCCGGCCGATGCCGAAACCGGCGTGCCGTAGTTTAGCCGCGGCCGGTACGGCCGCGGGCATCGCCAGCCAAGCCCCGTCGCCGTGCCGGCGACGGCTAAACGGGGGCGCTTCAGGCGATGGCTTCCTCGACCAGCCGGCACACCGTCGGCGCAAGGACCGTAAAGTCGAACTCCCGTTCGATGCGCTCGCGCCCCGCCCGCCCCATCCGCTCGCGCAAGGTAGCGTCGCCGGCCAGCCGGCCGACGGCCGCTATCCACTCCTCGGTAGTGATGGCGTGCAGCCCCGTGATCTCGGGCCGGACGTACTCGGCGTTGACGCCCACCGGGCTCGCCACCACCGGCAACCCGGCCGCCATGTACTGGAGCACCTTGAACCCGCACTTGCCGCGCGTGTACGGCGTGTCGGGCAGCGGCGCGATACCGACGTCGGCCTCGGCCAGCAGCCGCGCCTCGGCCTCCAGACTCCACGCGACGTTCTCGACCCGGAGGCCGTCCACCTCGAGCCCGGCGTCGGCGATGATTCGCAGCACCAGTCCGGGCACCGCCCGGCCGAGGGCGGCAAGCGTCGGCCGCAGCGGTTCGAGTTGCTTGAGGGTGCTTCGGCTGCCGATCCACACGAGCCGTAGCGGGCCGCGCGGCTGGTGGTCCGGCTTCGGCGCGAACTTCGCCGCGTCGAGCCCCGTCGGGACGACCTCGACCCGCGCCGCCCCGGCCGTCCGGGCATGCGCCGCCAGGGCAGGGCTCCCCGCGATGGCCAGCGCGGCCCGGGCGATCGTCCGAAGAAACCGGCGCTCGCGGCCCGCGTGCGACACCTCGGGCGAGCGGGCCTGGTACATGACGGCGTCGTCGAAGTCGTACAGCAACGGCCGGGTGGCCCCCAGCGCCGCCGCGTCCCACCACGTCAGGGTCTTTCGGTGGACCAGGACGCCGTCGAACCCGCGGCCGCGGCGGAACTGATCCCGGCGGGGCCACGGGCTTGCCGCCAGTTCCACCACCTCCGCCTCGATGCCGCGCGCCGCCAGCGGCGCCAGGTACGGCTCGATCCGCTGGCGGAACGGTGCCCCCGTGCGGTCTCGCGTCAGCACCAGCAGGCGTCTTGCGTCGGCCACCGTGCGTCCCTTTCAACCGCGGCCAGGCCCCGTCGCCGTGCCGGCGACGGCTAAACTGGCGCGCCGTCGTTTAGCCGCGGCCGGTACGGCCGCGGGCGTCGGCGCCCCAACGGCAACGACCGTCGCCGTACCGGCGACGGCTAAACAGTCGTTGTAAACGGCACGCCGATGTCGGCCAGGATGATCTCGCCCGTGTAGTCCGTGGCGCCGGGCGCCTGGAATCCGGTCTTGAGCGCGGCCATCGTCACGGTCCGGGCGGCCCGGACGGTCGGGCCGAGGGGCCGGCCGGTGTCGCAGTCCAGGCCGCTCGGAATGTCGATGGCCAGCACGGGCCTCCCGGCCGCGTTGACGGCCTCAATCACGCCGGCGTACGGCTCGCGTATCTCGCCGCGCGTGCCCGTGCCCAGCAGACCGTCGACGACGAGGTCGGCCCGCGCCAGCAGCGGCACCAGCGGCGGGAGCACCGTCTCGACCGGCCCGTCGAGGACGGTTATCGCGAGGCCCATCCTTTCGAGTATCTCCAGGTTCGTCGCGGCGTCGCCGCCCACCTGGTCGCGCGCCGCCACAAGGACCACGTCGGCCCGGATGCCGTCCATCGCCAGGTGCCGCGCGACCACGAATCCGTCGCCGCCGTTGTTGCCCCGCCCGGCCAGGACCAGGACGCGCGGGGTCCCCAGGCCGGCGATCATCCGGCGGGCCGCGTCGGCGATCTGGCGGCCGGCGTTCTCCATCAGCACGATGCCGGGGATGCCGAGGTCCTCGATGGCGTGACGGTCGAACGCGCGGATTTCGTCGCGGGTGGCGACCGGCCGGGTTGGCATGTTTCGGGCTCCTTGCGCCGAGCAACGCGCCGCGCAAGCGCGGCGGCTAACACGGCGCCGCGCAACGCGCCGCGCAAGCGCGGCGGCTAACACGGCGCCGACCAACGCGCCGCGCAAGCGCGGCGGCTAACATTGTGCCGACCAACGCGCCGCGCAAGCGCGGCGGCTAACACGGCGCCGACCAACGCGCCGCGCAAGCGCGACGGCTAAGCGATGGTGCTGAGCATGGCGACGACGTCGGCCTTCGTGACCGGGCGCGGGTTGGCCTTGGTTGAGCCGCTGGGCAGGCTCTCATCGGCCACCACGTCGAACGCCTCGGCCGCCAGACCGTATTCGGTCAGCCGCATCGGCAGGCCGCACGCCACCAGCAAGGCTTGGGCGTAGCCGACGGGGTCGCCGCCCAGCACCTGCCGCAGGGCCTCGAACTTCTCGGGGACGGCCTCGCGGTTGAACTCGAGCGCCGCCGGCAACAGCACGCCGCACACCAGCCCGTGTGGCACGCCGTAGCGGACGCCCACCGGATGGGCGATGCCGTGGACCACCCCCAGCCGCGCGTTCGTCAGCGCCAGGCCGGCCATGGCGCTTCCCCAGGCGGCAGCGGTCCGCAAGTCGATGTCGTCGCCCCGCGCGACGACGCCCGGCAGCGCCCGGGCCAGTTCGCCGGCGGCACGAAGCGCGATGGCGTCGGTCAGCGGCGTGGCGTGCCGCGACACGTACGATTCCACCGCCTGCACGAACGCATCGACGCCGCTGATGGCCGTGACCCGCGGCGAACACGAGACCGTGACGGCGGGGTCGACCAAGGCCACCGCCGGCACCATCGACTCGCTACGGATGCTGGCTTTGTACTGCCGCTCGTGGTCGCTGATGACGCCGTTGTTGGTCATCTCGCTGCCCGTGCCGCTGGTCGTCGGCACGGCGATGTTCGGCAGCCCCGGCCGCGCGACCGGGCCGCCCTGGTGGAAGGTGCGGGTAGGCTCGTCGTGACCGGCGAGTGTGGCGGCGACCTTGGCGGCGTCCATGGCGCTGCCGCCGCCCAGGCCGATGAGCACGTCGGCCCGGTGCCGGCGGACGGCGTCGCGCAGCCGGTCGACGGTCGTGACGTCGGGCTCCGGCTCGACCTGGTCGAAGACGGCGGCGTCGACGCCGGCCGCCTCCAGGATGCCGAGGCACCGCCCCGTGACGCCGGCCTCGGCCATGGCCTTGCGGCCGGTGACGAGGACGGCCCGGCGTCCGAGCCGTCGGGTCTCGTCGCCCAGCGACTCGATGGCCCCGACGCCGAAGAGGATCTTGCCGGGCGCGCGAAACGTGGAGGTGGCCAAGGTCCTGTCCCCTTCGCCTGCTGGTCGCCGTATCGATGCCGATTATAGACGCCGGCGCGGCGCATGCAACCGTGCGGCGTCGTTGACTTGCCGCCGCCGCCGACCTATGATGCCCCCTTGTCCTACAACGCTCTTTGACGCGCGGCGGCCTTCCCAGGCCGCCGCGACCGGGCCTGAGAGGCTTTGGCGTCACATGCAACCGTGCGGCGTCGTTGACTTGCCGGTGGTGCCCGCCTATCATGCCCCCTTGTCTCTTGTGCCCAAGCGAGGTGAGGCGTGCCCGAGCGTATGCATCGCGTGGTCTTTGAGCCCGACGGCCGGACGCTGAGCGTTCCGGACGGTCAGACGTTGCTGGAAGCCGCGCGCGCGGCCGGCATCCATCTGGAGGCCCCGTGCGGGGGCAAGGGCACGTGCGGCGGCTGCCGGGTCATCATCCCCGACAACCCGCCCGAGCCGTCCGCGACCTGCCGCATCGCCCTGACGGGCGAGGAAATCGGGCGGAACCTGCGGCTGGCGTGCCAGGTCCGCGTCCGGAGCGACCTGCGGGTCGTCATCCCCGAGGAGACCCGCCGGGGCGACCAGAAGATTCTGACCGACGGCGTGGCCATCGACGTGCCCCTCGTGCCCAACGTCCGCAAGGTGACCGTCCATCTGCCGGAGCCGTCGGTGGCCGACCAGCGCTCGGACGCCGACCGGCTGCTCGACGCCCTGGCCGAGAAGGGTCTGGCGGACCTGACGCTCGATGTCCGGGCCACGCGCGACCTGCCGACGCGCCTGCGGTCGCTCGACTTCCATCCCGCGGTCGTCGTGGTCGGCCGCGAGATCATCCACCTGGACCGGCCCGCCACGGCCGACGCCTGTTACGGCATCGCCTTCGACGTGGGCACGACCACCCTGGTCGGGTACCTGACGGACCTGGTGACGGGCGAGGTGGTGGCCGTGGCCAGCCGCGCGAATCCCCAGGCGGCCTATGGCGACGACGTCATCGCGCGGATCGAGTACTGCGGCCGCGTTCGGAGCGGTGCCCGGACGCTGCAGACGCTGGTCGTCGACGCCCTGAACGAGATCGTCCGGGAGACGTGCCGCCGCACGCACATCCGGCCCACGGTGGTCTACGAGGCCACGATGGTCGGTAACACGACGATGAATCACCTGTTTCTGCGGTTGGCGACGGCGGCGATCGCCCGGGCGCCGTTCGTGGCGGCGTCGGCGTCGGCCCACACGGTGCCGGCCCGCGACGTGGGCCTGAAGATCCACCCGGCCGGCCGCTTGTACACGGGGCCGCTGGTGGCCGGGTTCGTGGGGGCCGACACGGTGGGCGTCATCCTGGCCACGGGGATGCACGATAGCGACCGGCTGCGGCTGGCCATCGACATCGGCACCAACGGCGAGATCGTGCTCGGGACACGCGACCGGCTGCTGGCCTGCTCGACGGCCGCGGGACCCGCCCTGGAGGGCGCGCGAATCCGTTACGGGATGCGGGCGGCCGGCGGGGCCATCGACCGCGTCGACATCGACGACGGGCGCCTGCATCTGCACACCATCGACGACGAGCCGCCCCTGGGCCTGTGCGGGACGGGCCTCATCGACGCCGTGGCGGTGCTGCTGGCGTCGGGCGTCATCGACAAGACGGGCCTGATGCGGTCGGCGGCCGACCTGGCCGGCGCGGCCCCGGGGCTGGCGCGCCGCCTCATCGGCGCCGACGGCGAGAGGGCCTTCGTCCTGGCCGACCGCGACGAGACCGAGACGGGGCACCCCATTCTGCTGACGCAGCGGGACGTGCGCGAGGTTCAACTGGCCAAGGGCGCGATCGCCGCCGGCGTCGAGACGCTGCTCGATGAGTTCGGCGCCGGCCTGGGCGACGTCCAGGAGGTCCTCCTGGCGGGGGCGTTCGGCAACTTCATCCGGCCCGACCGGGCCCAGGCCGTCGGCCTGATACCGCTCGTGCCGGCCGACCGGGTCCGGTTCGTCGGCAACGCCGCCGGCGCCGGCGCCAGGCTGCTGCTGGTGAACCGGAACCTGCGGCACGTGGCGAGCGAGGTGGCGCGCGGCGTGGAGCACGTGGAACTGTCGCAGCGGGCCGATTTCCAGATGCGGTTTGCCGAGGCGATGTTCTTCCCGGCGGCCGGTTAGTCCTACAGCGCTACTTGCGCCCAATAGGCGCCGGGGCGGGACTCAGGCGTACGTCCCTTTGTGGCCGTAGCGCGGGGGTTTATCCCCCGCGCAGGCAGGCGCGGGGGATAAACCCCCGCGCTACGGCGCGTAACTGGCGGACAAGCCGCCAGTGGCACACGGGTTGCTCGTGGCGGCCATCGAGACGGGGCGGGCATGACGTACGTCGAGCAACTCGGGCGCATCGCGTACACGGTTATCGGGCCGATCGTCGTGCTGGCCGGCCTGGGGTACCTGTTGGGGCGGCGGCCGTCCTGCACGCGGTCCTGTGGAAACCGATGACGTTCATCTGCGAGGCGTACGTGGCCCTGGCCCTGATGACGCTGGGCGCCCAGATGGCCAACGTCCGGCTGGTCCGGGCGCCGCTGGACCTGGTGCTGTCGGTGGTCCTGCGGCTGGTGGGCGGGGCGCTGGTGGGGCTGGTGCTGGTGAAAGCGATGGGGCTGGATGGGTTGCTGGCCCAGATTCTGGTCATCGGTGCCGCGGGCCCCAGCGCGGTCTCGTCAGCGGTGGTGGCCATCGAGTTCAAGAACCGGCCGGATTTTGCCGCCAGCGCCGTGTTGCTCTCGACCCTGGGGGCCGGCCTGACGGTGCCGGTCGTCATCTTTCTGGCGCAGGCGTACCTGTAGGCGTTTCCTTCCGCGAGGCCGGCAGTTTCCCCTAAAGCCGTCATGGGTTGCGGTCGATAAGAATGTCGAACGGTCGCCGTTTGTGCGTGCACCCTAAGCCGTTTCCTTCCAGGCCCAGCGTGCAAGGAGACGACGGCGATGGTTCCTTCCTCCGCCCAGAGCGAGTCGTGCCTCCACGACCGCGCGCCGCTGCGCCGACTGGGCAAAATCACCCACGAGCGCACCGGCGAGTGCGTCTACGTGCTGCTGTGCACGGAGTGCGGGTTCACCGTGACGACCGACGAGTTGCGTCGCCTGCGCTACGGTCAGGGGGGTCGGCGACCGGCCATCCCGATCGCCCGGGCGCCCGGCTTGGCGTCGTCGTCGCCGTAGGGCCATGCTGTTGCGTGCCCCGGTGCCCCGCCGCCAGACTCATGGTCACCCTTCGGGATGACCATGCCACCCGCCTCGGGCGGGCACCCACCGCGCCGCCCGGCAAGCGGCCCTCAAGACCATGGTCACCCTTCGGGATGACCATGCCACCCGTCCAGAAGGCTACAGGCTTCAGGCTTCAGGCTACAGGCTTCAGGCTACAGGCGTGGAACGTGGTCACCCTTCGGGATGACCATGCCACCCCTCTCTCGCTGCTGGTCAAGTGTCGGGGAAGTGCACGGTCGGGTGTGGCGCGCGCCCGGTCAGCGGCCGGCGCGGATCAGGGCCCGGTGGCGCATGGCCTCGAGGAGTTCCTCGGGCGAGGTCTGCGGCCGCAGGTTGCCGCGGCGGTGGTCGGGCCGATCGTCGAGCAGGCCGAAACCGAGGGTCATCTCGCCGGTGGCCCGTCCGGGCGCCAGCACGTGGAAGTCGGAGGAGTAACTCGCCAGGATGAGGGGGCCCGGGGCCTTGATGTCTCCGCGGGCGATCCGCGCGTTCGTCTCGTCCATCATCTCTCGCCACACGCGAACGTCGGCCGGGGTATCGCGCGAGCAGCCGACCTCGACGCCGTCGAGCGTCGCCTCGGCCGCCAGGTACTCGATCGTCTTGGCCACCTGGCCGAGCGACATCTTGCCCTTGGTCAGCAGTTCCTTCGGATGGCTGAGAATGACGACGGCGCCCATGTCCGACCGGCGGAGCGACGCCAGTTGCTTACGGACCTCGGCGGTGGCGTCGGTCAGGTTCTGCTTGGTGCCGGCCGACCCGGCCACACGCTTCAGCGCCGGCGTGACGACCTTCGTGTTGAAGGCCCGCGGGTCGTGGATGCCCAGGGTCTTGCGCTTGGCCGGGCTCAGGCGCTTCAGGCCCAGCACGGCCACCGTGCCGGGGTAGTAGGGTTTCTGACCGTCGAACCAGAGGTCGAGTTCCTGCTCGGTCACGTACTGGTCGGGCGAGATGCCCTGGCGCTTGAGCCAGCGGTTGACGCTGGCGAGCACCTGAAGGGTGGCCTCGTGGACGGCCTGTTGTTTCTGGTCGAGATACTTGGCGAAGCGGCGCCCGCGCGGCGAGGTCAGAAAATCGAAGAACCGGCCGGCGTCGGGAAAGTACACCAGGATTTCCAGGCCGCTCCGGTCGGTCGAGAGTTCCACGGCCGGCATGGCCGACAGGCCCAGCAACGTCGCCTCGCCGTAGAGGGCCCGGCAGCCGGAGACGCTGTCGTGGTCGGCCAGGGCGATGGTCTGGAGGCCGATGGCCCGGGCCAGCCAGGCGAGTTTGTGCGGGGGGTTCTCGCCGTCGGAACACGTCGAGTGCAGGTGCAGGTCCATGGCGACCGGCACGCCGACGATCTGCCGAACGCGGGCCTCGGGCAGGTCGCGGGCCTCCAGGGCCGTGCGGAAGGCGTCCCACTTGGCCGAGGCGGCCAGGGCGTCGCGGATACCGTACAAGACGGTCTCCCGCTCGCGATAGGCTGCCAGGTCCGCGCCGACGGTTGTTCCAGCGGCCTGTATCATCCAGCGTGCCTCAACCCCGACACCAAGGAGACGAAAACGGGCGGGTTTTTTCAAGGAAAATCGAGAAGGGGCGTTCGGAGGGTGCGCCAAGATTTTCTGGCAGGCATCCCACTCTGGGGCGGCATGCCCACGCCGCTGTTGAGCATTTTGCATCGTGAATCGCAACCGGGCGCCGGAGCATGACTTGTAGCGCGGGGGTTTACCCCCCGCGCCACATGTCCCAAACCCCACGGCCGCGGGGGATAAACCCCCGCGCTACAGGTTCGATGCAAAATGTTCGCTGTTTGCGTGGGCATGTGCTCGTAGCCCGGGGAGCATGCCCAGGCAACGGCGGCCTGGGCATGCCACCCATGCCAGAAAGTTCTGGCGCACCCGTGTTCGGATGGTGCCGGGGCACGCCTCGGTGGAACCCGGCGCCGCGGACCGTGGCGCCACGGAAACCGTTCGGCGCCGGCCCGGCGTTACGGCGAGCCGGCTTTTCCGATGGGCTTGAACTTCCCGCGTTCCATGGAATGCATCTTGCCGTCCATGGGGCTCATCTTGCCGTTCATCTTCTGCATCTTCTTGGGGTTCTTGCTGTCGGCGGTTTCGCTCTGCTGTCTCTGTTGATCGTCGGCTTCCTTGCGCTGATCGACGCGTTCCTTCGACAGGCGGTGTCCGCGGAGCCACGTCCAGAGGTCGTCGCCGGCGTAGGCCTTGTCCCAGGCGTTTTGGCCGACGCCGGGCAGTTCGGTGTACTTAAGGTCGTCGGCCCCGGCCTTGCGCAGGGCCTCGGCCATTTTGCGTGCCCCGTCGACGGGCACGGTCTGGTCGTCGGCGCCATGCCAGATCCAGACGGGCAGGTGGGCGATCTCGGCCGCGCGGGTGGCGTCGCCCCCGCCGGAGACCGGGACGACGGCCGCGAACATGTTCGGGTACTTCATCGCCAGCCGGTAGGCGCCGTGGCCGCCCATCGCCAGGCCGGTCAGGTAGACGCGGCTCTCGTCGCAGGCGTACTCCTTCAGGGCGCCATAGAGGGCGCCCATGGCGACGTCGAGCGGGGCGCCTCGCCATCCGACCTGGCTGTTCCAGCACTGGGGCATGACGACGATGAAGTCGAATCGGCCGTCGCGCCGCTGAATCTCCTTCGGCAGGCCCTGGGCGAGCACCTCCTCGCCGCTCGTGCCGCACTCGCCCACCCCGTGCAGGTACAGGATGACCGGCCACTTGCGGGCGGTGGTGTAGTTGAGCGGCACCCAGACCTGGCAGATGCGGTCGCTGCCGCCGGGGACACTGACGATCTTGCGGACGAAACCGACCGTGCGGTCGGGGTCCTTCATGACGTCGCTCAGCGAGGGGCCCGTCGTCCGTCCGTCGTCGGCGGCGTACACCGCGGCGGCCAGGCCGAGGCAGACGACGAGCGCCAGCGCCGCGCGGGTGCCTCGCATGGACTCGCCCTCCGGCCCGGTTCCGACCGTCCCCCGACGTTACCGGGTAGTTATACGCACACGCCCCCCCGTCCCGCAAGGGCCTCCGGGTCGTTGATGTCGCGCGGCGGGTACGGGGACCCGCCGCGCACGGACTCGGCTTGCCCGCTGCGTGGGGCGCGGTGGCCGATTTGTCATGGCCAGTCTGCGGCGGGCGCGTACAATGCCATCGAGCTTGGTGCTACTTTGTCAACTCCTTGACTTCCTGCGCGGCGGCCTTCCCAGGCCGCCGCGGAAGGCTATCCAGCGCCAAGGCGCGGTGGCCTAGGAAGGCCACCGCGCGGGGTCCCGATAGGCCCTCGCGGAGTTGACAAAGCAGCACTGGCTGGGGCGGACCTGCTCGAAAGGACTCTGGCGCGATGCGCAACCGCGTGAAACGGCGTCTTGGGATGCGGCCGATGGTCCTGGTCGCGGCCGTCGTGTGGATGGCCGCGCTGACGGCGCTTCCGGCCCGAGCGGCCGAGAGCGTGCGGCCGGAGCCGCTCAAGGACCTGGGCCGCCCGAACCAGGTCCGCCTGACCTACTTCGTGCCCGAGGACCGCCAACCGACAACGCACTGGCGCGAGAAGATTGCCGTGCTCATGACGTTCGTGGCCGACCTGTACCGTCGCGACCTCGCGCAGCACGGGAGCCGGACGCGCGGCCTGGATTTCGAGTTCGACTCGGGCGGCCTGGCCGTCCATCTTCTGCGGGGCAAGCACCCGGCCGCCCATTACAACGGCGATCCGACGTTCGATGGCATGAAACAGTGGGGGACCATCCTGGCCGAGGTCGAGGCCGCGCTGGGACCGTGTTCGACGAACCTCCACGTCATCTTCGCCGAGACGTACGACGACGGGCCGACCAAGTTCGAGTGGCGTGGCGGCGTGGCCCTGGGGTGTTACTACACGGCCACCGGCGGGGCGGGGCTGTTCTCGGCGTGGGTGTTGCGCGACGAGTTCTGCGCGGCCAC
>DATKZB010000190.1:0-15684 GCA_035528235.1 Phycisphaerae bacterium
AGTCCTGCTCGACGGTCGCCCACTCCGCGTCCCAGTAGTCCTCGATGAGGCGGCCCCCGCCGTCGTGGTCGTAGTTGAACCCCCAGGGCACGAACCGGCGGCCCGAGGTCGCCAGCACGAACCCGCGGCGGTCGTCGCTCGCGCGGACCCGCTGCATTTCGCCCCGAAGCCCGCCGGCCGGGCCGAGAAGGCCCAGCAGAATCCCCGCCCCGAGCGCCACCGCGGCCGTGAGCCGGGTTCGGGTCGAGGGGGCCATGATAAGCCTCTCGCGATCGGGCATCACGCCTACCGGATTTCGGTGAACTTCGCTTTCGGAGCGCCGCAGATGGGGCACTTCTCGGGGGCCGCGCCCAGGACGGTGTTGCCGCACACGCCGCACACGAAGATAGGCGTGGCGGCCATGTCGCGCCCGGCCTCGAGCGTTTCGAGGGCGCTGGAGTAGAGGCCGTGATGGATTTCCTCGACGGCCATGGCGTTCTTGAACGAGATGACGGCCGGCTGGTTTCCCTCCTCCTCGGCCTCGGCGACGAAGCCGGGGTACATCTCCTGGAACTCATGGCCCTCGCCGCCGATGGCGTCCCGCAGGTTCTCGGCGGTTCCCTTGATGCCGCCCATGACCCGCAGGTGGGCGTGGGCGTGGACCGTCTCGGCGGCGGCGGCGGCCCGGAACAGTTTCGCGATCTGCGGACGGCCCTCCGTGTCGGCCTTCTTCGCGAAGGCGAGGTACTTGCGGTTGGCCTGGCTCTCGCCGGCAAACGCTTCGTTGAGATTCTCGGCAGTTGCCATTTCTCTCCCCCTTCATTTTGTGGAAGGCGGTTCCCCTTGGGATGGGCCGCGCGGTCCCCCTGGTTCGCCGGGCCCCCATTATACGGGCTGCCGCGCCCGAAGGCAAACCAGGGACGGCGACGGGGGACCCGGATACCGGCGCGCGGCCGGTCACACGTCGGCCCCGCGCTCCTGGAGGAAGGCGACGATCTCGTCGCGGCCGGGGATGCCCGCGCGGCCGCCGAGGCGGCGGCACTTCATGGCGGCCGCGGCGGAGGCGAACGCCAGGTTCCGCTGCAGCGGCAGGCCTTCCGTCAGGCCGTAGCAGAACGCCCCGTGGAACACGTCGCCCGCCCCGGTCGTGTCGACGACCTCGACCGGGAAGGCATCCATCCGGCCGAACGTCTCGCCGTCGAGAAACACCAGACCCTCCGCGCCGAGCGTCACGACCACGCACGGCGGCCCCAGGGCCCGGATGGCCTCGCACGCCGCCCGCAGGTCGGTGCCCGCGCCGAGCCGCTCGGCGTACTCCTGGCTGGTGATGGCGTAGTCGACGTGCGGCAGGACCTCGGGGGCGTGCGGACGGGTGCCCTCGACGTCGGCCACCACCGGCACGCCCAGCCGCCGGGCCTCGCGGGCCAGGGCCAGGTCGGTCTCGGGGCGCGTCAGGTCGGTCAGCAGGCAGGCGGCGCCCCGCAGGCGGTCGAACGACCCGACGGGGCCGACCGGGTCGCACAGGCCCGTGAAGCGCTGGAAGTGCCGCTCGCCGCTACGGTGGTCGACGCCGACGAGCATGAGCGGGCCGCACCACCCCTGGACGCGGCGGACCTGGCTCGTGTCGACCCGTTCGGCCTCCAGGCCCTTGAGGATGAGGTCGGCGGCCCAGTCGGTGCCGACGGCTCCCCAGAACTCGGCCCGGCCGCCCAGCCGCGCGACCGTCACCATGGCCGTGGCCGCCATGCCGCCGCCTTGGGCGTCGTAGCCGATGATCTTGGCGCGATGGACCGGCGCCGACATATCCTCCCACAGGATGAGTTGGTCCAGGCACCCCACGCCGATGCCGATGACCTTCTTCCCGGAAGGGGCATGTGCCATGAGACGGCATCCTCGATGCGTTCGGTTCCGCGGACGACCGTCACCATACTGATTGGCCGCCTGCCGCGACGCAAGGGATTTGCGCCCGCGCCGGCCCGCTTGATTTCCCCGGGGGCCGCCGATAGGATGGCGGGACTCGCGGAGGGCGGCCAACCGGATGTCCCAGGAAGCGAAACTCGCCGCGCCGCATCGGTCGGTGCGTCTGTTGCTGGTTGCCCTGGTGTTGGTGGGGCTTGTGGCCCGTCTGGCGCTGGCCTTCATCATGGATGACGACCGCGCGACCCGGTTGCCGGAGTCGGCCGCGTACCTGGCCATCGGCCGGTCGGTGGCGGCGGGGCACGGGTTCGTCCTGCCGGAGGATGCGGCGGAGGGGCGGAAACTCGCCCACTGCATGCCGGGCTACCCGCTCATTCTGGCGGCGGCCCAGGTGCGGGGCGAGACGTCCATCCGGGCCGTGCTGATTCTCCAGGCGATCGCCGCCGTGGAGACGCTGATGCTCGTTGCGTGGGCCGCGTCGCGGCTGGCGGGGCAGTGGGCCGCCGTCGTGGCGGCGGCGATGCTCACGTTCGACCCGTTCCAGGTGTACTTCTCGGCCCAGGTGGTGCCGGTGACGGTGCTGGGCCTGGCGTTGGCCGCCGTGATGCTGGCCGGGGTGAAGTGCCTGGAAGCCGTCGAGGCCGGCCGGCGCTCTGCCTGGCTGTGGGCGGCGCTCGGCGGGCTGGCGCTGGCCGCCGCGGCGTACCTGGAGGCCTGGACGGTGGGACTCATCGTCCCGGCGGCGGTGGCGGCGCTCGTCTCGAAGCGGCGCAAGCGGCTGCTGGCCGGGTGGGCCGTCGCGACGGCGGTCCTCGTCCTGGCGCTGGCGCCGTGGCTGGTGCGGAACGCGTCCTCTATCGGGACGCCGACGCTGACGGTCGACCTCGCCCGGGCGGGTCGGCTGTGGTCGCCCGGGCGGATGCTGGCGGGTGACGACGGGCCGCTTCGCCCGGTGGCCGGGTACACGAGCCTGCTGCCGACGGCCGCGCTGGCGGTGGCCGGTCTGGCGGCGCTTCGCCGACGGGCGGCGGGCCTGTGGCTGCTTCTGGCGCCGGTGTACGTGACGCTGGTGCACGTGGTGCTGCCCGGGCCGGGCAGCGACCGGCTCGTCGTGATGCCGAGCCTGGCGGTGTTGGCTGGGGTGGGCCTGGTGGCCCTGCTGGGGCGGGGCCAAGGGACGGCGCGGCCCGTCGCGGCAGCCGCGGATGTTTCGCAGGGAGAGAGGCGGAGTCCGGCGTGACCGACGAACCCCGACAAACCGACCCCTCGCGCGAGCGGCCGAGCCACTGGCACCATCCGGTGGACGAGCACCGGCGCGCGGCCCGTGCCCGCCGGCACCGGCGCCGGCAGGTCGTCGTGGTGGTGCTGGTGCTGGTGGTCGCGATGGCGGTGTCGGCGTACTACTACCTGACGAGCGACGAACGGGTCGAGCAGTTCGCGGAGACGTACCTGGAGAACCTGTTGGGGACCCACGTCGGCATCGGCCGGGCCAGTTTCAGCGTGGGCGGGGGGCTGGTGCTGGAGAACCTGACGGTGGCGCCGCCGCCGCCGTTCAAGGAGCCGATTCTGGTGGCCGCGAAGGTCAGCCTGAAGATCGACCCGGTGTCGCTGGCCCGCCTGGCGCCGGACGTCACGGAGATCGTGGTCCACCGTCCCCGGATCAACCTCGTGCTGTGGAACGAGGAGGCGTGGAACTTCCAATCGCTGATCCGTGCTCGTCCGCCGGAGTCGGTATCGCCGCGCATCCGGCCGGTGGTGTCGCTGGACAAGGGCACGTTGCGGATCATGCGGAAACGGGGCGGCGAGATCGTCTACGAGCACCAGATGGACGTCTCGGGCCTGCTGCTGCCGAGCGAGGCCGACCCGCACACGTTCCGATTCCAGACCGACGTCAAGAGCCAGGAGGTCCACCTGGCGGTGGCGTCGGGTGAGTTGAACGCCCAGACGGCGGCCTTGCGGTTCGAGGGGCACGCGTCGAACGTGGCGCTCTCGCAGGACCTGTACCGGAGCCTGCCGGGCGAGGTGCAGAAGATCTGGGACCGTTTCGAGCCCAGCGGCAGCATCAACGTCAAGGTGGTCTTCGACGAGCGGCGCGGCTTCCGTCTCGAGACGGAGTTGACGGGCGTCGGTTTCGCGTACGACTACGGCGGGCTGGTCCACCAGTTCGAGAACCTGACCGGCCGGTGCGCGTTCTCGTCCGAGGCGCTGCGGCTGACGGGCGTCCAGGGCCTGATGAACGGGTGGCCGGTGCGGTTGGACGGCGACGTGGCGGGGTTCGACCGCGAGCGGCTGTCGATGGACCTGGCGGTCTCGGCCGACCAGGTGGACGTCGAGAAGATCCGGCCGCTCCTGGTGGGCCTGGCGCCGCACATGGACACGGTCTATGAGGCCTACTCGCCCAGGGGCCAGGCCGACTTCGACCTGAAGGTGCGCCGCAGCACCGACCGGGGCGCGCCGCTCCAAGTCTCCGGCGACCTCTTCTGCCGCGACGCCGAGATGACCTACCGGCTGTTCCCGTACCGGGTGGATCGGATCCGGGGCACGGTCCACCTGACGCCGGGCGGGTTCGAGACCGACGGCGTCGAGGGGTTCCACGGCGATGCCCGGGTGCGGATGAAGGGGTGGGCGAAAAATCTCGGGCCGCAGTGCGAGTCGCGCGTCACGGTCGAGGGCCGCGGCGTGCCGCTCGACGAGGACCTGCGCAGTGCCCTCACCGAGGCGCAGCGCGGCGTGTACGACCAGTACACCCCCGCGGGGACCGCCGACATCGACGTCGAGATCTATCGCCCGCCGCACGAGGGCGCCCGCCGCGAGGTCGTCGTCCACCTGAACCTGCTGGACGGCGACATCCTGTACCAGCACTTCCCGTACCAACTCCGCCACGCCACGGGCAAGGTCGTCATCGCACGCGACAAGACCGAGATCGTCGAGGTGCGGGGCCGTCATGGCCAGGCTGAAGTCGTGTTCTCGGGCGACCTGGTCTCACAACCCGAGGGGCCGCCGGTGCTGAACCTGCGGGTCACGGGCACGGGCGTGCCGCTTGACGAGGACCTGGAGAAGGCCCTGCCGGAGCGCGAGCGGAAGATCCTCCAGGTCTTCCACCTCTCGGGCTTGGCCGACATCGAGGGCACCGTGACGCGGGGGCCCCAGACCGAGGGCAAACTCGATTACGACCTGGCCATTCGCCTCAAGGGCGCCCGCATGATCTACGAGCCGTTCCCCTTCCTGGCCGAAGAGGTGACGGGCGACCTGCACCTGGAGCGCGGCTCGTGCGGCATCGAGTCGCTGGCCGGCTTCAACAGCGGGGCCCGGGTCGAGGCCACGGGATGGATCGACCAGCGGCCCGACGATTACGCGATGGACATGGTTCTGGTGGGCAAGGACGTGGCCCTGGGGGAATCGCTGCGCGGCGCCCTGGGGCCCGGCATGCGGTCGGTCTGGAGCCACCTGGCGCCTCGCGGCCGCGTCGACGTCAACGCCCACCTGACAAAGGCGTTCGGGCCCGGCGAAGCCATGAACCACCACGTGTGGGTGACCATGCGCGACGCCCAGGCCACGCTCGACATCTTTCCGTACCCGCTGGAGCACGTGACGGGGCAGATGGAATTCCGCGAGAGCGAGGTCCGCCTGCACGACATCCGCGCCCGCAGCGGCCTGACGGAGTTTGTGCTGGGCGGCCAGATTGCCTATGGCGACCTGGGGCCGACGTTCGACCTGGCCATCGAGGCGAAGGGCCTGCCGTTCGACGGACCCTTGCGCGACGCGCTGCCCGCGCCGCTCCAGAAGGCCTTCGCCATCCTCAAACCGACCGGCCGGGTGGACCTGAATCTGTCGAGCCTGGCTTACCGTCCCGGCGATGACGGCAAGGCCCAGGCCGACTGGTACGGCACGGCCGTCCTCGACGAGGTGGGCCTGGAGCCGGGCATCAAGGTCTCGGGCCTGGTCGGCACGGCCGAGGTGATGGGCCGATGGTCCGACGGCCGGGTGGCCATCCAGGGCGACATGCGGATCCAGCAGGGCAAGGTGGCCGGCAAGGACATCTCCGACACGCGCCTGCGGATCGAGAAGCCCGAGCAGGCCAACGTCGTCAGCATCCGGAACTTCGAGGGCGAATTCTACGGCGGACGCGTCGAGGGTTTCGCCTCCATCGGCCTGGGCGCCGACGGCAAGTACGCCTTCAACCTGGCGGCCGCCGACGTCGACTTCGAGAGACTGCTGCGCGATGGGTTCCGCCTGGAACACAACATTACGGGCGGCAAGATGCGCGGCACGCTGGGCCTGCGGGCCGGGGGCACCGACGCCAAGACCGTCGAGGCTTCCGGGTACGTCTACGTGACCGACGCCAAACTCTACGAGGTGCCCCTGGTCGTCCGCCTGTTCAACGTGCTGAGCCTGGCGCCGGCCGACCGGACGGCGTTCGAGCAGGCGCGGGTGCTGTACTTCCTGCGCGGCAAGCGGCTGATCCTGGGCGACATCCGCCTCGAAGGCCGCGCTATGAACCTGTACGGCGCCGGCACGATGGACGCCGACGGCGCCCTGAACCTGACCTTCCTGGCCGGCAAGAAGGACGAGGACCCGCTGATTCCGGCCCTCTCGGAATTGATGGAGGGCATCCGCAAGCAGGTCGTCGTGGTCCTGGTGACGGGCACCCTGGCCCAGCCACAGGTTGAGACGCGGACCCTCTCGGCCGTGACGGCGCCCATCCGCGAGGTGCTCGCGCTGGTGCGCGAGCAGCGTGAGCGCGAGCGCCGGGCCGGGACGAAATGACGCGTCCTCCGCGCGACGGGGCACGTGCAGTTGGAGTGGCCATGCGGCGAGTGTTTCTGGCCGACGTGCATCTGAGCCCGCGCCACCCGGCGCGGACGGCGCGCCTCGTCCGCTTCCTGGAGCGAGAAGCCGTCCGCGCCGACGAACTCTACATCCTGGGCGACTTCTTCGAGTACTGGATCGGCTCGAGGCACCTGGAGCACGAGGATTACCGCGAGGCGCTCGATGCCCTGCGCAGCGTGGTCCGCCGGGGCGTACGGGTGGTGTTCCTGTGCGGCAACCGCGACTTCTACATGCGTCGTTTCGCCAAGGCTACCGGTATCGAGGTCGTTCCCGGCCGCAAGGCGATTCGCCTGACCGCCGGCTCCCAGACCGCCTACCTTTGCCACGGCGACTACATGGAGGGCCGCACGGACTGGGGTTTCCTGATCCAGCGGCTCATTCGGTCGCGCCCGCTCGAGTTTCTGTGGGGGATGCTGCCGACCCGTTGGCAGGAGAGGGGGGCGACGTATTACCGGCGGCTCTCGGAAAGCAAGAAACGCAAGGCCAGGCCCAAGGCCCCGCATCTGGGTCCCCACGGGCTGAGCGTCGAGGCGCTGGCGGCTGAGTTTCGGCGTGGCGCCCAGGTTATCGTCTGCGGGCACGTCCACCAGGCGGCCGAATGGCCCAACCCGGTGCCCGGCGTGCCCGGCACCCTTTACACGCTGGGAGACTGGGAGGCGGGCGAGAGTTTCCTCGTCGAAGAGGACGGCCAGTGGCACCTGTGCCCGGTTCCCGGCACGGCGCCGGGCGGGACGGAAGGCGTGGGGGGGAGCCCCGTGTCAGGCGCAAAAAAAGACAGTGGCCGAACGGGGGGACATTCGACCACTGTTTGATTCATGCGGGACCGCCCCGCATGGCATAGCTACCCTTAATGAACTTACCCATCCCAGCACTGATGATAGTAGCTGCAAGGTCCGTGCCAAACGCGGATTAACTGTGGAATGCCGCTTACTGGCTCAAGAACGCGGATGCAGCATCAATGGGTACCCGAGGACGCCCGGGCGAAAGTGCGTGATATCGCGCAATAGTGCGTGAAAATCCGCAGCCGGCGGCGTTGGTGGTCCCACGAGTCTTCGCGACGGCGCTGGTAAGATGGGGGGGGTATACCCCTGCCGGTGGAAGCTCCGGTCTTGTCGCCTACAAAGGGTGGGCCCTGAGATGAATCCTTCCGCATCGGCCGGGCCGGGCCGGGGTCTCTCGGTCGTGGACGTCCATACGCACGCATTCCCGGATGACCTGGCGGCCAAGGCCATCCCGGCCCTTGAAGCGGGCGCCATCTGGTTCTCGTGCCAGGCGACATACGATGGCACCGTGGCGGGCCTGGTGGCCAGCATGGACCGGGCCGGCATCCGTCGGGCCATCGTGTGCTCGGTGGCCACGCGCGCGGAACAGACGCGCCGTATCACGGACTGGTCGGTCTCGGTGGCGTCGGACCGCGTGGTCCCGTTCGCGTCGGTCCATCCGGACTTCCCGGAGCCGGAGGCCGAGATCGGTCGGATCGCCTGTGCGGGCCTCCGGGGGCTGAAGTTCCACCCGTACTACATGGCCTGCCCGCTCGACGATCCGCGGTGCCTGCGGATCGCCCGCGCCGCCGCCGCGGCGAACCTGGCGATGGTCTTCCACACGGGTTACGACTATGCGTTTGCCAGGGACGACGTGGCCAGCCCCGAACGCGTCCGGCGGCTGCACGAGGCCGTGCCCGACCTGCGGATGGCGGCGGCCCACCTGGGCGGCTGGGAGCGGTGGGACGAGGCTCGCCGACTCCTGGTGGGGCTGCCGATCTACCTGGAGACGAGTTTCACGCTCGGCCGTTGCCCGGAGGATCTCGTGCTCGAGGTCCTGACGGCCCATCCGCCGGAGTACCTGTTGTTCGGGACCGACGCCCCGTGGACCGACCAGCAGCG
This sequence comes from Phycisphaerae bacterium, assembly GCA_035528235.1. GTDB lineage: Bacteria > Planctomycetota > Phycisphaerae > FEN-1346 > FEN-1346 > DATKZB01. The sequence goes on from DATKZB010000190.1 coordinate 8,610, forward strand.
GGAGGTCGGCAAGTTCCTCGCGCTGCCCCTGCCGGACGACCTCAAGCGGCGGATCCTGTGGGAGAACGCCCACCGCTGTCTCGACCTGCCCGTGCCTTAGAGCAGTCTAACATTGCGGGTTTGCGCGGCGGGTCCCCGCACCCGCCGCGCTCGATGTCCGATTGCGGGTCGGCGCGGTGGGTACGGGGACCCACCGCGCCCAAGTCATGTGAATACGCAATCTTAAAAGGCGGCAGGCGGCGGCGCAGAAAACCGCCACGGCCGGCCAGGACCGGCCATGGCGGATGGTTGCCTGCGTGCGGCTACGGGTCCTTCTTCTCGACGGCCTCTTCCTTCTTGGGCTGCGGCGTCTCGGGGCCGAGCTTCTTGGCGGCGCCGACGAGCGTTTCCACCGACGCGCCCGCCACGAGGGCGATGCGATTGCCGCCTTCGGTCATGGCGTAGCGCACGGGGCGCTCGTTCAGCAGGGCGGCCACCTTGGCGTCGACCTCCTTGTCCGAGACGAGGAGGGTGGCCTTCTTCTTGTCGCCCTCGATGGTGATTCGCAGGCCCGGCTTATCGAGGCCGAAGCGGGCGGGGTCCTTCGCGTCGTACGCGGCCCAACGGGCGGCGCTCAGGCCGGCTGCGGCCCTGACCACGCCGTCGACCATCGACGTGTCGATCTCGGTGTCGGGCCGGCCGGAGGCGTCGGCGCGGAACCATTTCTGGTCCACCTTCACCAGGGCGACCTTGGCCGCGCCCGCTTCCACCGCGAGCCGCTTGACGTCGCCCGATGTGAGGTCGGCCAGTTCCGTCGGAAGCGGCTCGCCCGCGAAGTCCTTGAAGAGCGCCAGGGGCACCTCGAACACGAGGTCGCCGTCGGCCATGCGGCCGACGATCCTGGCGTCCTTGTGGTGCGCCAGGAGGAGCGTCTTCTCGACAGGCTTCTCGCCGTCCTTCTCGGGCGCCAGCGTGACCGTGACGGCCAGTTCGCCTTCCTCCAGGCCGAACGTCTTGAAGTCCTTCGTGGCGGCCAGGTACTTCGTGCACGCCAGGTTCTTGAGGTCGTCGATGCGGTCGGCGGCGAAGGCGGCCCGGGCCTCGGCTTGGGCGGGGTCGGTCATGGCCCATTTCCCGTCCTTCTGCTCGAAGACGAGCGTTCGGTCGGGCGCCCGGATGGCCAGGCGCGTCGCCTTCTTGGGGTCGAGCGCCAGAACCTGCCGGTCGAGCAGTTCCAGCCAATCCTTGCGAAGGCTCTTGAGGTCCTTCGGGTTGATGCGGCCGACCCAGTCCTCGCGGATGTTCTTGACGAGGGCGGGGACGTCCGCGCCCGTGCCGCCGATCTCGAATCCGCCGGCGGCCGGGTCCTTGGCCATCTGGACGCGGACCGACCCGAGGGCCTTGTACCCCTTGGCGGCGTCGGCGTTCTCGCCCTCGGCGAAGTAGATGACCTTGAGGTCCTGGAGTTCCTTCAGGAGGTCGTCGACGGCGGCGGCGTCGGCGGGGGCGTCGGGGCGGCCCTCGACCGTCACCGTCCACTTGCCGTCGGTCTTGGCCAGGTCGTAGGCGATGTCCTTGTCGGTCTCGGCCAGTTTGGCCGGGACGCGCAGGCCGACCTTCGTTGCCCGGTCCTTCTCGAGTGCCACGACGCGCTTGTCCCGCAGGTCCGCCAGGCCCTTGTCGAGGCCCTTGAAGTCGCCGGCCTCCACGGTGACGACGGCCTGGGTGTCGCCGAGCGTCAGGTAGACCGATTCGTGCTTGAGATCGGCCGAGGCGCCGAACTTGAGGACCGCGGCCTTGACGGGCTCGGGCCGGGGCTCGGGCTTGGCCTCATCCTTCTTGTCGGCCTCGTCCTTCTTCTCATCTTCGCCCTTGGGTTTCTCGGCGGGCTTGCCGGCCTTGTAGAGAGAGAGGACCAGCCGCGGCTCGGCCAGGCCGTAGCCGGCGAGGTCCTTGGCCTTGTCCTCGACGAAGTCGGCCGCCATGATGCCGAGGGCCTTGCGGAGGATGTCGGCGACGGCCTCCGACTCGGCCCGCGCGGCCAGGGGCTTCGAGAGGACCCATCGCGGGTTGTCGTCGTCGTCGGAGCGGTCGAGGCGAAGGGCCCCCTTCGGGCCTTCGACCTCGATCCGCACAACGTCGTCGCGCAGCAGGTCGACGAGGTTGCGGCTGCGGTAGTCCTTGAGCGGTTTGCGGGCCCGGTCCAGCAGGTCGGCGCTGTCGAGCACGACGACCTTGGCCGCATCGGCCAGACGCACGTACAGCCCCTTGCCGACGGGGGTCTTGCGTCCGATCTCGATCACCACGGTCTTGGGCGGCGCCTTCTCCTTCTGGGCGTCCTTGCCTTTGGGCGTGCCCGTGACGGTCAGCCGGTAGGCGGGCGGGTCGAGGCCGAGGGTCTTGAGGGCCGGCTGCCCGGTCTTGCCGGCGGCGAGGGTCTGGCCATACTTGCCTTCGACGGCGCCGCGGACGAGTTGGCCGACCTCGTAGTCGTCGGCCAAGGCGTCGACCGGCTCGGACAGCCGCCACTTGTCGTCCTTACGGACGAAGGCCATCTTCGTCCTGGCCTGGCCGTCGTCGGCGGTCTCCTCGAGCGTGACGGCGGTCAGGTTGTCCGCCGGCAGGTCCTCCAGGAGCGTCAGGGCATCGGCCGTCTCCTGGCGCGGCTCCGGCTCGCCGGTCAGTTCGTCCTTGTAGATCACGATGACGACGACGGCCGCCAGGACGACGACCGCCAGGATCAGTGTGGTGGTGTAACGCATCGGCTACCCCCTGCGAATGACGTAAACGAGGACCCCCACGACGAGCACGATCGCCGGCAGGCCGACGATGACCACGATCTGGATCGGCAATTGCCAGGCGCCGACGTCGCCGATGCGACGGGCCTCGAGCGCCTCGGGGCTGGCGGCGATCAGGTGGTCCTGGCCCGACGCCCACAGGCAGGCGTTGACGAACAACTCCGCGTTGCCGGGGAACCGGACCTCCATGCTCATGGTCTGGTCGGCATGGCCCACCGGCACACGGTGGAAGGCCACGCCGTCCCGCGCGAACAGGCTGCTGCCGAACAGGACCACGCGCTGCCCCTGGCCGCCCACCTGCCGCTCGGCGGCGACGCCCAGCGGCACGGGCCCGGCGATGTCCTGGGCGTCGTCGCGCGTGGCCTGGTTCCGCAGGGCCTCGAAGACGACCGTGTCGGCCCAGTAATCGGGTCCGCCCGGCATCTCGACGAGGGGCTCGGCCGTCAGGCCCTCGGCGAGGTCTTTCCTGACGATCAGCGGCGAGGCGTTCAGGAACATCGCCGGCAGCGCGCCCAGCGGCTTGGTGACCGGGTGCTTGGCGTAACGGGTAATCTCGATCTCCGCAAAGGCCTTCTCGCGTCCGGCGGAGTCGACGACGACGTTGCGGACGGCGACGGCGTTGAACTTCGCCTCGACGCCGAACACGTCGTACAGGTTGGCGTACGGGGCCGGCTGCTGGAACATCGTGGCCGGGTCGGCCATGACGATGGCCGGCGCGCCGCCCGTGATGGCGTCGATGACCGGCTGATACTGGTCGGGCGACGGCGGCGGCATGGGCATCTGCGGGTTTCGCGGCGCGGGTGGCACCAGGACCAGCACCACCTTCGACGCGCCCTCGGGCTTGGGCATCTCGGCGCCGGGCGCTACGTGCCAGTCTTCGACGATGAAGTTCGCCTTGCGCAGCCGCTCGGCCATCTCGACGTACGGCCCGCGCATGCCGCGCTCCATACCCGGCATGCCGGGCATGGCGGCCGTGGCCGGGCCGCCCGACGTCACGAACACCAGGGCCACCTTCTCCTCGCTCACCACGGCCAGGAGCGTGCTGGAGATGGCCGTGTCGCCCTTGAAGCGGTACTGCGGGGCGCCGGTCTGGCCCTCGGCGGGCGGAACGAATACCCAGACGTCGCTGAACGAAACGACCTGGATCTTGTCCGGCACCGACCGGACCTCGGCCTCGGCGACGGCGAACGACTTCTCGGCCAGGCGGGTCTTGACGGCTTCGAGTTGGTCGGCCTTCGTGATGACGTCGAAGACGCCGTCGAGGACCTTGGCGACCCCACCTTCGTCGGCGCCGGCCTTGACGACCTTCTCGGCGCCGGCCTCTTTGGCGGCGGTCTTGAGTTGGCCCTCGTCGTCGGCGCGGACGCGAATGACGCCCTTGTTGGCGAACGTCTCGATGAGGATGGGGTCCTTCTGGTTGATGTCGCCCCGGATCGCCTCGTACTCGCGTGGCCCGGCGGCGTCGGCCATCTTCTCGAAGGCCTCAATCCGCTTGGCGAGCGGCTCGTAGGTTTCCTTGGCCGAATCGAGGATGTCCTTGACGACGGGGGGCAGGGGGGCGTCCTTGGCCGTCTCGCGGATCCGCTCGAAGGCGGTGGGCGCCTGCTCAAACTGCTGGCGGGCCTGCGTCAAATACCCGGTGGTCTGCGACAGGGCCGACGAGTAGGCCGGCAGCGCCTCGTCCATCAGGGCCTCGATGTTGGCGCCCGCGATGCTGCCGATGAACCCCAGTTGCTGCCACGTCCGGGCCGCGGTGGCGAGGTCGCGGCGGGCCTCGATGGGACCGTTTTCCCAGGCGGCGGCGGCCTCGCCCAGTCGTGTCGCCTCGCGCTGGAGCACCTGGCCCACCTCGGCGTGCAGGGTCTTGAACGCCTGGACCTGGGCGGCGGCCCCGGCCAGTTCCGCGGCATAGCGCTGCCGCAGGCGCGCGATGAGTTTCTCGACGCCGCCCGGGTCGATGGTCGCGCTCACGTCCTCGGCCGTCACCCGGGTGGAGGCGGTGCCGAATTCGGCCAGCAGGTCGTGGACCCGCTGCCACCGTTCCTGGGTGTCGGGGACCTCGGACGCGGGGCTGTAAAGGCTCGTGAGGCGGACCTCCGTCACGGACTCGGGCAGGTTCTTGAGCATGGCCTTCGTGCGGGGACTCAGGCTGAATCGTCCCGCGGCGGTCCAGTCGGTCCGCGCCTGGCCGCGCAGCAGTGCGACCGACAGCCACACGACCGCGGCCGCCAGGATCGTGGCGAGCAGAATGGCCACGGCCACGTTCGAGCCGAAGACGAGCCAGCGGCGCTGGCGGGCCATGCCGTCCGGCCCGGGGCCGCCGGTCTTTTCGGAGCGGTTGGGTTGGTCTATCGCCATCGGCGGCTCTCCAAAACCTTGACCGTCAGGAACAGGGCGTACACCGTCAGGGCGACGAAGTAGAGCACGTGCACCAGGTCCACGACGCCTTGGCTGAAATCGAGGTAGTGCGTCCGCACCGTGGCCTGCGTGATGATGCCACGCACCGGAATGATCCACCACCGCGAGGGCACGACCGACGCGATCCACGGCCCCAGCATCGCCAGGACGATGAGGATGACGAACGACGTCACGGCGGCGATGACCTGGTTGGAGGTCAGCGACGAGGCGAACAGGCCCACCGCCACGTACATCGCCCCCAGCAGCGCCAGGCCCAGGTACCCGCTGGCCACGGGACCGTACTCGGGGTCGCCGAACGCTGCCAGCAGCACCACGTACAGCAGCGTCGGGGCCAGCATGGCCAGAAAGACGAACCAGCACCCGAGGAACTTGCCGACGACGACCTCGATGTCGGTCACGGGCGCCGTCAGAAGGGTCTCGGCCGTGCCGGTCCGGAACTCCTCGCTCAGGCTCCGCATGGTGATGATGGGCAGGACGAAGACCAGGATGATCATCATGATCTCGAAGATCGACCGCATGGCGGCCGGTGCCCCGGGCCGGAAATCGGCCAGGGCGAAGAAGAACCCCGCAATGACCAGAAACAATGCCATGGCCACATAGGCAATCGGCGATACGAAATAGGAACTCAACTCGCGCCGGGTCAACAGGAGCAGGTTCCGCATCGAAGCACTCCTTCTGAACGAGGCCGCTCGCCTGTCAGGCGGCCGTCTGGGTCTGGCCGCCGTCGCGGACCTCGGTGATTTTCAGGTACAGGTCTTCCAGGGTTGGGGCGTGTACGTGGAACTCGCGCGAGCGCCAGCCGCGCTGCGCCACGGCCGCTTGCAGCGATTCGCGCAGGTCCGCGTCGCCCTGGGGGGTGACGATATAACGCGACCATCCGTCGCCGACGTCCTCGCGCCGCACCTCGGCGACGCCGCCCACCTGGCCGAGCACGCGCGCGACCTCCTTGGGTCCGTCGGCCCCGTCGGCCCCGGCGCGAACCTCCAGGGCCGCCCGGTTCGCGCCGACCCACTTCTTGCACAGGTCGTCGATACGGCCGGCTGCGGCGATCCGGCCGTCGAGGATGATGATGACCTGCGAGCAGATCCGTTCCACTTCCCACAGGATGTGGCTCGCAATCAGGGCCGTGTGCTTGCCCTCCAGCGTCCGGAACAACTGCCGGGTCTCGCGAATCTGGAGGGGGTCCAGGCCGATGGTCGGCTCGTCGAGGACGAGGACCGGCGGGTCGGCGACCAGGGCATCGGCCAGGCCCACCCGCTGGCGGAACCCCTTCGAGAGTTGCCCGATGAGCCGCCGCCGCACCGTCCCCAGCCAGCACCGCTCGACGACGCGGTCGACGGCCGCGCGGCGTTTCGCCGGCTCGATGCCCTTGAGGGCCGCGCGGAACCCCAGGTACTCCTCGACCCGCATCTCGGGGTACAGCGGCACGTTCTCGGGCATGTAGCCGACCGACCGGCGGACCGCCAGGCCGTCCATCAGCACGTCGTGTCCGGCCACCCGGGCCGTGCCGCTGGAGGCGGGCATGAATCCGGTCAGGATCCGCATGGCGGTCGATTTGCCGGCGCCGTTGGGGCCCAGAAGGCCCACCACCTGGCCCTGTTCGACCGAGAACGTCGCCCGGTCCAGTGCCAGCGTCCGGCCGTACCACTTGGTCAGGTTCTCGACTTCGATGATCTTAGCCACGCCTGATGCCCTCCCTGCGGTGGCCCCGAAGCCTTGGGGGAAAACACCACGTTATACGAAACGCCGGGGGGCTGTCAAGGGCTTCTGGCTGCGGAGCCATTTGCGTTGTGGGCGTTTTGGCGGATGGGGCGAGGTGATGGGCGAGGGGCTGGTCCGCGTGGGGAGGTGAGCCGGGGGTCGCGAGGGCGCCGGGTGGC
>DATKZB010000191.1:0-2350 GCA_035528235.1 Phycisphaerae bacterium
TCATGAGCGTACCGGCCAAGTCGGGACGACGCGTCGCGAAGGAACTGCCGCTGCCCGTGCGGCCGGCGTTCCGGCGGGAGTTTCTGGACTTCGAGCGCGGTATCCGCATGGGGAACCTCGAACCCCACGAGCGGATTACGCAAATCGTCAAGGCGGCCCTCGTCGAGCGGCACGGGCAGGACTTTATCATCGACAAGTGGGGTCGCGGCCGGTACTGGCAATGGATCTGCTGGCTGCCGCGGGCAAACCGCGACGCGAAGCCCCGCAGCGGGGGTTATAACTTCAGTTGCGCCAAGTTCTTCGTCAGCCTCGACCGCGACCGGCGACGCCTGGAGGCCGGCCTGCAACTCGAGCGGGCCTCGGTCCGACGCGGACGCGGGCCGGTCCGCGAGGTCGCCCTGGCCGACGATTGGGACTGGCACCATTTCGTGGCGGGCCTGGGGCGGGCGACGCCGCTGGCCAAGGAACTCGGGCGGCTCATCGCCCGGGAAGGGCTCACGGGGTACGTGGGCGGGTCGGAGTGCGAGGCCCGCGAGTTCCGCGGCCGCCGGTGGGGCGGCGCGGCCGCCGTGGGCCGGGCCGTCCGGGCGATACCCGGCGACTCGTGGGGGTGGTTCCAGGTATACTATCCGACGCCCGAGAAGGAACTCAACGCGATGGACGGCGGCGAGATCGTCGCCGGCATCCTCGCGGTCTTCGACGAGGTCACGGCGGCCATGAACGTCGTCATGACCATGCCGTGCCTGGCCCCGGCACCTCGGGCGACGCCGTGAGGCCGCCCGCGCGGGCCGGGCGTGGAAGGCGCGGGGGGCGGTTCCGGCACCAGCCGTCTCCTGATGGTGGTGTGGCCCATCGCGTCCGGTTGGCAGGTATCGTGCCCCCTGGGGGAGATAGTATCCGATGAAAAAGACCCTGTTGGCGATGTGGGATTTGCTGAGGGGACTGCACCCGGTCAAACTCCTCCTGCTGGGGTACGCCTCGTATGTCGTGGGCGGATGGGTGTTGCTGTGCGTGCCGTGGGCCCAGTCGGGGCAGGGGGTGGGGGCGCTCGACAACCTGCTCATCTCGAGCTCGGCAGTCTCGACCACGGGACTGGTGACGGCGAGCGTCTCGGGTGACTATTCGTGGTTCGGCCAGGCCGTGATCCTGATGCTGATCCAGGTGGGCGGCCTGGGATACATGACGTTCAGTTCCTTCGTGATCCTGTGTCGCAAGCAGCCGCTCTCGGAAACGCGGACGGGCGTATCGCACGCGGTGTTCAGCCTGCCCAAGTCGTTCCGCCTGGACAAGTTCATCCGCAGCGTGATGGCGTTTACGGTGGCGGTCGAGGCGGGGGGCGCGGCGGCGCTGTACGCCATCTTCCGGCAGGCGGGGGAGGCGCAGCCGCTCTGGAGCGCCGTGTTCCACAGCGTGTCGGCGTTCTGCACGGCCGGGTTCAGCCTGTACGACGACAGCCTCGTGCGTTTTGCCGACAACTTCTGGCTGAACGTGGTGGTGGCGGCCCTGAGTTACACGGGAGCCATCGGGTTCATCGTGTGCGTGGATGTGTGGCGGCGGGTCACGGGCAAGATCCGCCACATCACCCTCACAAGCAAGATCATCCTTCACGTGACGTTGTGGATGGCGCTGTCGGGCACGCTGCTGTTTTTCTTCACGGAGCCCAGCATCCGTTCGTTGCGGCCGGACGTGCGCCTGATGGCGTCGTTCTTCCAGGCGATGAGCGCGATGACTACCGTGGGGTTCAACACGATCCCGATCGGGCCCATCTGCCGGGCGGGACTGCTGCTCCTGACGGTCCTGATGGTCATCGGCGCGTCGCCCTCCGGGACCGGCGGGGGGCTGAAGTCGACGACGTTCTCGGCCATTGTTGGCATCGCCCGCAGCGTGCTGCGCGGCGAGACGACGGTGCGGTTCTGGGGTCACCGCGTGCCCGAGGAACGGCTGTGGACCGCCGTCGCGAGCCTGGGTTTCTACCTGGCGTTTCTGGTGGTAGGCACTTACTTTCTGGAGTTGACGGAGCAGATGCCCTTCGAGGCGCTCATGTTCGAGGCGGCCTCGGCCCTGGGCACCGTTGGGCTGAGTACGGGCGTTACGGCGCAGTTGAGTCACCTGGGCAAACTCATTGTGACGGCCCTGATGTTCGTCGGCCGCGTCGGGCCGCTGACGTTCGGCACGGCGCTGTTTCTGTCGCGGGGCGTGCTGGCCCCGGACCGCGATACGGACGTGGCCGTCTGACAGGCGGGGCGCGGGCAGGGGCCGGGCCTGGTGCTGCTTGTCAACTTGGCATGGGCTCCTTGGGAGACCGCGCGGTGGCCTTCCTAGGCCACCGCGAGTTGACGCAGGGCAACCT
>DATKZB010000192.1:0-2338 GCA_035528235.1 Phycisphaerae bacterium
GGCGGGTACGGGGACCCGCCGCGCTCGACGCGCTAGAGGGGGCCGCCAGCGTCAGGGCCGGCACCGCCGCGCTCGTCCTTCCCGCCAGGGCCGGCACCGCCGCCAGGTTGCATGCCCGGGTCAATGCCTGGCTCCTTCGTGGCCAGCGGGGTTGCGGAGGACCTTCTGACTGCGGGTCCGGATTTCGCGTGCGACCTCGGCCAGGCGCGGCTCGCGGGCCGCCGCCATCGCCGACCGTTGCCGCACGACCTTGACGGCCCACCGGCACTCGCCCACCAGTTCGTCCTGGCTGCCGCCGATCTCGACGATCGCCCCCGTGAACTTCTTGCACTTGGCCAGGGCGTCGGGACCCTCGTCGTCGAGGACCGTCCGGCGGAACTCCTCAATCATCCGGGCGGCCTCGTCGGGCGTCTTGATGGAATCTTTGCGGGCCGCCACGCGGGCGTCGATCTCGCGCGTGAGCCGCTCGAGGTCCTCGATGGGGCCGGCCAAGTCGGCGTGCGCCTTCTTCTCGGCGGCCAGGTACGCCAGCAGGTCGTGGCCGAACGTCACGTACTGCTCGACGCGGCCGCGGATGTGCCGGATGAAAATCATGACCTCCACCAGCGACTGCTCAACCTCGGCCCGCCGCTTCTTCTGCTCCTTCTTCGAGAAGATGCCGTTGAGCACGTCGCGGTTCGAGCACGTGGCCCGGCCGCGATACTCCGACCGCTGGCCCTCGACGTCCAGGACGTACTCGCACGGCCCCACGCCCAGCGTCGCCCGGACCACGTCGACCACCGTGAAGACGTCCAGCGGCGTGGCCCGCGCCCGGTTGATGGGGTACAGGACCGCCGGCCCCTCGCAGACGAGGCCCTTCTTGATGGGCTGGACCTGCCCGCGGCCCTCGCGGTCGATCCAGCACGGGTATTGGAACGATCCCAGGACCGTGGTCCACCGCTTGCGGTCGGCGGGCAGCGTGTCTTCGCCGCCGAACCAACCGATCTTCGTGAACCGGCCGTCCGGGCGCTGGGCCACCATCTCCCAACTGTCCGAGAGGCCGTCGTCGCGCCGCCAGTCGAGCCGCCACTGGGCGGGGAACGGCTGACGCCACTCCATGGGCACCGTCCGGCCGGCGTCGGCCTTGGCCACGGTGTGGGCGTGCCAGACGGCCGGCCCTTCGAGCACGGCCACCCAGACCTTGCCCTTCTTGCCGTACGGGATGACCGACCGCTCGATGCGTCGCGCGTCGCCGTCGCCCGCGATTGTCGCCTCGGCGTACTCGCCCGCGGGGTCCCAGACGGCCATGACGATGGCCTCGCCGCCCGGCACCAGGTGCAGCAGGAAATGGTCGGCCGCCAGTTCCGCCTGGGCCGCCGGCAACTCGGCGGCGTCGATCACCAGGTCGTCGGCAAAAAAGTCGGGCAGCACCGCGAAACGGCACGGCGCCTCGACGGCCAACGCCGCGGCCGCGCGCGGCACGGTCTCGACGAACGGCTGGCCCATGGCCAGGGAGAGATTGACCGAGAACGTCTTGCCCCCCGCCGCGTATGCCGCATCGACCGCCACGGCACCGGGATCGTTCGCCGTGACCTTGACCGACGCCAGCCGCTCGGGCGGCGCGCCGCCCGGCGCCGCCGGCGCCAGCACGGCCCGCATGGCCGCACCGGCCCCGCGCGCCGCATAGACCTCGGCGCCCCGGCCCTGGCGGCGCACGACGACCGCCAGCCGGTCGTTCACGAGCACGGCGTCGCCCCGGAAGGCGTGCGACGTGTCGTCCTCGGCCAGAGCCGTCCACCCCTGTCGCTTGACGACGGCGTCGGGCGAGAGCGGCGCGGCCGAGGCGGTACCCGTGTCGAACAGGCGGGCCGCGGCGCCGGCCGCGTCGGCTTTGGTCGCCTCCTGGTAAGGAACGTACTTACCCTCGGCCAGGCGGAAGAGATCGACCCGATACCGGGCGCCCGCCGCCGTGCAACTTATGTACGCGAACCAACCCTCGGGGTAATCCTTCTCGACCTTGAACGTGACGTGCAGTTCCGTCCATTTGTCGGGCGCCAGGGTGAAGACCTCGCTACGGACGACCCGGTCGTACGGATTGGCGGGCCGCTCGATCTCCAGGCGGACCGGCACCGGCCCGCCCACGCTCCGGGCCACCACGGCGAAGGTGTACGTCTTGCCGCGCGCGCCCGCCTCGAACGTCTGGCCGAACTGTGTGCCCCACCCCGCCACCTTCTCGATGGTGACGACCATGCTGTGGCGACCGTCGGCGGCCTCGGCCGAGTCGACGGCGAACGACGCCTCGGTGCCCTTGTCCTTGTCCATCCGCCACGACCCCGAGCCCATCTCGAAACTCGGGTTG
>DATKZB010000193.1:0-33224 GCA_035528235.1 Phycisphaerae bacterium
GCAGTTGCTCGTGGTGGCCATGGGGTTCGGCGTGGTGGTCGTCAGCCTGGGCCTCGTCCTGAACATGATCAACCGGTTCCGCCGCGGCGACGTCATCGGCGGCACGCTCGACAAGTTTGGCGCCGCGGGGGCCATCTTCTACTGGGGCGCCCTGGCCATCTTCATCAAGGCCGTCGTGCTGAAGCACGAGATGGGTCCCGTCTGGTACATCCTGCTGCTGGCCGTGCCGATGACCGCGATGTTCCTCAAGGAACCCGTGCACTACGTCCTGTGCCGCAGGGCCGGACGCACGCCGCACAGCGGCAACCTGTTCGAGGCGGTCTTCGAGTCGGCTGTCGAACTGTTCGAGGGCGTCCTCAGTTACATGGCCAACACGATCAGTTTTGTGCGGCTGGGGGCGTACGCGATGAGCCATGCGGCCATTCTGTACGCGACCCTGATGATGGCCGAGCAGACGCACAAGATGGCCGGGGCCGGGCTTGGCGGCGTCCTGTACGTCGTCATCCTGATAGTCGGAAACGTGCTGACGATTGTCCTGGAGGGCATCATCGCGTCGGTCCAGGCGCTGCGTCTGCAATACTACGAGTTCTTCGGCAAGTTTTTCTCCGGGAGCGGGCGGGCGTTCACGCCCTTCCGGCTGGATACGAAAGAACAGGATCAGTAGCCTCAAGCACAGGAGGAGGTCTGTACGATGACGCATCTTCGTCTGATGGGCGCGGTCGTCCTGGTCGGCCTGGTGGCCGCCGCCGCGCTGGCCGAAGAGAAGACGCCGGCCGACCAGGGCGGCGGGATGGGCACCGACGTTGCCAGGACGGTTGCCCTGGCGGCGTCGGTCGCGTTCGTGACGGCCGTCAGCATCCTCGGGGCGGCGTACGCCGTCGGCAAGATCGGGTCGGCGGCGCTGGGCGCCGCGGCCGAAAAGCCCGAACTGCTGACCCGAAGCCTGCTGTTCGTCGCCCTGGCCGAAGGTCTGGCGGTCCTGGGATTCGTCGTCGCGATGATGCTGCTCGCGAAGATCCCGTAACGGAGGCGACGCGTGAAGTTCTTCTGCATCGCCGACGAGGATACCGTCCGCGGCTTCCGGTTGGCCGGCGTCGACGGCCAGGTCGTCGAGACGGCGGCGGAGGCCGCCGAGGCCCTGGCGCGCGCCGCACGCCGGGCCGACCTCGGCATCGTCATCATCACCGACGTCGTGGCGGCGGACATCCGGCGCGAGGTCGATGCGATCCGGATGGGGCAGGGCCGGCCGCTCGTGGTCGAGGTCCCCGGCCCCGAAGGGCCGATGCCCGGGCGCAAGACCCTCCGCGAGTTCGTCCAGGAGGCCGTCGGCATCCGAGTCGGGCAGGAGGAGGAGACGTAAGTGGCCGCTGAAAGCACGGACCCCGGGAGCGCCCTGACCGAGGAGATCCTCGCCGACGCCGGGCGGCAGGCCGAGCGGACCGCCGCACGCGCCCGCCGCGAGGCCCAGGAGATCCTCGACAAGGCCAAGACCCAGGCCGACGACGAGCGCCGAGAGCGGATCGAGGCCGCCCGCCAGGAGGCCGAGCGCCGGCACCGGCTGGCCCTGGCGACGGTGCCCGTCGAGGTCGGCCGCATGCGGGCACGCCGGACGGAGGACCTGCTTCAGTCGGTCTACGATGAGGCACGTCGCCGTCTGCCGACGCACGAGGGATTTGACTACCGCGCCACCGTGGCGTCCCTGGCGGCCGAGGCCGTGGCGCGGATGGCGGGCCAGGCGTTCGTGCTGGTCCTGTCGGAGGCCGACCGGCAGGCCTTCGGGGCCGACCTGGCGGAGGAGGTCCGCCGGCGCGTCGGCCGCGAGGGGCTGCGAATCGAGGTGGCGCCGGAGGCGGCCCCCATCGACGGCGGCGTGATCGTCCGCGACGCCGACGGCCGCCAAGTCTGGGATGACAGTCTGCTGGGCCGGCTGGACCGGTTCTGGCCGGCGCTTCGCCGCCAGGTTGCCGCCGACCTGTCGCTCGACAAGGCCGACGACGCCGGCCCGGCCGCCGACGCGGCGCCCAAGGAGTCCTGACCTATGTCGACCGAGACAGCGACAACCTCGCCCTGCGTCACCCGCGTCAGCGGTCCCATCGTCACGGCCCGCGGCATGCGCGACGCCGGTATGTACGAGGTGGTGGAGGTCGGCGAACTGGGCCTCGTGGGCGAGGTCGTCCGCCTGGTCGACGACCGGGCCACCATCCAGGTCTACGAGAACACCACGATGCTCAAGCCGGGGGCCCCGGTTCGCTGCACCGGCGCGCCGCTTTCGGTGAGCCTGGGGCCGGGCCTCATCGGCAACATCTACGACGGCATCGAGCGGCCCCTGCGCGACATCCAGGCTCACAGCGGCGCCTGGATCGCGCGCGGCGAGAAGGTGGCGCCGCTCGATGTCCGGAAGCGATGGCCGTTCGTGCCCGCCGTCGAGGCCGGCCGCGACGTGACCGAGGGGCAGACCATCGGCGACGTCCTGGAGACGCAACTCGTCCACCACCGCATCCTGGTGCCGCCCGGCGTCGGCGGCAAACTGACGTGGATCGCCGACAAGGGCGAGTACACCATCGAGGACAAGATCGCGGTCGTCGAGACCCCCGCCGGGCCGAAGGACCTGACGATGGTCCAGCGGTGGCCGGTCCGCCGGGCACGGCCCATCCGCGAGCGCCTGCGCGTGACCGAGCCCCTCATCACCGGCCAGCGCGTCATCGACACGTTCTTCCCCATCGGCAAGGGCGGCACGGCCGCCATCCCGGGCGGCTTTGGCACCGGCAAGACCATCACCCAGCACCAGTTGGCGAAGTGGTCCGACGCCGAGATCATCGTGTACATCGGTTGCGGCGAGCGCGGCAACGAGATGACCGACGTGCTGCGCGAGTTCCCGAAACTGGTCGACCCGTGGGCCGGCCGGCCCCTCATGGAACGCACCATCCTGATCGCCAACACGAGCAACATGCCCGTGGCGGCCCGGGAGGTCTCCATCTACACCGGCATCACGCTGGCCGAGTACTACCGCGACCAGGGCCGCAACGTGGCCGTCTTCGCCGACTCGACCAGCCGCTGGGCCGAGGCCCTGCGGGAACTGGCGGCACGCCTCGAAGAGATGCCCGCCGAGGAGGGTTTCCCGGCGTCGCTGCCGACGCGGCTGGCGCAGTTCTACGAGCGCGGCGGGGCGGTGACGACCCTGGGCGGAGACCGCGGGTCGGTCAGCATCGTGGGGGCCGTCAGCCCGCCGGGCGGCGACTTCTCCGAGCCGGTCACGCAGCACACCCGCCGGTTCATCCGGTGTTTCTGGGCGCTCGACACCGACTTGGCCAACGCCCGCCACTACCCGTCCATCCATTGGCTGCGGTCCTATTCGGAGTACGTCGAGGACGTGGCCGGCTGGTGGGACAAGCACGCCCCCGAGTGGGCTGCCCTGCGGGCCGAGGCCATGACGGTCCTCCAACGCGAGGACCGGCTTCAGCAGATCGTCAAACTCGTCGGGCCCGACGTGTTGCCCGACACGCAGCGGGTCATCCTGTTCGTTGCCGAGATGCTCAAGGACGGGTTTCTGACGCAGAGCGCCTTCGACAAGAAAGACATGTATTGCTCGCCGCGGCGCCAGGTGGCCCTGCTGCGGATCATCCTGACGCTCTATCGTCGCGGCCGCGACATGATCCAGGCCGGGGCGCCGCTGGCGGAGTTGCGGCAACTGCCCGTCGTGGCCGAGATCATGCGGGCCAAGGGCGCCTACGGCAACGACGAGACCGAGGCGCTTCAGGCGTTCGAGGCTCGCGTCAACGAGGCCCTCGACGCGTTCGAGAAGCAGTACGTCAGGCAGAGGTGACGACGTGTCGGAACTGAAAGGCGAAATCCGGGATTACGGCCTCCAGTACGTGGGCTCGGCGCGGATCGACGGGCCGCTGGTGTTCGTCGACCGCGTGCGCGACGTCGGGTCCGACGAGACGGTCGAGATTATCGACGCCGAGGGCCGACCGCGCCTCGGCCGCGTCCTCGACGTCTCGGACACCCTGGCGGTGGTCCAGGTGCTCGAGGGGACGACGGGCCTGTCGAACGAGCGGACGCGGGCGCGGTTTCTGGGCGAGAGTTTCCGGCTGCCGGTGTCGCGGCGGATGCTGGGCCGGGTGTTCGACGGCCTGGGCCGACCGGTCGACGGTGGCCCGCCGCCGCTGTCGGCCGACCGGCGCGACATCAACGGCCTGCCCATCAACCCGTACGCGCGGCGGTACCCGCGGGAGTTCATCCAGACGGGCCTGTCGGCCATCGACGGCATGAACGCCCTGGTGCGCGGGCAGAAGTTGCCCATCTTCTCCGGCAACGGCCTGCCGCACGACCGCCTCGCGGCCCAGATCGTCCGCCAGTCGAAACTGCTGGACGAGGCGAGCGAGTTCTCGATCGTGTTCGCCGCCATGGGCGTCAAGCACGACGTGGCGGAGTTCTTCATCCGGACGTTCGAGAACTCGGGCGTTCTGGCCCGCGTGGCCATGTTTCTGTCGCTGGCCGACGCGCCAAGCGTCGAGCGCCTCCTGACCCCCCGCGCCGCCTCCACCATGGCCGAACACCTGGCGTTCGACTGCGGCCAGCACGTGCTGGTGCTGATGACCGACATGACCAACTACTGCGAGTCGCTGCGCGAGGTCGGCACGGCCCGCGGCGAAATCCCCGGACGCAAGGGGTACCCCGGGTACCTCTACTCGGACCTCGCGAGCCTGTACGAGCGCGCCGGCCGCATCGAGGACTCGCCCGGGTCGATTACCCAGATGGCGATCCTGACGATGCCGTCCGACGACATCAGCCACCCGGTGCCCGACCTGACGGGCTACATTACCGAGGGCCAGATCGTGCTCGACCGCGACCTGTCGCAGCGCGGCATCTACCCGCCCATCGCCGGGCTGCCGAGCCTGTCGCGGCTGATGAAGGACGGCGTCGGCGAGGGGTATACGCGGGACGATCACCCGGCCCTGGCGAGCCAGTTGTTCGCCGGCTACGCCCGGGTGAAACAGGTGCGCGGCCTGGCCGACGTCATCGGCGAAGAGGAGTTGGGCCTTCTGGACAAGACGTACCTGGAGTTCGGCAACGCGTTCGAGAAGCGGTTCCTGAGCCAGGGCGAGTTCGAGGACCGGAGCATCACCCAGACGCTGGAACTGGGCTGGGACGTGCTGTCGATCCTGCCGCGAGACGAGTTGCACCGCCTGAGCGACGCGCTGATCGATGCGCATTACCGCGAGAAAGATGGGGCAACGCCCGATGAGCCGGCCGGGTCCGGCGCGCCGGGAGCCGGCCGGGACGCGTAAGCGGGGCGTCGCGGCCGTAAGGGTGAACCATGGCCAAGTTGCACGTGGCGCCGACGAAATCGAGTTACCTGGCGCTGTCGCGCCAACTCGAATTTGCCGAGGAAGGGTACGACCTCCTCGAGCAGAAGCGCCAGATCCTGATCTTCGAGATGATGAGCCGGCTGGGCCGGGCCCGCGACGCCGAACGCCGCGTCGGCGAGGCCATGGCCGGGGCCTTCGCGGTGCTGCGCGAGGCGACGCTGGAGGTCGGTTCCAGCGCCCTCGACCGGGCCGCCCTGGGCGTGCGGCTGGAGCACGAGGTGGACCTGTCGGACCAGGCGCTGATGGGCATCCGCCTGCCGACCGTGTCGGTGACGGCCGAGAGCCCGGGCGTCCAGTTCGGCGTGGTCGGCACGAGCGCCAACACCGACGAGACGATGCGCCGGTTTGCCGGCCTGCTCGACCTGCTGGGCGAACTGGCCGAACTGGAAAACGCGGTGCTGCGGCTGGCCAGGGAACTGAAAAAGACCCAGCGCCGCACGAATGCCCTGTCGAAGGTCTTCATTCCGGACTACACCGAAACGATCGGCTACATCGTTTCGAGCCTCGAGGAACGCGAGCGAGAGTCGTTCATCATCCTGCGCATGATCAGAGACCGGCTTGCCCAGGCGGTCGAAGGGAGCGGGAGTCATGGCTAAGTCGCCCGTCAACCACATTCTCGTCCTGGTCGATGGCACCGACTCGTCGTACAACGCCGCCGATGTGGCCATCGAACTGGCGCGCAGTCTGGGCGCCAAACTCACGGCGATGGCGGTCGTCGACACCGACACCCTGCGCCAACTGCTGAGCGTCAAGATCCTCGTCGATGCCGAAATGGGCGAGTTCGAGAAGGAACTCGAACAGAGTTCCCGCCGCCAATTGGCCGAGGTCTGCCGGCGCGCCCTCGACCGCAAAGTCCTCGCCGAAGAGGTCCTCCTGACCGGCAACACCGAGACCGTCGTGCCGCGCGAAGTCCAACAGCGCGGCGTCGACCTTATTGCGCTGGGGGGCTTTCAGTCGTCCCAGGTCACCCGCGACCTGCTGGCCCGCCAGCGCCAGCAGATCATCGACCGGTCGGTCTGCCCGGTGTTGGTGGTGAAGTAGGCTACAGGCTACAGGCTAGAGGCTACAGGCCAGAGGCTAGAGGCTACTCAGGTGAGCCATTCGTGAAGCCGCTCCTTGGCTTCGGCGTGGCTGATGCCCCGTTCTTCGTCGAGTTCCCGGAGGCCCGTCTCGATCTTCATCTGGACGTACAGTTCGGCGATGATATCGGCGGCCGTCGCGTCGTCAGGCAGCCGCGAGATGATTTCGGCCGCTTGCTGTTTGCTGGTCACAGGGCCCTCCTTGGCCGAGTGCCTGCTCCCGGCACGTGTTCCTCACGTACGACGATTATGCCAGGATGCGGCCGGCGATTCAAGTTCGCGCTCGGATTACGCCAGCCCTTGGTGCAAGGGCAGAGGGGTTATGTAGCGGATTCTACTCAGGCGGCGCTCCTTGGGTGATCTGCTGCAAGACTATGAGCGTCTTGCGGATGACGTCCAGAACATCTTTCATCGCCAACGGCTTGTCGTGAATGGCATCGTTGCATAGACATCTAACCTCATGCGCGTAGCTCTTGCCTTCAGCATCCAGCAATTGGGCCGGTGCGTTGTTGATGCGCTGCTGCAGGGATCCGTTGCGGATTCCGGCGTCCTTCAGTGTAACGTCGATGACGCTTCGGCAGAACACGATACATGGAACATTAAACCCCCACACGAAGCACTGAACGGCCTGTTTGAGGAAAGCGCGCGTGCGTTTGGTGGGGTTCAGCGGAACGCGCAGGGGGGAAAGCAGAAGAAGGCGCGTTGCGACCTTTCGCGCGCGTTCGACAGCGTCCCCCATGGATCGGATGAGCAGGAGTTCCCAAACAATTTTCAGGATCGTGCCGTCCTCTGGGCGGGTGTCGCTGGCCATCCCTCTGAAGGCGGTCAGGAACGCATCGGGGGACAGGCCCTTCTGCTCCACGATGGCCGCCAGTTCTGCCAGATAGGCTTCGAACTGGTCTATGAATTGCTTCAACTCCAGTTCGACCAAGGCGCAATCGGTTGGCTTCGGAGGCACCAGTTGGTCCGCTGCCTTGAGAACGTGGTCGGCGAACCGCTTGGCTTGCTCAAAAATCGCAGCCGACAGTTCGGGATCAGTCGGCCCGCCCTTAGCGTACCAGTCCGTCATGTCCTGCTCGTACTCGTCAATGCAGGTCTCCACGCGGCAGTCGAGGTCGAATTGGTAGTGTCCCCTTTGCGGGCCGGTTCCAGCGTCATCATCCATAGGAATCCCTTTCAAGAAAACCTTATCCGCATTATCGAAGTTGCGGGGCACGACTGTGCACGGAAGGTGGCTCCCGATCATGATGGAATGCCGGGGGAGAAATCAACCCCCGAACTACGCGTATTATCATTGCTTGCTCTCTTGTAACCCGCGGGCGCGCGGAACCTCCTTGGGCGGGCTACCTACCTGTTCCGTCCGTGCCTCTATGATCGGCAGGGCTTCCTGACTTAACTGGCCCGCTTGCTTCGCGTAGTCGGTATGGCCGTACTACTCGATCATTTGCTTGAGGTAAGGATCGCCTTCTCATGCATTTTGGCCCGAATGTAATTTCGCGACAAAGAGAACCGATACTTATCTCGGCTTCAATCAGGATTCCAATCTTTGCCACGGTTGAGGATGTCCCTTGGCGAGGTTCCGATGATTCTGCCGAAGTTTATTCCTCGCGTGGCCGTATCTCCTTGCTCAGTTTGAGCGCGCTCCCGCGCGTTTTGTTGCTGCACCTCGAGTACTCGGTCCCAAGCTTTGTCCTCAGATTCTCCCGCCTCGAGTGCCCGCTTCAGGGCATCCACTCCTCGGGTTCCAGCCGCGAGAAAAGCCTGTCTCTGTAGGCCAAGTAGTCGCAGCACTTCCTGCTTTTTCAGCCTGCTGTTGCTATCTGCGTGCTCCTCGGCCCCGGAACTCCCTGCCGCAGGCTCCTGCATCAACTCGCATTGGTCCAGAATAATCTCAACAAGTAAGACCCCATCGTCGGACAGGTACGGCACTACTTCACCGATTTTGCCTGACAGGACCACATCGCTTTCTGGGCCGACTCGTCCAAGGGCATCTCTGTAACGCGCACTCACCCAGGCCACGACGCGGAAAACGCGCGGCTCATTAGGGGCCTTTGCCGTGACCTTCAAGGGGTAGTCGCGCGTCTGCCTCTCTAGATTATCCAGATATTCTTTTTGTCCTGGAGCCACTTCGCGGTCTTGGTAGTACTCTCCCCGTACTTTACGTAACCCCCCAAATCCACCCAACAGGTTGAACTCGATGGTTGGCCGAATCTTCGTGAATAGTTCCACCGTCATGCTAGGCCCTCGAACAGACCCAGCAAGCTTGGCTGTCATGCTCTTCAGATACGCCCCGGTTTGGGAGTCCCCGGTATCTGGCACCATCCTCATTTCGCCTTCCGAGGCCTCCACAAGGACCATGGTCCACTGAACGCCACGGCCTTGCACACGCTCGCGCTTCAACCACGCTTGCCAGTCTTCCAGGGCTTTCGTCCTCTTCAATTGCGTCTGTTTCTCGGTTAAACCAAGCGACAACACTTTCTGGTAGAGCATTTCATACAGCGAGTCCGGAGCTGCAAATGCGTCTGAGGCGAGTTGTTGTGGCACGCCCCCCTTCGCCGGCTGCACTTCTGGCCGCTCGCCAGTCTGTTTCCAGTTAGGCATTCCCAAATGTTGCGCGATGCCCTGGAGGTCAAGGACCATCGCCTGGGCGATCCTGCAGTCAATGGCTTCGCGCGCTGTAAGCGTCAGGATTCGGCCCTTCGCCTTAAGCACTTTCCCCTGGCCATCTCTTTCAAAGACGGGTTTCCCCCCTTCTTCGCGCGTAGTCAGAGCGAAGGCGGGATCAACCATCGCCTCGGCGATGAGGGTCGGGTGGCCGCCGTGCTCGGCTGCCTTGCGGCACACGGCTCGCCAAACCGACTGGAACTTCTCAGCAACATCAGCAGGTAATCGCTGTGGGATTCCGTCGCTTCCCACAGAATAAGATACCGCGCCCCCGATTGTAGCCGACTCGGCAACAAAGATCTTCTCGCACGCCAGGGCTATTGTGGCGCCGGCTGATAGGGCTTTACGGACAAAGGCGACAAACCGCAAATCCTTGTGCGCAATGATAAGGTCCACGATGCGCTCCGCGTCAATGATGTCGCCTCCACCGGTGTCCAGTTCAAGGACAACCACGGCAGGCTTCAATCGCTCCGCCTCTTTCAGACAAGCCTGCATCCGCCCAGCCGTGAAGTGCCTCCCGATTACACCCTTGATAGGGATTACATAGTAGGTCTGCGGCTGATTGGGAGCGGCATCTTCGGCATGGGCGTGACCCACCAAAGCCGCTGCAAGCAACCACACCAAGCCCACAGCACGGCGCTTCCTGGACATGACGGCCCCCCTACCAGCGGTTGCATAGTCGGAGTGTACTACACCTTGCCTGACAGGGCAAGGAAAATCTCCATATGCCATTCTGTCTTGTGCTTCTTGATTTCCAGGCACACCCACGAGCCGTGGGTGTTCACTTCATCCTTCTGCGGTTGGACATTCCTTGTTCGATATTCGTCTTTCACTCGTGCCGCAGGGCGCGGATGGGGTCCATTTGTGCTGCCCGGTAGGCCGGGTACACGCCGCTGACCACGCCCACCAGGACACTCGTCCCCAGCGCCAGGATGACGGCGCCCGGGGTGACGACGGTCCGCGAGAGGCTCGAGAGGGCGGCCTCGCCGCCGACGCCGAGCATGGTGGCGGCCTTCGTCAGAAGCCGCGGGATGACGATGGCCAGCACGACGCCCACCGGCACGCCCACGACGCCGCCCACGGTCGAGAGAACGACCGTCTCGACGAGGAACTGGCTGATGATGTCGCGGCGTTTGGCGCCCATGGCGCGGCGGATGCCGATCTCGCGGGTGCGTTCGGTCACGCTGGCCAGCATGATGTTCATGATGCCGATGCCGCCGACGAGCAGGCTGATGGCGGCAATCGAGACGCCCAGCACGACGAACAGCCACTTCGTGCGTTCCAGGGCCTCGAGCCGTTCCAGGGGCACGCGCACCGCCCAGTCCTTCTTGTCCGGATCGTGGAACCGTTCGAGCAGGCCGGCGATGATGCGGGCCGCCGGTCGGACCTCCTCGGCCGAGGCCACCTTGACGGTGATCTCGTGCAGTTCGCAAATCTCGAACGACCGGTTGCCGGCCGACTGGTTGGTCACGACCTCGCCGAATCGTCGGCTGGCGGCCGTCAGGGGAATGTAGACCGCCCGGTCGTAGTCCGCCCCGTTGCTGTCGCCGGTCGATGACGACTTGCCGCGCGCCGCCAGCACCCCGACCACGTGGTAGGCGTACTCGCCGAGCCAGACGTTCCGGCCGACGGGTTCCTCGCGCGGAAACAAGGCCTTGGCGACGCCGGCGCCCAGGACGCAGACGTTGGCGACTTTGCGCATGTCCATCGCCGTGAGCCACCGCCCCCCCGCCATCTGGATGCCGTACGTGTCGTTGTACCAGGGCACCGTGCCGAGCGTCTCGACGCGGATCCGCTGGGTCACGTGCCGGGCGGTGGTGGGAATGCGGCGGGCGGGCACGACGACGTTCGTGCCCGGAATGCTCGACTGGATTCGCTCGGCGTCCGCGTACGTCAGGCCGTAGACCAGGGCGACGCCGCTGGCCGAGGCCTGTGTCGTCGACTCGCTCTCGGAAGGCTTGACCGCCTCGACGATGATGTTGGTGGCCCCCATCCGAAGGACCTCTTCCTGCATCTTCTCGCTGATGCCTTCCACGACGGCCAACGTGGCGATGACCGCGGTGACGCCGAACAGGATGCCCAGCATCGTCAGGACGCTGCGCGCCGGGTGCACGAAGAGGTTCTTCACGCCCAGCCGCAGGATTTCCATGGACTTCAGTGACAGCATGTCAGTTCCCGTCGTGACTGACGATGGTCCCGTCGGCGACGCGGACGGTCTTGTGCGTGCGGCTGCCGATGGCCGGGTCGTGGGTGACGACGATCAGCGTCCGGCCGCGCGCCGACAGGTCGTTGAACAGGGCGAGAATCTCCTGGCCGGTCTTGGAGTCGAGGTTGCCGGTCGGCTCGTCGGCCAGGAGGATGAGCGGGTCG
This sequence comes from Phycisphaerae bacterium, assembly GCA_035528235.1. Classification (GTDB taxonomy): domain Bacteria; phylum Planctomycetota; class Phycisphaerae; order FEN-1346; family FEN-1346; genus DATKZB01. The sequence continues at coordinate 11,486 of DATKZB010000193.1, forward strand.
TTCGAGAGGGCCCGGGCGATGGCCACCCGCTGCTGCTCGCCGCCCGACAGTTCCATCGGCCGGTGCCGCGCCCGGTCGCCCAGGCCCACGCGTTCGGCCAGTTCCTGGCTGCGGCGCCGGCGTTCGTGGCGGTGGATGCCCTGGTAGAAGAGCGGCACCTCGATGTTGTCGAGGGCCGTCAGTTGCGGAATCAGGTTGAACGACTGGAAGATGAACCCGATCTGCCGGCCGCGCACCTCGCTCAGTTCGGCGTCCGACAGGTTCGAGACGTCCTGGCCCCCCAGGATGTAGTGGCCGCTGGTGGGCCGGTCCAGGCACCCCATGAGGTTCAGCAGGGTGCTCTTGCCGGACCCCGACGCGCCCATGATGGCAACGTATTCGCCCTCCTCGATCGTCAGGTTGACGCCACGAAGCGCCTCGACGACCACGTGGGCGCCCATGTGGTAGGTTTTCGTCAGGTCGACGAGTTGGGCCAGGGTCATGGCTGTCGGCGTCCTTCCGGGCGCGTCCTGTCGGGTCGGCCGGTTCCCTCGCCTCGGGGCGACCGGTCGGGCTTGTCCGTGGCGTCGCCCGCGGCGCCGCCGTCGCGGAGGCGTTTCAGGATGGCGTCGCTCTCGGCCTTGGGGAGTTTCTCCAACTTCTCGCGCATCGCCTTGGCCTGCTCGGGGTCCAGGTTTTTGAGGTCCGGCATGTCCGGCAGGGCGGCGGGCTCCTCGCGTTCGGCCTTGGCCCGGGCGGCGGCGGCCTCCTCCTCGAACGCCCGCTGCGCCTGGATCTCCTCTTCCGAGACCTGGATCTCTGGCGCGCCGTCGGGCTTGTACAGATACACCTCCTCGCCCTCGTCGACGCCCTTGACCATCTCGACGGCCTGGTCGTTCGACAAGCCCGCCTCGATGCGGCGGACCTCGGGGCCCTTGGGCGTCCTGACGTAGACCACCTGGAACCCCTTGTCGACGTGGACGGCCGAGATGGGGACCTGGAGGACGTCGTTGCGCGTGTCGGCCAGAATCTCGACCTGGGCGCTCATCCCGGGCTTCAGGCCCTGGGGCGTCGCATCCAGCGCCACGTCCGTCCGGTAGACCTTCAGCCCCGGGTTCAGCCACCAGTTCTGCCGGTCGGGCATGACCGCGATCTTCGAGACCTTGCCCGTCAGCCGGTCTTTCTGGAACGCGTCGATGGTTACGTAGGCGGGGGCGCCCAGCGACGCCTGCTTGACGACCGACTCGTGCAACTTCACATTGACGTCCATCTCCGAGAGGTCGGGCAACTTGATGAGCACCTGCTGGTGCCGGACGCTCGATCCGACCTCCATGGGGGGCGCCTGGCCGAAGCGGCTGTGGCCGGTCTCGTACACGACCATGCCGGGCTGCGGGGCCCGGATCGTGGTCTTCTCGAGTTGGTCCTGGAATTTCTTGAGGCGTCGCTCCTCCAGGGCCAGGGCCGCCTGCTTCGTGTCGCGGTCGGCCGTGTCGCTGTCCAGTTCGCTCTGGGTCCGGGCGTCGACGCGGTCGTATTCGCGCTTGAACTCGAGCCAATCGGTGTACGCCTTCTCGGCGGCCTTGGGGAACTCGTACCGCAGGAACAGGTCCAGGGCCGTCCCGGCCTGGTCCAGAAGGACCTGGTTACGTTTGGCGGCCAGTTCATCGGCCTCCAGTTCGCTGCCCGTCACGTACCCGAGTTTTTCGAGTTTGCGGGTCCACTCGACCTTGCTGGCGGCGCGTTTGAGTTCCTCGTTGGCCAAGTCGATGTCGGTCTGGAGTTTGCGTTTCTTCTGGAGGGCCTCGCCGCCCAAGGTGGGGTCGGCCACGAGCGCCTCGAAGTCCACCTTGCCCTGGCTCGCGATGAGCCGATCGGCCAGTTCGGTGCCCAGGTACTTCTTGAGGTCGAGCAGGCTGAACTTGACGTCGAGCGCTGCCACGGCCAGCAGGCTCTCGCGGGTACTCTTCTGGATGAGGACCGTCTGGTCGGCCTTGTCGAAGGCCGCCTTGGCGGTCTTGTAGACCATCTCCTGGGCCCGGACGGTCTCCTCGAGGTCGGCCGAATCGAGTTCGACCAGTTTGTCGCCTTTCTTGACGAGGTTTCCCTCCTCGATGACCCAGAGGATGGTGCTCTGACCCTCGACCTCGCAGCGGATGTCGACGGACCGTTTGGCGTCGATCTCGCCGCTCTCGGTAATCGTAACGACGAGCCGGTCGCGGGTGGCCCGGGCCGTTTCGCCGGCCGCCGTCGTTTTGGCGCCCCCGCTGCCCAGCAGTGCCCACACCCCGACGACGCCGACCGCCAGAATGGCCGCGCCCCCCGCGGCGGCCAACAGCAGCCGCCGCCTCCAAGGCGACGTCGCCCGCGAGGCTGCCGCGCTAGCGCCCGTCATCGGTAAGGATCCACCCATGGATCTGTCCCTCTTCGTCCACCAGCAGGGTTCCCGTGTCGCGCTCGAACTCCAGACCGGCGATCGTGTGCGTAACCAGCGCGGTGGTCAGGTTGTTGCGGGCGCCCAAGAGGTCGCTTTCGGCCTCCAGGACGTCGCGCTGTTTGGCCCGCCCCGCCTGGAGCAGCAACTGGGTCGACTCGACCCGCCGTTCGGCCAGCGTCACGCTGCGTTGCTGGATCTGGTAACTCTCGTGGGCCTGCCGCAGGCGGCGGTGGGCCCGGCGCACGGCCAGGATGACGTCGTCGCGCTGCCGCTCCAGTGCCCGCGTCGCCACCTGCTGCGCCAACTGGGTCTCGCGCAGGGCGTTGCGTTCCTGGAGCCGGTCCACCGGCAGGTCGATGTCGAACCCGACGGCGTAGTCGCCGCGGCTGAGTTGGATGCGGGCCGACTGCGGACGGTCGGCCCGCGAGGCGTACCCGATGCTGGCCACCAGGTCCACGTCGCCCTTCAGACCGTCCTCGGCGATGAGGATGCGGCGGCCGGCGTCTTCAAGGCCCTCGCGGGTGTTCGCCAGGTCCAGGCGGGTCGTCAGGGCCTTGTCGATGGCGTCGGGCAGCAGGAGGTCCGGCTGCCGCAGTCCCCCCGCGCTCAGCCGGCCGAACTCGGCCGGCTCCAGCGCGATCTCGGTCGTCACCGGAATGCCGAGCATGATCTTGAACGAATCGACCGCGTTGACGTAGTTCTCGCGTTCGACGACCCAGCGGTTGTAGGCCGACAGTTCGCTCTGGCGGGCCTGGTCGACTTCGAACTCGGCCTGCAATTCGGCCTTGGCGAGCCACTCGGCCCGCTCGCGCCCGCGCTTCAGGCTCAGGTAACTCTCCCACGAGTTCAGCACCGCGTCGCGCTGCTGGAGCACCTGGAGGTACTCGGACGCCACGTTGACGGCGAACGTCTGCTCGAACCGCGCGAACGTCCGGATGGCGTACAGGGCGTTGCGCTCGGCCTGCAGCAGGTTCTCCTGGACGATCCGCCGCCCGGCGCCCCGCCACAGGGGCTGCGAGAGGCTGAAGTTGAGCGTCGAGTCCACCGTGTCGCCCAACTGACGGTTCAGGAACTTCAGCGCCGTCACACCCAGGCTCCCGGCGACGACCGCCCCGTCGGCCAGCGCCTGCGAAACCCCCACGTCGGCCCCCGGGTCCCACGACCGCACCCGGTTGGCGCCGTCGTGGTCGCTGGCGTAGTCCACCGTGCCGGTGGCGAACGGCTGGGGCCGGAAGAGGTAACGCTGGAACGTCAGCCCCAGGGCCGCCAGGTACACCGTCTCCTTCTGGGTCTGATAGTCGCGGCTGGCGCCGACGGCCACCCGCATGGCGTCGGCCACCGTCAGGCGGACGGCGTCCGGCCCCGGCTCCGGCACGGGGGGCGGCAATTCCTCCGGGATGCTCGTCTCGAGCGTCGCCGGCTGCGCCGCCTCGGCGCCGGCCTTGACCGGCACGGCCGGTGCCGGGGGTTTCTGGCGGGTCTGCTCGAGCAGCGCCGGCACGTTGGGGTTCGGCTGAACGGTGAACTGTTCTCGCACCGAGCCCAGCGCCTGGGCGTTCTTGTCGGCCACGATGCCGTACACCTCGTGGTCGGCGTCCTGGGTGTAGTAACCGGATGAGCATCCGGCAACCAGTGCCGTCAGGCAACCGACGGTGATGAGAACGCGTGTGGACATCGCTTGGTCCATTCAGGGCCTGTGACGCAATCGCATGATTCTACCCGGCGGCGCTGGGAAACGCAACTGCGCGTTGGCCGTAAGCGGCGGCTTGTCAGGGGTTTAAACACGGCCGCTCCCCTGTCGGGTCGCGGCTAAGGGTCTTTGCCTCAGATGCCGACAACGGGACCGAGCGTCCCCTGACCCGAGAGGACCGCCGCCAGCGGGTCGTCGGTCCCGGGCAGGGGGCCGACGACACACAGCGCGGCCGCCAGGCCTTCGCCGAGGTCGCCTATCTCCTGGGCCCGTCCCAGGGCGCGGGCGCCGCGGCGCGTGGCCATCTCGAGAATGACCGTCGGGTCGGCCGACGGGTCGTGGGCGAACACGTGCCGCGCCTCGTCGAGGATCGACAGGCTGGGGCTGGAGGCCAGGCTGTCGGTGCCCAGGCACACGTTGACGCCGGCCGCCAGTAGCCGCCGCCACGGGTGGTCCGTGTGTCCGAAGAAGGCGTGGCTGCGCGGGCAGTACGCCACCGACGAGCGGCTCGCGGCCAGAACCGCGATGTCGTCGTCCGTCAGGTAGTTGGCGTGGGCCACGAGGACGGGGCCCGAGAAGAACCCGGCCTCGGCCAGCATCGCGATGGGCCGCAGGCCGGTCGGCCGCCAGCCGGCCGGCAGGACCTTGAGGCGCCGCATCCACTCGCACAGCGTTCCCTCGCCGCGCTCGGTGCACGCGATCTCGTCCTGGGTCTCGTGCAGGTGGGTCGAGACCGGCCAGCCGCGGGCCTGGGCCTCTCGCCGCGCCGCTTGGAACACCTCGACGCCCGCCGTGTACGGGGCGTGCGGCGCCAGACCCACCCGCCTGCTGTCCGAGGCGGGGCGCTGGTCGAAGGTGGCGACGGCCTTCTCGACGCCCGCCAGGCCCGCCGGGCCGAAACGGAAGAGTTCGCGGAAGATCGTCCACCGGCCGCGCGCCTCCTCGGCGGGCACGTCGAACGTCGGGTCGTGCGCCAGGTCGGCCGCGGCCACGGTGCCGGCGGCCAGCGACTGGTCCACGCCCAGACGGACGGCCCGGCGTGCGGCGTCCTTCGAGCGGGCCCACAGGCGGGCCGTCAGCCGGCCGATCCACGCCGTGAAGTTCGTCGTCGGCCGGAACTTGTCCGCCATGTCTGACAGGCCCAGGTGCGTGTGGGCGTTGACGAAGCCGGGCAGGATGGCGGCCTCGGGGAAATGCTCGACGGTATCACTCGGCGCCACGTGCGGCTCGACCAGGTGCCATGGGCCGACGCGGGCGATCCGGCCGTCGACCGCCACGACGGCGCCGTCGTCGATGATGGGGCCGGCGGACGGAATCACCCACCGGGCCCGGTAGATGGATGCCGTGTCGGGCATGAGACGGACCTCCGCTCCCTTACGGTCGCGGCTCGGCTACGGTCGCGGCTCGTATCGCCTATGCTAGCCGCGAGCGCGAGCGAGCGGCAGGCCTTTCGGTCGCCGGCCCGCCTCTACGTCGTGTACTCGGCGTTGATCTTGACGTAGTCGTAACTGAAGTCGCAGGTCAGGTACCGGGCGTGGCCGGGGCCGGCGCCGAGGTCGAGATGGACGTCGATCTCCCGGGCGGCCATGACGGCCTTGAGTTGGGCCGCATCGGCCTCGACAGGCGTGCCACGGTCGAAGATGACCAAGCCGCCCATCTCCAGGCGCATGGTCTCGGGTTCGCTCGAGATGCCGGCGTATCCGGCGGCCGAGACGATGCGGCCCCAGTTGGGGTCTTCGCCGAAGAAGGCGGTCTTGACGAGCGGCGAGTTGGCGATGGCGCACGCGGCCGCGCGGGCCTCGGCGTCGGTGGCGGCGCCGGTGACGCGAACCTCGATGAGTTTGGTGGCGCCCTCGCCGTCGGTCACGATCTGGCGGCCGAGGCTGTCGCAGACGGCCAGGACGGCGGCCTCCATGGCGGCGGCCTCCCGGGACCCCTCGGCGACGGGCGCGGCCCCGACCATCGCCAGACCGCTTGCCAGCAGGATGAGCGTGTCGTTGGTCGAGGTGTGGCCGTCCACGGTCAGGCAGTTGTAGGTGGCGTCGGCCGCGCGGCACAGAATCTTGTGCAGGAGCGGGGCGGGGACGGCGGCGTCGGTCGTCACGAAACCGAGCGTCGTGGCCATGTTGGGGGCCATCATGCCGACGCCCTTGGTGGCGCCGGCCACCGTGACGGTGCGGCCGGCGAGGGTGACGCGGACGCCGGCCTGCTTGGGCACCGTGTCGGTGGTCATGATGGCGCGGGCGAAGGCCAGGTCGGCCTCGGCCCCGGCGGACAAGGCGGCGGCGGCCTGGCCGATGCCGGCCCGAATCTTCTCCATGGGCATCAGGCGCCCGATAACGCCCGTCGAGCCGACCAGCACGGCCTCGGCCGGGCAACCGATGGCGGCGGCGGTCAGCCGGGCCATCTCGCGGGCGTCGGCAATGCCCTGGTTGCCGGTGGCGGCGTTGGCGTTGCCCGAGTTGGCCACGATGCCGCGCACGCTCGGCCGCGCGGCCAGGTGCTCGCGGCTGACGATGACCGGGGCGGCGCAGAGTTTGTTCTGCGTGAAGACGCCCGCGGCCGCCGCCTCGACGTCGCACGCCAGGACGGCCACGTCGGGCTTGTCCCAATCCTTGACGTGGGCGGCGGCGGTGCCCGCGCGGAAGCCTTGCGGCGACGTGACGCCCAGCGTCCGGTCTACCGGCATCGAGGGGGGAGAGGTCATTTCAGGCCTGCCGTTTCCGGGTGTCCGAACATCAGGTTCATGTTCTGGAGGGCCTGGCCGGCGGCGCCCTTGGTCAGGTTGTCGACGACCGCGCTGACGACCACGCGGCCCCCGGCGACCGTCGGGAAGATGTGGACGTAATTCGTGCCGGCCACGTGCTTGGTGGCGGGCGGCTCGTCGCGGACCACGACGAACGGCTCGGCGTCGTAGGTGGCGTGATAGAGGTCGGCCAGGCGCTGACGGGTCAGGTCCTGAAGCGGCTTGGCGTACAGGGTCGATTCGATGCCGCGGTCCATCGGCGCGAGGTGCGGCACGAAGAGGACGTCGACGCTCACCTTGCCGATGCGCGACAGTTGCTCGGCGATCTCCGGCTGGTGCCGGTGGACGCCGATGGCGTACGCCTGGAGCGACTCGTTGCACTCGGGGTAGTGGGTCAGCAGTTTGGGCGTGCGGCCGGCTCCGGAGACGCCGCTCTTGGCATCGACGATGATGTCGTTCGGGGCGATGAGTCCCTCGCGCACCAGCGGCGCCAGGCCCAGGATGGCGCTGGTGGGGTAACAACCGGGGTTGGCGATGAGCCGGGCGGGCCGGATGGCGTCGCGGTACAGTTCCGGCATGCCGTAGACGGCGTGGGCCAGGTTGGTCTCGTCGGGCTTGTGGCCGTAGGCCTTTTCGTACAGGCCGGGCGTCTGGAGGCGGTAGTCGGCCGAGAAGTCGATGACGCGCAGGCCCTCGGCCAGCAGGGGGCCGACGTACGTCATGCTGGCCGTGTGGGGCAGGGCGAGGAACACGACGTCGCAGGCGGCCGCGAGGGCCTTCGGGTCGGCCGGGATGATGGCGATGTCGAGCCGACCGGCGAACTGCGGGAACAGGGCCGACAGCGGCCCGCACTTCTCGGGCAGGTCGGCCAGGGCCGTAATGCGGGCGGCCGGGTGCGAGAGCATGAGGCGCATGAGGTCGGCGGCGGCGTAACCGCTGGCTCCGATGATTCCGACGCGGGTCATCCGTTCGGTCTCCTTGGTCCTAGTGGCTCGAAGGGCCGCGCGGCCGACGGCCTCCGCGACGGGCCCGGGCCTTCGTTATGCCTTAAAGCAACGCGAGCGGCCCATCGGGGAGCCGCTCGCGAGAGTTCGCCGCATGGGCCGAGGCGTCAGCGTTTCGAGAATTGGAACCGCTTGCGGGCGCCCTTCTGGCCGTACTTTTTCCGCTCTTTCATCCGCGGGTCGCGTGTCAGGAACTTGCCCTCGCGCAGCGCCTGCTCGAACGACGGGTCGGCCCGGTGCAGCGCCCGGGCGATGCCGAGTTTGACGGCGTCGGCCTGGCCGGTCGGGCCGCCGCCACCGACGTTGGCGCCGATGTCGTAGGCCTTCAGGGTGCCGGTGGCCACCAGAACGCTCAGGACGCTCTCGCGGTCTTTCTGCTCGGTGAAGTAGTTCTCCAACGGGCGTTTGTTGATGAGGATGTTTCCGTTGCCCGGCATGAGGCGGACTCGGGCGACGGCGCTTTTGCGGCGTCCGGTGCCCCAGATGGGGTTGGCTTTGCTGAATTCGGTTGCGGCCTGCGTCACGAGCCGGTCTCCTCCCGCGTTTCTACCATTCCAGGGGCTGCGGCTGCTGGGCCTGGTGCGGATGCTCGGGCCCGGCATAGACCTTCAGTTTCGAGAACATGCGTCGGCCGAGGCGGCCCTTGGGCATCATGCGGCGGACGGCCAGTTCGACCGGCCGCGTCGGATGCCGCTTGATCATCTCGTTGTACGTGAGGACCTTGCGACCGGCGGTGTAGTAGGTGTACCAGTCGTACTGCTTGTTGCGGGCCTTGGCGCCGGTCACGCGGATCTTGCCGGCGTTGATGACGATGATGAAGTCGCCCGTGTCGGCGTTCGGCGTGAACGAGGGCCGGTGCTTGCCCTGGAGGATTCGAGCGATGCGGGCGGCCATGCGCCCCAGGACGCGGTCCTTGGCGTCGATGACCCACCAGGTGCGGTCGACCTGCTCGGATGTCAGGAATACGGTCTTTGTGTTCATCGAGTCGCTCACTGCCCTCAAATGTTCCCGCGACCGGCCGCGGGGTCGCTGCGCCTGCCGCACGCGCTACGCCCCCCTGTGGCCAAACGTACGGCGGCACGAAGAGGCCAGTATAGCCCATTCCGGGGGCCTGTCAACCCCGAAAATCGGTGCGAAGCCCCCGGCACGGCCGGGGGATGGAAAAGCCGAACAACGCTCCCCGGCACGGCCGGGGGAACGAACAAGCCCCCGGCATCGCCGGGGGACGGCCGTCGTTTAGCCGCGGGCGGTACGCCCGCGGGAAGGGGCCAAAGGATGCCTGGCGGCCGTTCCCGTCGCCGTGCCGGCGACGGCTAAACGAAACTCAGCCGCCCAGTTGGATTTCGGAGAATCCGAGGGGCTGGAACTCGACGCCGACGAACGACTCGTCCTCGCCTGGGTCGAGTTCGATCCGCAGCCGCATAACCCACCGGTGCATCCGCCGCGACAGGATGAAGTTGCTCTGGTTGTTGCGGCCGCGGTCGAAGTCGTACTGCTGGAGGACGGTCATCCGCCACTTCTCGTTGATCTGGTAGTCGAACCCGAAGATGCCGATGGCCGAGTCGGCGTCGGGTATGTAACGGTGACCGACCGTGTAACTGACCCGCGGCGTGTGGGTGACCGTCGTGCCGACCGCGAAGGTGTCGAGCGTGCCGTCGTCGAGGTTGTAGTTGGTGTCGCTCCAGACAACCATCGAGTCGGTAACGCGCCAGTCGGTCATGAAGTCGAGGCGGTTGAAGGTCCGTCGGCCGTCGGGGGCGATGTCGGGGGCCTGCCGCTGGCTGTAGAAGGTGCCCTCCAGGTCCAACGTCAGGAAGTCGACGTTCTGGCGTTTGCCGGGCGGCCCCCGCTTGGTCTGGAACCGCTGGCGCCACCCCAGTTCGACGACGCCGGTCTCGTCGACGCCCTGGACCAGGGGTGTCCCGGCCTCGGCGACGTCGAAGGGAATCAGTTCCATGCTCCGCGTGTTGTTGGTGGCCGCGTAGGCGCTGGCGTCGAAGATGTTTACGTGCCGCACCCGATGGATGTCCCAGAAGTCGCTCTCGACGTCGTCCCAGACCCGCCACGCCTGGGTGGCGGCGCGGGTCCCCATCTTGGCGGCAAAGCGGTCCTCGTTGCCCGAGCGGTCGAGCACCTCCTCGAAGTACGACAGCCGGACCTCGGCGAACGGGACGACGTTCACCGAACCGAGTTTCAGCGGCAGGTCGAGTTCGTGGATCGTGTCGGCCACGACCGTCGTGTTCGAGCCGCGCACCGGCATCCGTTCGTCCGGCCGGAACCGGGCCAGCGCCAACTCGCTGTCCTGGAAGTACGTCAGGTGGTCCTGCCAGAGGCTGCGGCCGATCATGTTATAGCCGACCTGCGGGTTGTAGTCGGTCAGGGTCTGCCAGTCGTTCAGCCGGTCGGTCACCAGGAACGTCAGGGCCTGGTCGGCCTCCTGCTTCTTGAGGTAGAGGAGGGTTTCCTGGGTCTTTCCGGTCTCGTCCTCGCGCTCGTAGAACTCGTTGAGGAACCCCGCGTCGGTAATCTTCGACAGTTCGAGCGTCAACTCCCAGTTCTGTGGCAGGTAATGGCGATGGCGCCAGAGGATGCGACCGCGGTTCTTGCTGCCGGGTTCGACGTCGTTTTCTCCGACGCTGTCCTTGCCGCTGTCGCGGAGGAAGTAGGTCAGGAACTCGCCGTAGAAGTCTTTGCGGCGGTAATCGGACTCGACGCCCAGGGCCGGCCCGCGCTCGGACCACAGGTCGGCGTTCAGGTAGAGGTCGACGCCGGGCGGTTCGGCCTCGATGCCGAGCAGTTTCATCAGGTGCCACTGGGTGACGACGCCCGTACCGCGGTTCGAGCGGCTCTCCATGCGGATGCGCCGCAGGGCGGTCACGTCTTCGGCCACGTCGCCGGCGGTCTTCGGCCAATACGCGATGGGCAGGCTCCGCACGCGGAAGGTCATGTCTTCGCCGACGAAGCGGACGCGGCGGTACTCGGGTTTCTGGCCGTCCTCGCCGGGAGGCGGCGTCAGGTCGGTCAGCGTCATCTGCGAGCCGCCCATCGTGTAGTGCGGATGGGCGAACTCGCACGTCGTCATCCTGGCGTCGGTGCCGACGAAAACGCCCTGGCCCAGTTGCCGGACCTCCCGGGCGTAGTAGTACACGGGCATATTGCGGGTCTTGGCGAAGGTCTTGATCTTGGTGTCGATGGCCAGGGCCTGGTCGCGCCGGAAATCGTAGTAGAGTTGGCTGCACTGGAGCATCCGCCGGCCCTGGTTGATGCGGACGTGTCCCTCGAAGTACGCCTCGGCCGCCAGGCTTGTCGAGGCGTTGGCGGCGGGGGCGGGGGCGGCGCCCGCGGGCTCGGGCAGCGGCGTGGCCTCGCCCGGCTTCGCCTCGGCGGCGGGCGACGCCGGGTCGGCCTTCGGCTTGCCGCTGACCGACTGGCGGACGGCGTCTTCGGGCGTCCAGATGACGAGGTTGTCGGCGGCCATCTCCATGTCGCCGCGGGTCACGTACACGCCGCCCGTCCAGATGCTGACGCGCATGCCGTTCTCGACGAAACTCGTGAAGTTGACCTGCCGCACGTCGTCCTGCGCCAGGATGCTGATCTCCTGTGGCACGCCGGCCTCGCGGACGCCGGGCGGCTCGACCTTCTCGGGCGGCTTGGGCGCAGGCGTGACGCCGGTGGGCGCCTCGCGCCGGCCGCCGGCCAGGACCTCCTGCCGCAACTTCTTCGCCCGCAGAAAGAGCTCCGTGTCCTCGGCCTTGCCGCGCAGCGCCCCGTCCGAGTGCAGATTGACCTCGCCGGCGCTTTCCATCACCAGGTACACCGAATCGAACTGCTCGACCTTGCCGTCGGCGGCCTTGTACTCGACGCCCGTCTCGGCGTAGACGCCCAGGACCACCTTGCCGGTTTTCTTGGCGGCCCCCTCGTCAAACCAGATGACCCCGTCGCGGGCGGTCAACTGCTCCCGGGCCGTCATGACCGTCAGACCGTCGATGACCAGCATGACCTGCACGCCGGCCGAGTCGTCCCACGTGTGGATGACGCGGCCCGTGACCTGGATCATGGAGGCGGGGGAGGCGGTGGCCTCGGCCTCGGCGGCGCGCGCTCCAGCCCCGGCGGCCAGCAGCGCCAACGCCACACTCACGAGGGCGGCAACGATAGTAGAGCTCGTACGGTTCACGTGGCTCTCGCGGTCAATCGACATACCCGAGGCGCACCCGGACCCCGGCAGCCAGCGAGTATAGGGGTGGCGCAAAAGGGGTGTCAATAAAAATGCCATGCGCCCAAGGGAGTACCCGCTGCCCAGGACACGTCGGGTGAGGCGTGCCCCACCTTTTCTGATGGCACGTAGGGCGGGGCGTGCCCCACCCTTGCTGATGGCACGTAGGGTGGGGCGTGCCCCACCTTTCCATCGGTGGGGTCAGTTACCGGCGGGGGCCGGCGCGGGCTTGGCGGTCTCTTCTTTTTCGGTCTCGTACGGCAGGCCGCCGAACAGTTCGCCGGGCTGGTGGAGTCTGTACCCCTTGGACTTGGGGGTCTCGTCGACCGTCTCGTAGACCGCCGTCTCGGGTGCCGGATTCTTCTTGGTCTCGGCCTCGTTTCCGCCGCCGCCGACCAGGGCCGCGATGATGACCGCGACGATGATAATGCCTACCGCCGCCACCCCGCCGATGATGGCGGCGTTCTTGGTGTTGCCTGCGGCCGGCGGGCGGCGTCCGTTGGGGATGGCCGAACGGCCGGGAGCCGCCGTTGCCGCGCGGCCGCGTGCGGCCTTTGGGGGCGTGCGGCGAGCAGGCTTGGCAGCAGGGGCCGGCCGGCCCGCCTTGGCCAATGCGTCGAGCCCCTTGATGGCCTGGGCGGCCTCCGGGGGGATCGGGCGGGCCCGGCCGGTGCCGGCAGGTGGTCCCGCGACGACCTCGGCCGTGGGGATGTCGTCGGGGGTCGTCCCGCCGGCGCCGCGTAGCGCTGCCGCCAGGGCCTCCGGGCCGCTCAGTTCGGCCGGCGGCGCTTGGGTCGTGGCGCCGCAGTGCGGGCACTGGACCGGTCGGCCGGCGACCGCGTTGTCGACCTTCAACGGCTTGCCGCAGGCGCACTTAAAGCGAATCACGTCCTGTCTCCCACGACCTTCGGCCCCCGGCTTTCGGTTCTCTTATACGTCCTGCCTCTGTTGTAGGGGCACGACATGTCGTGCCCCTACGGGGACGTACGTCCCCGTGTCGTATCGGCCGGGGGGGGTCATGACATCCGCAGGAAATTCCGCAGGATGGCGGGCCCCTCGGCGGTCAGAAAACTCTCCGGATGAAACTGGAGGCCTTCCAGCGGCCATCGCCGATGGCGGATGCCCATAATCTCGTCCTGGTCGGTCCAGGCTGAGACCTCGAAGTCGGCGGGAACGCTGCCGCGCCGGACGATGAGGCTGTGGTACCGTGTCGCTTCAAACGGGTTCGCGATGCCTTCAAAGAGGGTCCTCCCATCGTGATAAACCATGCTGGTCTTGCCGTGCATCAGGCGGTCGGCCCGCACGATGTCGGCGCCGAACACGAAGCCGATGCACTGATGCCCCAGGCAGACGCCCATCAGCGGCACCTTGCCGCCGAACCGCCGCACGATGTCGTTCGAGACGCCGCCTTCGCGCGGCGTGCAGGGGCCGGGCGAGATGATGATGCGACTGGGCCCCAGCGCCTCGACCTCCTCCGGCGTGACCTTGTCGTTGCGGAACACCCGCAGGTCCAACCCCGGGTCCAACTCTCCCAGGCGCTGGACCAGGTTGTACGTGAACGAATCGTAGTTGTCGATGATGACGATCATCGGCGGCCCCCGCGGTTACACGCGGTCCTTCATGACCTCGACATATTTCCGGGCGCTGCGGTCGTACGTCTTCTCGGCCTCCGGCGGGAACAAACACCCGGGCAACTCCCCGTTGTCGCGGTGATACGCCACGCACAGGCAGCACAGGCCGCGCCGATCGCACGACACGTAGGTGCACGTGCAGTCCGCCAGGTTCTTCTTCTGGTTGTCGCATTGGGCCATTGGCTTGCCCCCTTCCGGCTTGGGTTCGGGCGTCTGAGCGGTCCATGATACGGCGTGGCCGGCCGCTTGTCAAAGGCGAGCCGCCCGAATTTGTCCCGCGGCATCAACCGGGCGCCGGGGTCATTTTGAGGACCCAGGCGTGCCGGCAGGGGGGCGATGTCCGGACGGTCGCCGTCCCAGTAATACGGCGAGTGCCAATCGGACTTCGAGAAGTAGACCCCGATGCCGAAGCCCCGGGCCCGGAAGGCGTCGAACACCGCCCGGGCGATGTCCGGCTGCGGCTGCCGCGAGTACGGGCAGTCGGCGTGCGTCACGCGGAAGTCCGTCTGGCGGGTGTCGAACATCGAGAACCCGTCGTGGTGTTTCGTGGTGAAGACCATGTACTTCATGCCGGCCCGCCGGGCCAGGTCGGCCCAGCGGCCGGGGTCGAACCGGCGCGGGTTGAACGTCCGGTTCAGGGCGAAGTAATCGCGCTTGAACCGCTCCATGTCTTTGCCGCGCTCGACCCAGCACGCCAGGTCGTCGGGCCGGGCCCATTGGTCGACCTCCACCAGCGGCCATGACTCGATGCATCCCCACTGGCTGTAGATGCCCCAGTGGACGAACAGGCCGAACCGCTGGTCCTGGAACCACTCGAGACGCCGCTGGAGCCACTCGGCTTGAGGCGCGGGGGGCGTGCCGGCCGCTGCCGCCGCCGCGCCGCACGCCAGCGCCCCCGCCACCACCGCGACCAAGGCCACCGCTTCGGCTGTCACCATCCTGTGCCTCCCTACCCGCCCGTCGCGCCGAGTTAGCCGCGGGGTCGCGCCGAGTTAGCCGCGGGGCCGCACCGAGTTACCCGCCCGTCGCGCCGAGTTAGCCGCGGGGCTTGCCCCGCGCGTCCGCGGCATGATACCGCGCCACGGCCGGGCCCGCGGCGAAAATGCCCGGCAGCCCAAGGGGCGAGGTTGCCCCTTGCCGCGGGACCGCGGGATGGGTAGTTTCGGACGCACAGTGCCGCGCGGGCAGCGCGGCAGATCCGTGAAGGAGGTCATCGATGAAGCGACGCGATTTCCTCGGGGCGATGGGCGCGGGTGCGGCCGCGCTCGTGTTGCCGGGGTGCGGCACGACCGCCAGGCAGGGCGCCGGCCAGGCCGGACGCCCCCCGAACGTCGTCATCATCTTCACCGACGACCAGGGGTACCAGGACCTGGGTTGCTTCGGGTCGCCGCTCATCCGGACGCCGCACCTCGACCGCATGGCCGCCGAGGGCGTCCGCTTCACGGACTTCTACGTGGCGGCCAGCGTGTGTTCGCCTTCCCGGGCGGCCCTGATGACCGGCTGCTACCCGCAGCGGGTCCACATGAACGTCTTCACGCGCCTCGTCAAGGGCGAGGAAAAGCCGGGGGGTGGCGTGCTGTTTCAGAACTCGCCGCGCGGCCTGCACCCGGACGAGATTACCATCGCCGATCTGCTCAAGGGACGGGGCTACGCCACGGCCTGTGTGGGCAAGTGGCACCTGGGACACCTGCCGCAGTTCCTGCCCATGAGGCAGGGCTTCGACTCTTACTTCGGCATCCCGTACTCGAACGACATGAACGTCGCGCGCGACGGCAAGTCGGGCCCGCCCCTGATGCGCAACGGCACCGTTGTCGAGCACCCGGCCCGCCAGGACACCCTGACGCGGCGGTACACCGAGGAGGCCGTCCGGTTCATCCGGGCCCAAGCGGACCGGCCGTTCTTCCTGTACCTGGCCCACACCATGCCGCACATTCCCATCCACGCCTCCAGTACGTTCCTCGGCAAGAGCCCGCGGGGCCTGTACGGCGACGTCATCGAGGAGATCGACTGGGGCGTCGGCGAGATCCTCAAGGCCCTCGACGAGACGGGTGCCGACGAGCACACGCTGGTCGTCTTTACGTCGGACAACGGGCCGTGGCTCCAGTTCGGTGCCCGCGGCGGGTCGGCCTTGCCGCTGAGGGACGGCAAGGGCACGGTTTTCGAGGGCGGCATGCGCGAGCCGTGCGTCATGCGGTGTCCGGGCCGGATTCCCGCCGGCACCATCTGCCGCGAGGTCGCCACGACGATGGACCTTCTGCCCACCATCGCCCGGCTGGCGGGTGCCTCGGTGCCCGGTGACCGCGTTATCGACGGGCGCGATATCTGGCCGCTGATGACCGGCCGGCCGGGCGCGACGTCGCCCCACGAGGCGTTCTACTATTACCAGCCGGCCGAGACCGCGCCCAAGGCCGTCCGATGCGGCCCGTGGAAACTGTTCCGGCCCGGCCCGCGCTACGAGACCCACAAGACCGACGACGGGAAGTTCGTCCATCGCCGATTCGATGCCCCGGTCGAACTCTACCATCTGGGGACCGACGTCGGTGAAACGCGGAACGTGGCCGGCGAGAACCCCGACGTCGTCCGCCGCCTGACCGGGATGATCGAGGCGTTCGACAAGGACCTCACGGCCCACTCGCGGCCGGCGGGCCCGGCGGGCGACCTGGCGAGTTCGCCCGCCTCGGCCTGATGCGGCCATGGCCGCCCGACGCGCGCTCGCCTTCGGCTCGCGGCTAACAGGCGCGCGCCAGCGCGATGCACGCGTGCGCAGGCGCGCCGGCTAACAGGCGCGTCGGCGAGAGGCGAGGAGGCCCAGGGCGCCGGCACAGATCAGCGTGAGTGTGGCCGGATCGGGCACCCGGAAGATGGCCGTCGTCTGGGTATACTCGCCCTCGATGTAGCTGAGCTCGGTGCCCGTCTGGCCGTCGTCGGCGCTGAAATAGAGTTTGCCGTCGTAGGGCGTCATGCTGGAGGGGTTGCCCGAATCGTAGATGCCGCCCTCAACGATGTCGGCCACCATGGCGGGGCCCGTGACGGGGTCGTACCGCCACAGTTCGTTGCCGTGGATGCCGTCCTTGGCCGAGAAGTACAGGTCGCCGTCGTAGACGGTCAGCCCGCCGGCCCCGCCGCCGCCGAACCCCGGATTGATGTCGGCAACGCGCTCGTACGTCAACGCGTGGCTAGTGGCAGGAAGGAGGAACACGAGGCACACACAAACCATCCCGAAACGCACCATGGGCCGTTCCTTTCGAGGCCCCCCGGCAACGCCTGGTAGAACCTCCCCCGAAACGACCCCACGCCCGCTCAGCCGGCGGGCGTCCCAACACCTTCAGTATAACCCCACACTGCCGCAGAAGCAAGTCAAGCGGCTCGTGCTCACCGCGTTTTCTTGTACGGCCGGCCGGCACCCGCCAGCAACATAAAGGCGGTCTTGCGTTGGCGGCGGCCGCCTGACGCGCGCCGTCGGCGCGTTCGGGCGCGTCGGCATTGGCGCGCTCGCCTTCGGCTCGCGGCTAAGAGGCGCATGTTAGCCGCGAGCCGAAGGCGAGCGCGTTACCTATCGTATGGCGTGACGAAGGCCCACCGCTGGGGCGGCAGGCCCTCCCGCGCGGGGTTGGCCTCGACGTAACCGACCGCGCGTCTCACGGCGGCCGGGCTGCCCAGGAAGACCGCCCAGTACCCGCGCGCCCACGCCTTGGGCAGGCCACCCGTCCGCGTCGAAAAACCGGCCAGCGGGTGGATGCCTTCGTGCAGGAGCCGGCGCGTCGCAGCACCTTTGAGGAGGTTCGCCACGGGGGCCGGACCGAGCCGGTGCGGGCCGAGCACCAGGTGCACGTGTTCCGGCAGGATCGCGCAGGCCCAGACGGTCAGGCCGCTCCGGGCGACGTACTCGCCGAAGCCGCGACCGATGGCCCGCGCCTGCCGGCCGTCAAGGCGCACGGGCGGGTACTTGAGGGCACGTTTCGCGGCCAGGCGGATTCCCCGGTCATGGGGCACGGCCGCCAGCGACCGGTGCGTCTCGACCTTGGTGGCCCGGCCGAACCGCGCCAGTTCCCACGACCCCACGAAGTCCGACCAGGAACCGCGCGGGTCGTTTGGCAGCCAGAAACCGTACGCCGTCAAAATGAGATGTGTGCCCAGGACCATGGGTGTGCAGCCTGCTAGCGGCGGGCGGGCCCGCGCCGGCGTCGCAGCAGCCGGGCGGCCAGGCCGACGCCGAGCAGACCGACCGTCGCCGGTTCGGGCGCGTGCAGAATCTGGAGGGCGTTGATGGCCACCGACCCGCCGTTGCCGGCCAGGGCCTCGGCCGATAGCGTGAACCCGTCGCCCACGAGGTGGGTGAATCGCACGTAGTTGCCGCCCGACCCCGTGTCCTCAACGAAGTGGCCGGCGAAGTCCGTGCTCGCCCGGTCGGTCCCCTCGCGCGTCGCGGCGCCGATGGTGAAGTGGCCGAGCCAGTCGGTCGCGCCGTTGCGGCCGTCGAAGTAGACCAGCAGGTCGTACCATCCGCCGGGGCCAAGCGAATCGATGCCCCGGACGGTCACCGTGATGGGGTCGGTCCCCAGTGGCGCGATGTGGCCGCGCATCAGCCGCTTGTCGCCGGGCGCATTCTCGACGTTGGCCAGGAAACCCGTGTTGCCGCGCCATTCGACGTCCAGGCCGGTCGTCGCGCCGCTCGTCTCGCACAGCGCCGCCATCTGGCCGCAGCCGCTGACGGCGTTGTTCCAGTTGGCCTGGGCCACGGCGCCGGCCACCTCGGCGGGGGCCATGACCGACTGGGAAAGAGTCTCCTTGCCGACGAAGTTGATGCCGATGACCACCCCGGCCGCCGACGGGCCGGCCGTCACGGCCAGGGCGGCTGCCCAGGCAGCCAGTACGGTGAGATGGCGGCGGGATGCCGTCACGGGCGCGCCCCCCGGCGTGCCGGAGGCGAAACAGGCTTTCTCCCCCGACAACGACTTGGTTGCGACCGTGTCTCCCCCCGCCCGGCCGCAACGACCTTGGACACCCTGGACTATACCTCACAAATCGGCCGCGGGCAACCCCAAAGCGGTCCCGCGCGCGGCTTTGTTTTGACAGCCCCGCCGGCGGCCGATAGAATCGCCCCTTTACAGGGGGAAGACGACGGAGGCACGCCCTTCATGAAGCGACTCGGCATGGTTCTCGTCCTGGCGGCACTGGCGGCGGGCTGTCAGCGCCAGGAGGCCCTGCGGCACTACGGGACGGGGTACCTGGCCCTGGAGGCCGGCGAACTCCAGAAGGCCCTCCGCGAGTTCGAGTCCGCCATCCAGGTCGACAACAGCCTGGCCATCGCCCACGTCGGCCTGGGCGACGCTTACCGCGAGCAGGGCGAGTTCCTCAAGGCCATCGACCCCTATCGCCGCGCCGTCGCCGCCAGGCCTTACGAGTTCTCCTACCATTACCGCCTCGGTCGCGTGTACCAGGCCCTGGAACGCGACACGGAGGCCGCCGACACGTACGAGAATACCGTGAACCTGAACCCCGACTACACGCCGGCCTGGGTCAACCTGGGCGTCGTGTACTTCCGCCTGGGCGACCTGCCGAAGGCCCGGACCCACTGCGAACGGGCCACCGAACTCGACCCGCGCCACGCCTTCGCCTGGTCGAACCTCGGGGCCGTCTACGACGCCCAGGGCGACACCTACCGCGCCATCACGGCCTATCGCAAGAGCGTCGAAGTCGACTCCAGCCAGGGGCCCGTCCACGTCAACCTGGGGACGGCGTACCTGAGGCAGGGCCGGTTCGACGAGGCCCTCGAGGAACTCAAGAAGGCCGCCGCCCTGCAACCCGATTCGCCCGTCGTCCGCAAACGCCTCGCCTACGTCTACAGCAAGCAGAAACGGTACGGGGCCGCCATCGAGCAACTCCAGCCCCTCCTCGAGAAACACCCCGCCGACTGGGAGTGCCGCAACAGCCTGGCCGCCATCTACATGATCTTTTACCTCCGGCATCCGGAGGTCGACCGGTACCGCCAGAGCGCCCTGGACGAGTGGCACCGGAGCCTCGAGACCCACCCCGACCAGCCGGCGGTCCGCCAGCAGGTGACCCGATGGGCCCAGCCCATCCGGCCGGCGCCGGTGGCCGAGCCTCCTCCTCCCCCGGCCGCCGCCAAGAAGCCGGTTGCCAAGACGCCCGAAAAACCCAAGCCGGCCCCGGCACCCGAGAAACCGCCGACTGAAACGAAACCCGCGCCACCCGAAAAGAAGCCCGAACCGCCCGAAAAGCCCGCGGCGCTGCCCGAACTGCCGAAGATCGAGGTCCCCAGCGACGTCCCCGGCGCCAAGCCCGGCGATGGCGGCGACATGTTCCTGAAACCCCAAACGCCTGGCAAGGACGCGCCGAAGCCGCAGCCCTAAACGCACCGGGGGGGCCGCCCGTTCGAGGAATCGCATAGCCCATGACCGACGCCGGCCGAGCGAGTGTCCGGACACGCATCGCCCCCAGCCCCACGGGCGAACCCCACATCGGCAACATGTACGTGGCCCTTATCAGTTGGGCGTTCGCCCACCAGCGGGGCGGCCGCTTTCTCGTCCGCATCGAGGACACCGACCGCACCCGCTTCGTCGAGGGGGCCGAGGCGATGTTCCTCGAGTCGCTCGCCTGGCTGGGCATCGGTCACGACGAGGGCCCCGACGTGGGCGGCTCCGCCGGGCCGTATCGCCAGAGCGAGCGGCTGGGCCTGTATCGCGAGCACGTCGATCAACTCCTCGCCGGCGGCCACGCGTACCGGTGTTTCTGCACGGCCGAGCGGCTGGCCGAGGTCCGCAAGGTCCGCCAGAAGGCCGGCGACCAGACCGGTTACGACCGCCGGTGCCGGGGCATCCCGGCCGAGGAATCGGACCGCCGCGCCGCCGCCGGCGAACCGCACACCGTCCGCCTGGCCGTGCCGCTGGAGGGCGAGACGCGGTTTACCGACGGCCTGCGCGGCCCCATCGTCATCGCCAACTCGACCGTCGACGACCAGGTGCTCCTGAAGAGCGACGGGTTCCCCACGTACCACCTGGCCGTCGTCGTCGACGACCACCTGATGGGCGTGACGCACGTCATCCGGGCCGAGGAGTGGATCGTCTCGACGCCCAAGCACGTTCTGCTGTACGAGGCGTTCGGGTGGGGGCCCCCTGAGTTCTATCACCTGCCGCTCATCCGGAACCCCGACCGGTCGAAACTCTCGAAACGCAAGAACCCCACCAACGTGCTCTGGTATCGCCGCGAGGGGTACCTGCCGGAGGCGGTCGTCAACTTCCTGGGCATGCTCGGGCACTCGATGCCCGACGGCCGCGAGGTCTTTTCGCCCGACGAGTTTCTGCGGGAGTTCTCGTGGGACCGCGTGGCCACCACGGGGCCCGTCTTCGACATGGAGAAGTTCGAGTGGCTCTCGGGCATGTGGATCCGGCGCCTGGCGCCCATCGAGGTTGCCGCGCGGCTGCGGGACGAGGGGTTTCTGCCGGCCGGCCTGACGGACAGGTTCTCCGAAGGGCAGGTCCTGGCCATCGTGCGGCTGATGCAGGAACGGATGAGGAAACTCTCGGAGTTCGCCCAGGCCGTCGGTTTCTTCGCCCAGTGCGAGCCCTACGAGGCGTCGCTCCTGGTGCCCGACAAGAAGGGCAAACCCACGAAGACCGCCGACGAGGTCCGCGCCGCCCTCGCCCGGTGGCGGACCCTCCTGGCCGACGCGCCCGACTGGACGGCCGCCGACCTCGAGACCGACGGCCGCGCCCTGGCCGACGAGTTGGGCTGGAAGACCGGCGAGTGCTTCACCCCCCTCCGCGTGGCCGTCACCTGCCGGCGTGTCTCGACACCCCTCTTCGAGACGATGGAAATCCTCGGCCGCCAGGAATGCCTCGCCCGCCTCGACGCCGCCATCGCCAAGGCGGCCGGGTTGGCATAGCCGGGTGGCATGGTCATCCCGTAATCCCATGAAAGGCTGCCCCCAACCAGGTAGTCTCTTGGGGGTCGTTAAACCCCGGGACAGGAAGGAGGCAGCCATGAAGAAGCGGTATGGGAGTGTAGCGTATGGCGGGATG
>DATKZB010000194.1:0-2522 GCA_035528235.1 Phycisphaerae bacterium
TGAGTAATTCGGTGTTGCAGGAGATCCGGGACGCCATCCAAACTGAGATGCGTAACGGACGGACGCAAATATAGGGCGCTTGGGGCGCCCTCAGAAAAGGAGATAGAGATATGAGAAGCACGAAAGCCCTTTGGACTAGCCTGATCCTGGCGAGCGCTGTGGCCCTCGCCGGTTGCGGGGGGGTGCTGCCCGGATTCAGGCTCTCCCCGGGCGAGCAGCAGAAGCAATCCGCCCAGGTCGGCGCGGAGCTGGGCGTCGTGGCCGCGTCGTCCGGCCTGCCGCCCGACTCCCTGGCGGCCAAGCAGCTGGCCAGGTCCGCGTACGCTGGCATGACCTATATGGGGCCGCCCGAGCAGCCGACGGACGTGTCGCCCCTGCTGCCGCCGGCCGTGACCGGCGCCTGGGCCACCGTGCAGCGGCAGGCGGAGGCCTACGAGCTCAAGCACAACGTGCGGGAGCGCACGACGGAGATCACGGCCGAGGCCCTCGCGGCCCTGGCTGCAGACATCGAGGGCGAGTCCAGGGTGGACGCCGACCGCGTCGTGTTTCGGGCCCAGGCCATCATCCAGGGGCAGAAGATGGGCGACGAGATAGCCGGCGTCATCCCAATCCCCGGCCTGGACATACTATCGCCCGAGGAGGCGGAGCGGATGAAGCGGCTGGACAAGGCGCTCGACAAGATACAGTCGGCCGCCGCCACGCAGGCCGCCCGCCGGCCGACCGCCGCCGAGGTCGTGGACGCGGCTGAGGACCAGGCCTTGGGCACCGCCGACCGGGTCCTCGGTGCTCTAGAGGATTGGGGCCTTGTCGGTGCGGTGCCCGGTGTGGGATTAGCGATGTTGTACGGTGCCCGTAAGCGAAAGCAGGCCAAAGCCTCGGCAGAGAAGACGTCGAAGTCCGAAGAGGACCTCAAGTTCGCCCGCGTCCGCGAGACCCAGGCGAAGGCGGCCGCCGACGCGGCCGTGTCGGCCGCGCGGGCCGAGTCCGCGGCGCTGGCCACCGTGGCCATGGAGCGGCTCGCGGCCGCCCAGCCGCCCATCCCGGCGAACGGCACGGCCGTGGCGAACGGGGGGACGCCGCAGGCATGAAAATAGGACACATCGTACACTGGACGCCGCACACCAATGGCATGTATGAGACGGCCCGCGACCTGGTGGCCGCGGAACGGCGGATCGGCCTAGACGCCCGTATCGTCGATATCCGCGGGGCCGACCTCGGCGGGCTGGACTCGCGGGTTATGCCGGAGGGCAAACCGTGCCCCCGGTGCGGGTTCGTCGGCCTACGGAGGCTGGACTCGCGGCAGGCGGCCCCGGACTGGGCCGAGAGCCGCGGCGTGGCCAAGGTGCCGCAGGAGTGGCTGGACGAGTGCGACGTGATAGTCAGCCACAGCGGCATGCCGCCGGGGATAACCCTGGGCGGGGACAAGCCGCGGGTCCACGTAGCGCATGGGCGGCCGAGAAGCAGCTTTCAGCTGGGCCAGCGCGAGGGCAACCACGTGTGGCGCGCCTACGCGGAGTACGCCAAGGACCCGCGGTTCAAGGCCATGGTGACGCTATGGCCGGGGTTCGCGCGGTACTGGCGACTGGTGTTCCCGCGCGTGGAGGAGCTGCCGCCGTTCGTGGACCTGGGCCGGTGGGTGCCGGGGGCCACGGGCTACGGGTTCGGCGGCCGGGGCGGGGCGCCGAACGTTGTTGTATGCGATATCTGGCGGCACGACCGCGACCCGTTCCACTGCCTGTTCGGGTTCGCGGCCTTCGCCGAGAAATGCCCTGGGGCCCGGCTCCACCTGTACGGCCTGAACGACCGGGACGCGCAGGCCCTGGGGCCGGTGCTGGACGGGCTGGCCTCCCGCGGCGTCCTGGGCGAGGTGTGTGGCCACAGGGCGGACCTGCTGCCGGTCTACGGCTCGGCCGACATGTTACTGACGCCCCACAGGATCGCCACGCGCACCGTCAGGGAGGCGCTGGCGTGCGGGCTGGCCGTAGTGGCGGGCAGCCCCCGGTACACGCCCTACGCGGCCGACGACGAGGACCTGGACGGGATGGCCGGGGCCCTGGCCCGGGCGTGGGGGGACGTAAAGGCGGACGGGGCCGCCGTCAGGGCGACTAACCGCAAGCGGGCCGAGGAGGAGTTCGACCCGGAGCGCACGGCCAGGCGGATGGCCGACCTGTTACGGGACATCGTTGCCTCATATGAGGCGCGAACTATTACTGACACGTGGCCCGCAGCGGCCGCCAGCGCTAGGAGGACCGATTCATAATGTCCGAACTACTTCTTAAGGTCGGCGATTCCGGCGGCTACCGAGACGGCGATATCATCGCGATCAAGCCGGACGGGTGGCTGATTTCCCCGTCCGGCATGGCGACGTGGCTCAAGGATGGCAAGGAACCGATGTTTCTGGCCACAATGCCCCTCTACATCGCTAACGGTTGCCGCCGCCGCGTGCTGGCTATCCGGTGGAAACGGGCACACACCGCTGCGGAAGTGGAAGCGGAATATGGGTTGTCCAAGGGTGCAGGTGA
>DATKZB010000195.1:0-12632 GCA_035528235.1 Phycisphaerae bacterium
GGGGTTGGCCAGGACCGACCGGGCGATCGTCTCCAGGTGGTGGGGCGTCGGCTTGCCCGCAAAGTAGTATTTCCGGGCCGTGGCGCAGCGGTGGACGGAAATGCCCATGTCGGCCGCCGCCTGAAGGGCGCTCATGGCCACGGGGTCCATGACGCCTGGCTTGCGGCGGACAGTGACCGACGGCCGGGCGTCGGCTTCGCCGGGGGTGCCGTCTGACAGGAGGTACCGCTCCACGACCGGGTCGGTCAGCAGGTCGCGGGCCACGCGTTCGACCTGGTCGCGCGGGGCGGCCGTGTCGAGGTAAAACAACCGGGCCGACTCGACGGCCTTGACGCTTGTGACGCCCAGGTCGTGAACCTGCCCGAGGACCTCGTGTCCATGGGCGTCGTAGGCCCCGGGCCGACGTCGGACTTCGATTTTCCACTCCATCGTCGGGCCTTCCCCTTCCTGAAGCGCCTACGGCGGTCGCCGGCCTCTACCGGGCCGGGTGATTCTTCTGTCGGATGAGGCGGTCGCGGCGTTGCTTGGCCTCGGCCAGAAACGCCTCGATGCGGGCCGCGTCTCGTTGGCTCACGGCAGACCGAAGGTCCGTCAGGACCTGCTGATACTTCTCGATGGCCGCGGCAATCCCGGCCGAGTTGCTCATGAGAATGTCGCGCCACAGGGCCGGGTCGCCGCTGGCGACACGCGTAGTGTCGGCCCAGCCGGGGCCGATGAGCAGTTCGGCCTCCTTGCCGACGGCCTGCACCAGCACCGATGCCACGACGTGCGGCAGGTGGCTGACCTCGGCCAGAAGCCGGTCGTGAACGGCCGGCGACACCTGCCGGACGGCCATGCCCAGTCCCTCCCAGGTGTCCACGACGCGCCGGAGCACGTCGGCCGGTGTCCGGTCGGTCGGGGTCACGACGCACGTGGCCCCCTGGAACAGGGCGGCCTGGGCATACGCGATGCCGCGTTTCTCGCTGCCGGCAATCGGGTGGCACCCCACAAACGTGCAGCCGTCGGGCATGAGGGGTTCGAGCGTGCGGACCACGTCGGCCTTGGTGCTTCCGACGTCGATGACGACGGCCCCGGCCTCCAGGTCGCCGGCGACTTGGCGCAAGGTCGCCTCAAAAAGGCCGACGGCCGTGGCCAGGACCACGAGGTCGCTTCCGCGCACTCCCGCCGACGCGTCAAGGGTGACGGCGTCGGCCGCACCGCGGGCCAGGGCCTCGTCGAGGGTGGCCTGGCGGTGCCCGACCCCGACGATGCGTGCGGTCAGTCCGGCGGCCTTGAGGGCAAGCCCAAGGCTGCCGCCGACGAGGCCGGTTCCGATAATCGTGACTTGGTTCCAGTGCGTCATGGGCGGCGAGGGACCGGGGTTCCGGGTCATGGCAACGATTACGAGCGCCTGTACTCTAGGCGGCGCGGTGGGATGGGTCAACAGATTTTCAAGGCGGGCGGCGACGGGGATTTTCGCGTTGCCCGGGTACGGCGCGGCCGATAGAATGGTGCACCTTCCCGTGGGGGCGGTGGTAGTCCGGAGGCCGGCGAGGCGGAGCAGGGCCGGGGTTCGGCCTCACGGGGTTCGGGCGACCCGCCTGCGTGTGCGATACCCATGCCAAAGACCATCAACGGCTTCCAGATTCTGCGCAAGATCGCCGAGTCGAACACGGCCGAGATCTACCACGTCGTGCGCCTGGTGGGACGTGAGCGTGGGAGCGAGTTTGCCGCCAAGGCCCTCCGGCCGGAGTTCGCCCGCGACCGGTTCGAGCGGGGGCACCTGGAGACCGAGTTCCGCATCTGCTCGAAGCTCAACCATCCGAACCTCGTCCGGGCCCACGAACTCCAGTTGAACGCCGAGAGGCCGTTCCTGGTCCTCGACATGGTGCCTGGGATCAGCCTCCGCCAGCACATCGACAAAGGACGGCCTCCGATCACGGACAGCCTTGTCTGCGTGGCCAAGATGGCCGACGGCTTGGGGTACTTCCACGAGGCGGGCTACGTCCACCGCGACGTGAAGCCGCAGAATACCGTGGTCAGCGAGGCCGGCGACGTCAAGGTCATCGACTTCGCCCTGGCCATCCGCCAGGAAGGGTCGCTGGGCAAGCACATCCTCCGCCGCCTGGCCGAGCGGCGCCGTCCCGGCACGTGGTCGTACATGTCGCCGGAACAGATCCGGAACAAGCGTCTGACCGGCCTGGCCGACGTCTACAGCCTGGGCGTGACGCTTTTCGAACTGCTGACCGGCCGGCTGCCGTACTCGGCCGAGACGCCCCAGGGACTTCTGGAGCAGCATCTGTACGCCCCCATCCCCTCGATTTGCGCCACGGTGCACGACGTGCCGCCCGAGGTCGACGAGCTCGCCCGCGCCATGATGGCCAAGGACCCTCTTGACCGGCCTACGGGCATGCAGTATGTCAGTGTCAAGTTGCGTTCGATTGCAGCGGCCCGAAGTGCCGGGTAAGCGGGCCGCGGCCGGGGCGCGAGCATCGCCCCAGAACCAGTCGGTGAGCCACCCTATGGCGCGCGCGTGCCTGGAATTCGAGAAACCGTTCGCCAAACTCGAAGAGCAGATTGGCGAGTTGGAGGAGGACCAGCGCCGCCGCAACGTCGACCACAGCGCCGAAATCCGCAACATCCGCAAGAGCCTCATCGCCCTCATCCGCAAGGCCTACGACGCCCTGACGCCCTGGGAGATTGTCCAGGTGGCCCGGCACCCCGACCGGCCGCAGACGTCCGACTACATTGCGGCCTTCGTCAAGGACTTCAAGGAACTCCACGGCGACCGGCTCTTCCGCGACGACAAGGCCGTCATCTGCGGCTTGGGTCGCATCGGCGGCGAAAGGGTTGCCGTCGTCGGCCACCAGAAGGGACACGACACCCGCGAGAAGGTGGCTTGTTTCTTCGGGTGCGCCCACCCCGAGGGGTACCGTAAGGCCCTGCGAATCATGCGGATGGCCGAGAAGTTCGGCCTGCCGCTCGTCGCGTTCATCGACACGCAGGGGGCGTACCCGGGCATCGGGGCCGAGGAACGCGGTATTGCCGATTCCATCGCCGTCAACATGCGCGAGATGGCCGTGCTGCGGGTGCCTATCGTCGGCGCCATCATCGGCGAGGGCGCCTCCGGCGGATACCTGGGCATCGGCGTGGCCGACCGGCTGCTGATGCTCCAGTACGCCTATTGCAGCGTCATCACGCCGGAAGGCTGCGCGGCCATTCTGTGGCGGACGGCCGAGAAGGCGCCCGACGCGGCGGCGGCCCTTCGCCTGACGGCCCCGGACCTCAAGAACTTCGGCGTGATCGACGAGATTGTGCCCGAGCCGCTCGGGGCGGCCCACCGCAACCCGCGCGAGACGGCCATTACGCTGGAACGCCGCATCGGCCGGCACCTGAGGGACCTGAAACAGATGCCGGTCGACGAACTCCTCGAGCGCCGCTACCAGAAACTCAGGCGCGTCGGCGACACGGTCGAGGCGACGGGCGGCTCGTCCCCGTCGCCGGCGTGATGGGCCGGGGCTTGGGCCGGCGGTCTGTGCGCAGCGAGGGTTCATGCGGACAAGGGGCACGGGGCGGTCCCGGCCGCCTTTCGGATGGCTCTGCCAAATGGCGATGCAACCGACCGCCGCCGTGATACTGGCCCTTCTTGCCCTCGCGCCGGCGGCAGGCGCCGCCTCCCCCGCGAAGACCGGCCGCGAGCCCGCCGCCGTCAAGCCCGCCAAGCCGGCCCCGGCACCCGCGAAGAAGCCCCCGGCCATCCAGATCGGCTGGCAGGCCAACCTCGACGCCGCCAAGGACGAGGCCGCCAGGACCGGACGTTGCGTCCTCATCTTCTTCCACGCCCAGTGGAGCCAGCCGTGCCGCTGGATGAACGAGGGCACCTTCGCCAGCCCCAAGGTGGCCCGGTACATCAACCAGACGTTCGTGCCGATCCGGGTCGATGATTCGGCCGGCACGAGTGCCGCGACCAAGGAGTACGAGGTTCGGGTGTATCCGACGACGCTGTTTCTGGACCCCGGCGGCAAGCCGCTGCACATGGTGCTGGGTCCGCGGCCGCCCGACGCGTTCTATCCGCTGCTGAAACAGGTGGCGGACCTGCCGGGCCTGATGGTCGCCCGCGAGCATAAGCCCAGCGACCTGGAGGCAAACTTCGCCCTGGGCAACGCCTTCGCCGTGCTGAATCAACTGAAGCGCGGGGCGCCCTACCTCGAGCGTGCTGCGCAACTCGCCCCGAAGAATGAGAACGGACGCCTCAGCCAGGCCCGGCTCATCCTGGCCGTCGTGCCGCTCGAGGACGGCGACTCCCAGGCCGCGCTGCGGAACATCGCGGCGTACCTCAAGGAGTTCAAGGACGCCCCGGAAGTGCCCGTCGCCATCTGGTACCAGGGCACCATCCTGTTTCAGGACGAGAAACTGGAGGACGCGCGGCCGTACTTCGTGCGTCTGCGGCGCGACTTCCCGAAGCACCGCAAGGCCTACGAGGCCGACAAGGCCATCGAGGCCATCGACGCCCGCCTCAAGGCCAAGAAGGCCGAGAAGGCCCAACCCCCGAAGAAAGCCCAGCCCGCGCCGCCGAAGCCCAAGCAACCCCCCACGCCCCGCAAGCCCACACCCAAAACCGACGCGCCCCAGCCCGTCGGCTGAGCCGGATGGCCCTGCGGGACTTGCATCGCCGGCCTGCCGGGTGTGCCATGAGTTTCTGGCATGTGTGACATGCCCACGCCAGTAGCGGCGTGGGCATACCACCCAGAAGTGGGGGGTGCCAGGAAGTCTTGGCACAGCCGGCCTGCCGTGGCAGGCGGCGGTTCCGGCCCGTGGAACTTCCCTCGGTCTGGGCGATTCGTTCAGGCGGGCCGGGCGCTACTTTGTTGGGGGAGGAGCCGACAAGGCCCGGCATATCTTGGCAGCCAGGCGATCAGAAATCTCCGAGTGGCGCGGGACGGCTTCCATGTGACCGGTCGCGGGATTGACCCACAACGAATGCGAGCCACCCTCTCGCTTCAGGTAACACCCAGACCGGCGCAGGCGCTTCAGAAGTGCCTCGCGTTTCATCAGATGGCCACGGTACCCGTGATGGCGTCGTCCGGCACGCCGCGCAGGGCGTCTTTGCGGCGCTCCTCCAGGATCAGGCGAATCGCATCCGCCAGGCTGGCCCGGCACTCGTCCTGGGTCCTGCCCTGGCCGTTCGCGCCCGGTATCTCGGGGCAGTAGGCGATGAACCACTCGCCATCCTTTTCGATAATGGCTGTGAATTCATTATGCATGGCCGTCGTCTCCTGACAGGCTTACGTATGCTAATTGTACCCCGCCCATTCATTCAGGTCGAGCATTTTCGCGCCGCCACTGGGTGCTTGCAGGCAAGTAACTCTTGAACACTGGCGGACAAGCCGCCATGGCACCCGGCGGGCCCCGCGGCCTACGTTCCGTCGACGTGGTGTCGCAGGTACTGGCCGGTGTAACTGGTTTCGACGCGGGCGACCTGCTCGGGGGTGCCCTCGGCCACGATGCGGCCGCCGGCGTCGGCGCCTTCGGGGCCCAGGTCGATGACCCAATCCGCGCTCTTGATGACCTCGAAGTTGTGTTCGACCACCAGGACCGTGTTGCCCATGTCGACCAGCCGGTTCAGCACGTCGAGCAGCCGTCGGATGTCGGCGAAGTGAAGGCCGGTGGTCGGTTCGTCGAGCACATAGAGGGTGCGGCCGGAGGACCGCTTGCCGAGTTCGGCCGAGAGTTTGATGCGTTGGGCCTCGCCGCCCGACAGCGTGGTCGAGTTCTGCCCCAGGGTGATGTACCCCAGGCCCACGGCGTCGAGCGTGGCCAGTTGCTCGACGATCCGCGGGAAGTTCTCGAAGAACCCGAGCGCCTCGCTCACCCGCATCTGGAGCACGTCGGCGATGCTCTTGCCGCGGTAAATGATCTCGAGCGCCTCGCGATTGAACCGGGTGCCCTTGCACTCGCGGCAGGTCACGTACACGTCGGGCAGGAAGTGCATCTCGATCTTGCGGACGCCCTGTCCCTGGCACGATTCGCACCGGCCGCCCCGGACGTTGAAACTGAACCGGCCCGGCCCGTAGCCGCGCACCTTCGCCTCGCGCGTCTGGGCGAACACGCGACGGACATGGTCGAAGACCTTGGTGTACGTGGCGGCATTGGAACGGGGCGTCCGGCCGATGGGGCTCTGGTCGATCTCGATGACCCGGTCGATCTGCTCAACGCCGGTCAATCGCCGATGGGCGCCGGGCTTCTCGCGCGAGCCGTACAGTTTCCGCCGGACCGCCGGCACCAGCGTCTGGGCCACCAGCGTGCTCTTGCCCGAGCCGCTCACGCCCGTCACGCATACCAGGCACCCGAGCGGGATGGTGATGTTGAGGGACTTCAGGTTGTTCTCTCTGAGACCCAGGATGCGGATGCTGTGCCGCTTGCTCGCGCGGCGGCGCTTGGCCGGCACGGGAATCTTCTCGACGTGGGCCAGGTAGCGGCCCGTCAGCGACTGCGGCGACGCGGTGATCTGCTCCAGGGTGCCCTGGGCCACGATCTCGCCGCCGTGTTCGCCCGCGCCGGGGCCCATGTCCAGAATGTGGTCGGCCGTGCGGATGGTCTCCTCGTCGTGCTCGACCACCAGGACGGTGTTGCCGAGGTCGCGGAGCCTGAGGAGGGTGTCCAGCAACCGGCGGTTATCGCGGGCGTGCAGGCCGATGGTCGGCTCGTCGAGCACGTAGCACACGCCCACCAGTCCGCTGCCCACCTGGGTGGCCAGGCGGATGCGCTGGGCCTCGCCGCCGGAGAGCGAGTCGCTGGAGCGGTCGAGCGTCAGGTACGAGATGCCGACGTCCTGCATAAACCGCAGCCGGTTGCGTATCTCGGCCAGCACCTGCCGGGCGATGGCGGCCTTCTCGCCCTCCAGATGCAGGTGCTCGAAGAACCCGGCCGCCTCGTCAACGCTCAGGGCCGTGACCTCGTGGATTCGCTTGCCGGCCACCCGCACGGCCCGGGCCTCCGGCCTGAGGCGCGCCCCTTTGCATGCCGAGCACGGCTGGGCGCTCATGAAGTCTTCGAGCCACCGCTTGGCGTAGGCGCTGCGGGTCGTCTCGCGCAGTTGCCGCAGGCTCGGCACTACGCCTTGCCACTCGGCGTCGGGCGCGGGGCCCGTGCCGTTCTTGCGGCGAAGCGTCCCCCCATACAGGAGCACGTGCCGAACGTGTTGGGGAAACTTGCGGAACGGCACCGCCTCGTCGACGCCGAAGTCGCGGACAAACCGCGCCAGGGCCTCAACGTAGAACGACCGGTATCGTCGCGGCCCATCCTTCCACGGCGCGATGGCCCCCTGGGCCAGCGACCGGTCGGCGTCGGGCACGACCAGGTCGGCGTCGAATTCCAGGTACGTGCCCAGGCCGTGGCACTGGGGGCACGCCCCGTACGGGCTGTTGAAACTGAAGAGGCGCGGCGTGAGTTCCTCGAAACTGACGCTGCACTTGACGCACGCGTACCGTTCGCTGTAAAGGGTGTTGCGCCAGTCGCCGGTGCCGGCCTCGTGGCAGATGACCGCCAGGCCGTCGCTCATCCGCAGGGCCTGCTCGACCGAGTCGGTCAGGCGCGACCGCGCGGCTTCCTTGACGACCAGCCGGTCGACGACGACCTCGATGGTGTGGCGGCGGGTCCGGGTCAGGTCCGGCACCTCGCGGACCTCGTACATCCGCTTGTCGATGCGGACGCGGACAAACCCGTCGGCCACGATGCTGCGGATGACGTCCTTGTGTTCGCCCCGCTGGCCGCGCACCAGCGGCGCCAGCACCATCAGCCGCGTGCCGGGGGGCAGGCCGAACACGCTGTCGACGATCTGCTCGACCCGTTGCGGACGGATCTCCTTGCCGCACTTCGGGCAATAGGCCGTGCCCACGCGGGCAAACAGCAGGCGCAGGTAATCGTGGATCTCGGTGGCCGTTGCGACGGTCGACCGCGGGCTGAACCCCGCGCGACGCTGGTGGATGGCGATGGTGGGCGGCAGGCCCTCGATGGCGTCGACGTCGGGCTTCTCCATCTGCTCGAGAAACTGCCGCGCGTACGCCGACAGGCTCTCGACGTACCGCCGCTGGCCCTCGGCGTAGATCGTGTCGAACGCCAGGCTCGATTTGCCGCTGCCCGAGAGGCCCGTGATGACGACCAGTTTGTCGCGAGGAATCTCGAGGTTCAGGTTCTTGAGGTTGTGCTGCCGGGCACCCTGGATCAGGATGACCTCGTCGCCGTTGGTCGGGGCAGGGGGTGTGGGGTCAGGCTTGGCAACCGGCGGCGGCGTCCTGACCGGGCGGCGCTTCTCCTTGGACGCGTTCCTTGCCAATGCCATCTCCGTGACGCGTTTGCTCGGTCAACCGAACCCCCAATCGTACCCGCAGCTTGCGTAAGTGGCAAGAGAAGATGCCGCACAAAAGTGACGGGTGTGGCGTTGTGATCTATCCGAGCCGCGACAGCAACTATCCGAGCCGCGACCGTGAGGGAGCGGTGCCGTGGCGGCGGCGCGGCCGGCCTACCGCTCCCTCACGGTCGCGGCTCAGTTACAGCACGGTCGCGGCTCAGTGACGGCGCGGTCGCGGTTCGGTTTCGCGCCACGAAACTGCGGGGTTACACACACAACGGGGCGAGCGTAAGCGGGCCGGCTACGCTTCGGCCAGGGCCTTCTGGTACTCGTCCCACAGGTCGGCCTCAGAGGCGCCGACGTCGATGCGGCTCCAGGGGAGGACTTCGTCGCGGCCGCGGGCGCGGTGGGCGTAGAAGGCTGGGTCGATGCCGGCCGCGCGGAAACCTTCCTGCCACGCCTCGATCCGAAAGGCCTCGTCCCACGCGTCGAAGCGGGCGCCCGCGCGCCACGCCTCGTAGATGGCACGGCCTACCCGCCGGTCGCCCCGGGCCATCGCCCCCTCCAGCAGGCTCCGGTCGATGCGGTGGACGCGGACCGACAACCGCTTCGAGGCCATGCCCTGGTGCAGCCGGTCGCGGGCATGTTTGAAGTACGCCTCGTCGGCCATGGCGACGAACTGAAACGGCGTATGGGCCTTCGGGACGAAGTTCGACACCGCCACGTTGACCTTGCCCGGCCCTTTGCCGGCGTCGCGCCTGAGGTCGCTCACCCGGCGGGCGAGGGCCCCAATCGCATCCAGGTCCGCGTCGGTCTCGGTGGGCAGGCCGATCATGAAGTAGAGTTTGATGAGGTTCCAGCCGCGCGACCACGCCTGGCGTGCCCCGGCGAAAAGGTGTTCGTCCTGGATGGCCTTGCCAATGACCCGCCGGAGGCGCGGCAGGCCGGCCTCGGGCACCATCGTCAGGCCGCTCTTGCGGACGGAGCCCAGGAGTCGCGGCACGATTTCGAGTTGGTCGTTGGTTCGCAGGCTCGGCAGGCTCAGGCTGATGCTCCGCGGGGCAAACGCGGCGTCCAGCGTCGTCAGGATCGCCTTCAACCTCGGATGGTCGCTCGGCGAGAGGCTCGTCAGCGAGATCTCCTCGTGGCCCGTGTGGGCCAGCGTCTCGCGGGCCAGTTCCAGAATCTTCTCGGGGCTCCGGTGGCGGACCGGCCCCTTCGTGTGGCCGGCCTCGCAGAACCGGCACCGACGCGGGCAGCCGCGCATGATCTCGATCGTGACGCGGTCGTGGACAATCTCGGCGTTCGGAACCACCGGCGCCGTCGGGAACGCCGCCGTCTCCAGGTCCTCGACGTACGCGGCGCGCGTGACCTCGGGCAGGCCGTCGACGGTTGGCCTGAGCGCGGCCAGTGTGCCGTCCGGGTTCCAGGTGGGTTCGATGAGGCTGGGGGCGTAGATGAAGTCGAACTCGCGGGCCAGCGCCAGGATAGTCTCGGCCCGGGGCGAGCCGCGCGCCTTCAGGTCGCGGTACCGGTCGAGGAAGCGGGGCAGGGCAACCTCGGCGTCGCCGACGATGGCCAGGTCGATGAACGGGGCCATCGGCTCGGGATTGTTCACGCCCGGGCCGCCGGCCAGGATAATCGGGTCGGCGTCGCCCCGGTCGGCCGCCAGCACGGGAATGCCGCCAAGAGAGAGCATCGCCAGGACATTCGTGTACAGCATCTCGTACTGGAGCGAGAAGCCGACCAGGTCGAAGTCGCGGACCGGCCGCCGCGATTCCCACGAGAACAGCGGAATGCCGACCTCGCGCATGCGGTCCTGGGCGTCGGTCCACGGGGCGTAGGTGCGCTCGCACAGGGCATCCGGCCGCGCGTTGACCAGCGCGTAGATGATGGCCGAACCCAGGTGGCTCATGCCGATGGCGTACGTGTCGGGGAACGCCAGGCAGAAGCGGACGCCAACGGTGTCCCATTCCTTCCGGACGGCGCCCACCTCGCCGCCCACGTATTGGGCGGGATTCGTGACGAACGGCAACAGGTCGCGCGAGACGGCCCGTTCCAGCGTGCCATTGTCCTGGTCCATAGTCGTGCCACAGTACCCGTTTGTGGCAGGAACGTCAAGTGCGGCGCGGCGAATCGCCTTGCCAAACGGCCGTTACGGGCCTATAAGAAGGTATCGAGTCGGGGCGTAGCGCAGCCTGGTTAGCGCGTGTGGTTTGGGACCACAAGGTCGCGGGTTCGAATCCCGCCGCCCCGACCATCGAACGCGGTCGCCCGCGGCGACAAGTCGCCCGTTCGAATCCCGCCGCTTCGACCCCTTGCATGAAAGATCCTTCGGAATTTGACAATCGATCGAGGGTGTGCTATACTCACGCGCTGAGGGGGTTGGATACGGCTCGTCTAAACGGTGAGCTGTCCTGCGCGCGAGCACGTGCGACACGGATGCAGTCTCGGCTTGATCCCTCCACAGTTCTCGCACACGGGCACAAGGAGAATGCAGACATGCCGGGATACGTGCGGTTGCGGTCCGTCTTATCGCCGGGCCTCTCGTTAGCTGTTCTGCCGGCGGCATTCCTTCTGGCGGCCATGGCCGCATCGACGGTTCTGGCTGACCCGCCCAAACCGTACGCGGCCGTCGAAATCGGCCTGTCGGACGGGAGTTACAACTTCGCCGCCACGGGACTGAACAATCAGGGCGACGTCTGCGGCAACTACGTGGACAGCGCGCTGCACTCGGCATCGTTCGGGTATCTGGGCGGCACGTTCCAGACGTTGTATAAGTACTGGTCGAACCAGCCAATCCAGGCCCGGGCCATCAACGACGCCGGCGTGGTGGTGGGCAATGCCCCTTTGCCGGCGGACCACAGCAGTTCCGTCCCGGTGTACTGGAGCACGCCTGCCGGTTTCACGGCCATCCCCGAGGCCCCGCTGACGGGCGAGTCGCAGCCGATGCACATCAACATTCACAACCAGGTGGCGATGCGGGCGGTCGTCTGGGGTTACCAGTCGAACGTCACCGCAATCGGCGAGGGCTACACTTATATCGGCACCTACGGCGCCAGCGACTAGGCGACCACCGACGTGATGGACATCACCGACGGCGGCATCTTCGCGGGTAACGCCTACGACGCCAACATCGTCTCGCTCGGCATGATCGGCACGCTGGGCGCCGCCGGCCAGGTCACTTCCCTGACCACGTTCTCGGCCTTCACGTCCACACTTCGTACCGGTGTCAGTGCGGTCAATTCCTCCGGCGTCTGCGTGGGCTCGGCCGCGTGGGGTCCCGCTGACGGTTACAACAACCTGTACAGCAAGGCCTACCAGCGCAATGCGGACGGCAGCATCGTGGACTTGGGGCTGGGCGGCGGCGTGCGGTCCTGGGCGGCGGACATCAACGACAAGGGCTTGGTCGTTGGGGCGCACCTGGACAGTTCATACAACGGGACGGCCTGCGTGTTCAGGGGTGACGGAACGGTTATCGACCTGGACGGCTTGGTGTCAGCGCCGTATCAGCTGACCGAGGCCGTGGGCATCAACAACAAGAACCAGATCATCGCCAATGGCAAGGACGCTTCCGGCCACACCCACGCCTTTCTGCTGACGCCGCTCATGCAGACCTTCAACGGCAACTTCACCGAGGGCGACTTGTCGGGCTGGACGGTGAAGACCAGTGGGTCCTCCATGGCTTTTCTCACCATCGACCCGCTGGACCCTACGAACTACGCCCTGGGGATGATGACCGGTTCCCCCATTGAGGTTTACCAGACCGTGAACACGCCCACGGAGGCATTCTCGCTCACCTTCCAGTACTACCTTCCCGTGGCCACCGGGCAGTTGGACGTTTATATCGACGGCGTCGGTATCGGAACGATCCTGGGCAGCGGCCAGCCGGCCGGCGTGTGGAACGGCGCCTCTTTCAGCGTGACCGATCCGGATTTGATCGGGCTGCTGCAGACCGACCTGAAGTTCGTGTATGACGACACGGTTTCGTCGTCGGAAATCTACCTGGACAACATCGTCATGACCCCCGAGCCGGCCACGCTGGCGCTCGCGGCCCTGGGCGCATCGGGCGTACTTCTTCGCCGCCGGCGGGCGTAGGGGCCAAGGCGCTCACCTTCTGACCGAAAACCCCCGGGCGGCCCTCGCGGCCGCCCGTTCTCTGCGAGCCATTTGCGGTGTTTGCAAGTCTTGGGTTGGCAGGTGGATAGGGGGATTTGAAAAACGTTTTTACCCCAGGTCGTCGCGGCTGGCGGGGCGTGGGGCGGTGTGGGGGTGGCGGCGGAGCGAAATTGACCCCAAAAAA
>DATKZB010000196.1:0-43779 GCA_035528235.1 Phycisphaerae bacterium
CGGCGACGAGCACGTTAGCGTATCGGCGACGAGCACGATAGCGTATCGGCGATGAGCAAGTTAGCGTATCGGCGATGGGCAAGTTAGCGTATCGGCGATGGGCAAGTTAGCGTATCGGCGATGAGCACGTTAGCGTATCGGCGATGAGCACGTTAGCGTATCGGCGATGGGCACGTTAGCGTATCGGCGATGGGCAAGTTAGCGTATCGGCGATGGGTGAGTTAGCCGCCCTGCTTGCAGGGCGCGTGTGGGGCTGGCGAATACGCCCGGCGACCGGGGCGTCCAAACGGTGAACATGGAAATCATCCTCGAAAGCCGGGGCCTCACCAAGGTATACCGAGCCGACGGCGTGGCGACGCCCGCCCTCAGGGGCGTCGACCTGGCCGTCGCCCGGGGCGAGTTCGTCTCGGTCATGGGCCCGAGCGGCTGCGGCAAGAGCACGCTCCTGTACCTCATGGGCCTGCTCGACACGCCCACCGACGGCACGGTCATCCTGGCGGGGACCGACACGCGGAACCTGAGCGACGCCGGACGGACGCGCCTGCGGCGGACCCACATCGGGTACGTGTTTCAGCGGTTCAACCTGCTGGGGACGCTGTCGGCCGAGGCCAACGTGGCCCTGCCGCTGAAGTTGCGCGGCATGGCGGTGGGCGGCGTACCGGGCGAGATGCTCTCGGCCGTCGGCCTGGCCGACAAGCGGCGGCGCCGGCCGAACCAACTGAGCGTCGGCGAGCAGCAGCGCGTGGCCATCGCCCGGGCCCTCGCCACGCGGCCCGCCGTCCTGCTGGCCGACGAGCCCACCGGCAACCTCGACTCCGAGGCGTCCGAACGCGTCATGGACCTCGTGAGCCGGCTGCATGGCGAGACGGGACAGACCATCGTCCTCATCTCCCACAACGAGCACGTGGCGGCGCGGGCCGACCGCCTGGTCAGGATGCGCGATGGGCGACTCATCACCGAGTGAGCCGGCGGCGGGCCAGACCGAGGAGTTGCGGCTCCTCAGGCACGAGCGGATCAGCCTGCGCGCGTGGTTCGTGCCGTTCGGCGCCCTGGTGGCGGTGCTGGCCCTGACGTATTTCCATTGCGGCAAGGGGAGCACGTGCGCGGGCGTGGCTCTGCTGTTCGGGTACATCAGTTTCGCGTGTACGTTTCTTCCGCTGCCGACCGCCTGGATCATCATCTGGGCGGCGTCCCCGCCGGAGGGTGGCGGCCTGGGGTTGAACCCCTGGCTGGTCGCCTCCATCGGCGCCGCCGCCACCGCCATCGCCAACATGCACGATTACTACCTCGTGACGTTCCTCTATCGCTACCAGCCGGTCCGCCAAATCCGCACCACGCGCTGGTACCGGCGGGTGGCGGCGTGGTACAACCGGGCGCCGTTCGGGACGCTGGCGGCGGCGTCGTTCCTGCCGATCCCGATCGATTTCGTGCGGCTGCTGGCCATCAGCGAGGGGTACAGCCGGGCCAAGTTCGCCCTGGGGTCGCTCGTCGGACGGTGGCCGCGATACCTCTTCGTCGCGATCCTGGCGGACCAGTTCCGGTTGGGTTGGCAGTGGGTCCTGGGCATCTTGGGGGCGACCGTGGTTTTGGGCCTGTGGCGCGGCCTGCCGCCGGTCGTGCGGCGCGTGCGCGAGGCGGTGCGCGATAGGCGGTCGGCCAAGGAGGCGTCGGAATGACAATCCGTTGGATGGCGATGCTGGCGGGCGCATGGATGGCGTGGGCGCCGAGTGTGGCGCGCGGCGAAGAGCCGGTGCCGGCCCCGAAGGTTGAGGAGACCCTGCCGGCCGATGTCGTCGAGGTGCTCGATAAGATGGACGCCGCCGGCAAGACACTCAAGACGGTGCGCGCCCAGTTCGACTACGAGTTGAACCAGACGCTCTACGACGACACCCAGAAGCGCAAGGGCAACCTGGTGTACCAGGCGCCGAACCTGCTTCGGTTCGAGTTTACGGACAGGCCCCAAGAGACGTTCGTCTTCGACGGGCGGACGCTCTTCCATAAGAAGGATGCGACCAGGCAACTCATCATCTGGGAACTGCGGCTGCCGGATGAGCCGCCGGTCGATTCGTTCGAACTCGGCAAGGTGCCCTTCCCCCTGCCCTTCGGCCAGAAGAAGGAGACGGTGCTCAAACACTTCACCGTGACCCGCGACGCCAAGGAAGAGGCGGCCGACAAGGCCAAGCGGGCCGTCCTGGCCCTGGTGCCCAAGAAAGACTCGGACCTGGCGCGCGATTACCGGTGCATCCGGCTGTGGGTCGATGCGAAACAGAACCTGCCGACGCGGGCCCGCCTCGAGGACACCAGCGAGAACATCACGACGGTCGACTTCCATCACGTCGAGACCAACAAGGACGCCGACGAGAAACAGTTCGGGCGGCCGAAGGTGCCGGACAACTGGGAGATTATGACCCACGCGAAGGAGCCGGCCGCAGCCCCTGAGAAGAAGCCATAACTCCTTTCGCGACAAGGGATTACGGACTCCGGCTGGTGCGGGAGAAACATGGTCACCCTTCGGGATGACCATGCCACCCGTCGTTTCGCGTGTGACAGGGCGCTACGCGCCGAGCCGGGTCCGGATGGCCTCGGCCTGCTGGGCGAGGACCTCGAAGTCGGCCTTCTTGGCGGGCCAGCGATAGCCCAAGCCGTCGCCGGGTCGGCGCGGGATGAGGTGGACGTGGACGTGCGGAACCTCCTGTCCCGCCACGGCCCCGTTATTCTGAAGGATGTTGATGCCTTGTGCCCCGACGGCTTCCTGGACGGCCCGCGCCAGCACCGGCAGTTGCGCCGCCAGATGCGCGGCCTCGGCGGCGGGCATCTCGGAAATCATCTCGTAGTGCTTCTTCGGGATGAGCAGCGTGTGGCCGGACGAGATGGGGCCGATGTCCAGGAAGGCCAGGCACACCTCGTCCTCGTAGACCTTCGTGCAGGGGATGTCGCCGGCGGCGATCTTGCAGAAGACGCAATCGGCCATCAAGCACCTCCTTGCGGCACGGCGCAAGAAAAGGGCGCCCGGCCTGGCGGCCCGGCGCCCTGGGATTACTTCTTCGCTTTCTTCTCGTCCTTTTCCTTGACGCGTTTGTCGACGAGTTCCAGGCGGCACAACTGGCTGGCATCGCCGACGCGCCGCTTGGCCATTTTGACAACGCGGGTGTAGCCGCCGGGGCGCTCGGCGAACCGGGGGGCGATGTCCTCCACCAGTTTCTTGGCGGCCGCCTCGTTCGCGAGGCGCGACGCCACGCGCCGGCGTGCCGCCAGCGTGCCCTTCCGGGCGGTGGTGATGAGCCGCTCGACGAAGCGCCGGGCCTCCTTGGCCTTGGGCACGGTGGTCGTAATGGCCTCGTGCTCGATGAGCGCGGCCGCCAGGCTCTTGAGGGTGGCCGCGCGATGGCTGGTGGTCCGACCGAGTTTTCGTCCGTGCTTGCGATGCCGCATCGTCAGGCGCTCCCTCCGCCGGCCGTAACACCTTCCAGGTCCATCCCGAGGGAGAGGCCCAGGTCGGCCAGTTTGCGTTTAACCTCGCGCAGGCTCGTTTTGCCGAAAGACCGGACGGCCAGGAGCTCGTCCTCGCTGAGACGGACGAGTTGACCGACAATCATGATGTTCTCGGATTCCAGGCAGTTGGAGGCCCGCACGCTGAGTTCGAGTTGGGCGATGGGCATGGCGAGTTTGCGTTCGAGTTCCGAGACGTACTCCTCGGCGCCGACGGCCACTTCCTCGACCTCGGCCACCTCCGCCGCCAGTTCCTCGCCGGGCTGGAAGTACTCGACGAAGGGGTTGAGGTGCTTGCGCATGATTTTGGCGGCCTCGACGAGGGCCATGTCGGGCGACACGGTGCCGTTGGTCCAGATTTCCATGAGGAGGCGGTCGTAGTTGGTGCGCTGGCCGACGCGGGTATCCTCGGTGCGGTACCGGACGCGGACGACGGGCGAGAAGTGGCTGTCGACGGGGATGTAGCCGATCTCCTGGTCGCCCTCGGGGGTGTTCTCCTCGGCGGCGACGTAGCCGCGGCCCTTCCCGATCCGCAGTTCCATCGCGAAGCGCATCTTCTTCGACAGGGTGCAGATGTGATGGTCGGCGTTGATGATCTCGACGTTCGGGTCGGTCTGAATCTGACCGGCCGTAACGGGCCCGGGCTCGCTGGCTTCGAGGGTGACGACGCGCGGCTCGTTGCCTTCGAGGCGGACGATGAGGCCCTTGACGTTGAGGATGATGTCGGTGGCATCCTCGATGACGCCGTCGATGCTGGAGAACTCGTGGAGCACGCCCTCGACCTTGAGGCCGGTAACGGCGGCCCCTTCGAGGCTGGAGAGCAGAATGCGCCTGAGGCTGTTGCCGATGGTCACGCCGAAACCGCGTTCGAACGGTTCGGCGACGAACTGCCCATAGGTCGGGATCCCCGTGGTCTGATCCAGGACCACGCGGGTGGGCAACTCGAGGCCCTTCCATCTGATCCGCATCACGGTCTTCGCCTCCTGGCCAATGGCCTAACGGCTGCAGAACTCGACGATCAGTTGCTCATTAAGTTGGATCGAGACGTCCTCCCGTGCGGGCAACGCCTTGACTTCGCCTCGCAGGTTGGCAGGGTCGGCCTCGAGCCACTGGGGGATGACTCGCCCCTCTTCCTCGGTCAGCCAGTGCTGGACGAGGTCGCGGCTTGTCTTCTTGTCGCGTATCTGGATGACGTCGCCGGCCTTGACCTTGAGGCTGGGGATTCCGGCGCGGCGGCCGTTCACGTGCACGTGTCCGTGATTGACCAGTTGCCGCGCCGCGTTCCGGCTGGGCGTGAAGCCGAGCCGATACACCACGTTGTCGAGCCGGCGTTCCATCAGAACGAGCAACCGTTCGCCCGTCGACCCCTTGCCGCGCGCGGCCTCCGAAAAATAGCGGCGGAACTGCCGCTCGAGCACCCCGTAGTACCAGCGGAGTTTCTGCTTCTCGCGCAGACGGATCGCGTAGTCGCTGGGGCGCCGGCGGCGCCAGAAGTGCTGACCCGGGGGCTTGTTGCGCCACTGCTTCTCGATGGCGCAGCGCGCGGTCTCGCACCGCATGCCCTTCAGGTACAACTTCATTCCGGCCCGACGACATCGTCGGCAAACAGGTCCTGTGTAGCGTGCCATCCGGTGTTCGTACCTCCCAACCCGCCCCTCTAGACGCGACGGCGTTTCGGCGGGCGACATCCGTTGTGCGGAATCGGGGTGACGTCCTCGATCGCGGTCACCCTCAGGCCGGCGGCCTGCAACGCCGTAATGGCCGACTCCCGACCGCTTCCAGGCCCCTTGACCCTGACCTCGACCTCGTGCATCCCCATCTTGATCGCCTTCGCGGCACACGCCTCGGCGGCCCGCTGGGCCGCGAACGGCGTGGACTTACGGCTTCCCTTGAAGCCGATGGTCCCGGCGGAATCCTGACACAGGACGTTGCCCGTCGGGTCGGTGATCGTGATGATCGTGTTGTTGAAGGTGGCCTTGACATGGACGACGCCCTTGGCCACACTCCGGCGTATACGTTTCTTCTTAGCCATCGGTTCTCCGCCTGGGCATCCCCCGGCATGAGGGACACCATCCTTGGGCCGCCGCCTCGGACAGGCGGCCGGCTGTTAGTGCAGTTCCTTGACGCCCTTCTTCCCGGCCACGGTCTTGCGCGGCCCCTTGCGGGTGCGAGCGTTGGTGCGTGTCCGCTGCCCGCGCACGGGCAGCCCGCGACGGTGCCGTACGCCCCGATACGATCCGATATCGCGCAGGCGGGCGATGTTCTGGAGCACCTGCCGCCGCAGCGCGCCCTCGACGACGTAACTGCGGTCGAGGACGCTGGCAATGTGGGCGATCTCGTCTTCCGAGAGGTTCTTCATCCGCCCGTTCGGGTCGATCTGCGCCTCCTTGCAGATGGCGAAGGCGCTGGTCTTGCCGATTCCGTAGATCGCCATCAAGGCGCACCAGGCGACCTTATCGGCGGGTACGTCGACACCGGCAATACGCGGCATGGCCTATTTCCTCCTGGCGCGCATCATCTGGCGCTGCTTGTGGCGCGGGTTGGTGCAGATGACGCGTACCACGCCCGAACGCCGGACGACCTTGCAGTTCTCACAAATCCGTTTGACGCTGGTCCGTACCTTCATAGCCGTCTTCCTCTTTTCGCGGAGCGACTCCCGAGCGGACCTCAGCCCGTCCGATAGACGATCCGTCCTTTCCCCAGGTCGTAGGGCGACAGTTCGACCGTGACCTGGTCGCCCGGCAGGATGCGGATGAAGTGCATCCGCATCCGGCCCGACACGTGCGCCATCACCCGGTGGCCGTTTTCGAGTTCGACCCGAAAGACGGCGTTGGGCAGCGCCTCGGTGACCTTTCCTTCCAATCGGATGATGTCCTTCGCCATCGCTCGGACTCATCCTCCCTTAAGTTGTCCCGTCCACCGGGTCAGGGGCTCACACCCGTCGCGGCGGACCACCAACGTATCCTCAACATGGGCACACGGTTTTCCGTCTTCCGTCACGACGGTCCAACCGTCTTCCTTCTCTCGCACGTTGCGTCGGCCCATGTTGACCATAGGCTCGACGGCAATCGTCATGTTCTCGACGAGCAGAAAATCGTCTCGCATCAGGTCGCGGCCGACGTAGTTCGGCACGCGGGGTTCCTCCCACATCTCGGAGCCGATGCCGTGGCCGACGTACTCGGTCACGATCGAGAACCCCGCGCCGCTGACCAGGGCCTCGATGCGGCCGGCCACTGCCGACCAGAGCACGCCGGCACGGGCCTCGCGCCCGGCGACCTCGAGGGCCTCCTCGGTGGTGCGCAACAGTTTACGGACCCGCTCGGGCACCTCGCCCACGCCGAACGTCCGAGCGGCATCGGCACACCAGCCGTCCTTCTGGACGCCCACGTCGAGCGACACGACGTCGCCCTCGGCGATGCACCGCGGCCCCGGTATGCCGTGAACGAGTTCCTCGTTCACCGACACACAAATGTGGCCCGGGTACCTCCGCCCGCCGCGGGGGTGCGGCTGCCCGTAAAAGAGGGCCTTGCCGCCGCGCTCGGTGATGATGCGGAGGGCCTCGGCGTCGAGTTCGGCCGTCGTGACGCCGGGGCGGGCCATTTCCTGGAGTCGGACGAGCAC
The DNA here is from genome assembly GCA_035528235.1 of Phycisphaerae bacterium. Lineage (GTDB taxonomy): Bacteria > Planctomycetota > Phycisphaerae > FEN-1346 > FEN-1346 > DATKZB01. Next base: position 7,111 of record DATKZB010000196.1, read on the forward strand.
CTCGCCCACAATCTGCCCCGCCACCCGCATCTTCTCGATGGCCTCGAGGCTCTTGGGACGAACGCTCATGTCGGGCCCAGGCGCGTCAGCCGCGCTCCACCTTATTCTCCAGTTGTGCAAAGAGCCGTGCCCTGACCTCGTCAGGGGTTCCGCTGCCGTCGGTGCGGACAAGCAGCCCGCGCCGGGCGTAATAGTCGATGAGCGGCGCCGTGGCCTCTTGGTACGTCGCCAGGCGCTGCCGCACGGTTTTCGGCGTGTCGTCGTCGCGCGTGATGAGGTCGGCCCCACAGGCGTCGCACTTGCCCTCGACCTTCGGAGGGATGTGCTCCACGTGATACGACCGCCCACAGGCGGGGCACACGCGGCGCCCACTCATCCGCCGGACGATCATCCCGGGGTCCACCTCAAGGTAGACCACCGCGTCGAGCGTGGCTGCGGCGTCACCGAGCGCCCGGTCAAGGGCCTCGGCCTGACCCTCGGTCCGAGGGAAGCCGTCGAGCAGCCACCCCTCGGCACAGTCAGGCGCCTGAAGCCTGCCGACGACGGCCTTGACCGTAATCCCATCGGGCACCAGGGCGCCCGAATCCAGGTACGACTTAATCTGCCCGCCCAGCGTCGTGCCGCCCGCGATTTCAGCGCGGAAGATGTCGCCGCTCGAAACGTGCGGGATGCCGTACTTGTCCGCGACCGCCTTGGCCTGGGTTCCTTTTCCGGCCCCCGGCGGCCCCATGAAAACGAGTCGCAAGCTTCTCGCTCCTCTCCCCGCTCTTGACCGCCCGCTATCCGCGGCGCCCCCGGACCCGGCCTTCGGCCAGGAATCCCTCGTAGTGCCGCATGATCAGGTGCGACTCGACCCGCTGGACCACGTCGAGCGCCACGCTGACGATAATCAGGAGCCCCGTGCCGCCCAGAAATCCGGTCATCAGCATGCTGACATTTGTAAGTCGACTCAGGGTAATCGGCAGGATGGCCACGATGGCCAGGAAGGCCGCCCCGACGTACGTGATGCGGTTCATAACGCGCTCGAGGTAGTCGGCGGTCCGCCGGCCCGGGCGCATGCCTGGAATAAAGTTGCCCCAGTCGCGCAGGTTGTTGGCCATCTCGCGCGGCTGAAACTGAATGGCCGTCCAGAAGTAGCAGAAGATGAAAATCATGGCCACGTAGACGAGCATGTGCATCAGGCTGCCGTACTGGAACGCGTTGGCCAGCTCCTGCAAGGCGGCCCAGGCCCAGGTGTTCTGCGCCGCCTTGGCAAACATGCCGAACAGGTACATGGGCAGGTACAGGAGGCTCGAGGCGAAGATGACCGGAATGACACCGGCCTGGTTGACGCGCAGGGGCAGGTACTGCCGCTGGCCGCCGTACGTCCGCCGGCCTCGCGTGTGCTTGGCCTGCTGAATGGGTATCCGGCGCTGGGCCTGCGTAATCAGGATCACGCCGACGATAACCGCGACGAACATGACGATGATCAGGAAGACGGTCTCGATGCCGATCTTTTCGCCGGCCTGGAAGTCGCGGAACTCGAGCGTGGCGTTCTGCGACAGGTACTGGGCCACGGCCGGCAGCCGGTCGACGATGCCCGCCATAATGATGAGGCTGATGCCGTTGCCGATGCCGTACTCGTCGATCAGTTCGCCCAGCCACATCAGCAGGATGGTGCCGCCGGTCATGGCCGTCACGCACACCATGAAGTACATGACGGGGCTGACGTCGCCCCGCCATCCGCCGGCCCCCTGGTGGGCCGTGTTGGCGATGAACGAGGCCTGGATGACGCACAGCAGGACCGCCAGGTACCGGGTGTACTCGTTGATTTTTTTGCGGCCGCTCTCGCCCTCCTTGGCCAGTTTTTCGAGCGAGGGGATGGCCTGCGTCAGCAACTGGAGGATGATCGAGGCGCTGATGTAGGGCATGATGCCGAGCGAGAAGAGGAACGGCCCGAAACTGCCGCCGGTAATGCGGGCGATGAAACTGAGGTACTCGCTGATTCCGCCGCCGCCCCCTGCGGCCTCCGCCGCCTGGTCCTGCGCCACCAAGCTCGCCAGGTACTCGGGATGCGTGCCGGGAATCGGCATGTACATGCCGAGCCGGTACACGGCGATAATGAGCACCGTGAAGAGGATCTTACGCCTCAGCTCCGGAATCTTGAAGACGTTGACGAGTGACGAGATCACGCTTCGATGACCTCCGCCTTTCCGCCGGCGTCCACGATCTTGCGGGCGGCAGATTCGCTGAACGCATGAGCCCGCACCGTCAGGGCCTTCTTCAGGTCGCCCCGGCCAAGCACCTTGAGGCGTTCGAGGCGCCCTCGCAGGAGCCTCGCGTCGCGCAGTTCGTCGGGCCCCACGTCGGTGCCCTTGCGGAACTGGTTGAGGTCCTCGACATTGACCACGCTAACCAGCGTGGCGAACCGGGCGTTGGAGAACCCGCGCTTCGGCACTCGCCGGAACAGCGGGGTCTGCCCGCCCTCGTAGGCCAGCCGGCGGGAGTAGCCGGCGCGCGATTTCGAGCCCTTGTGGCCGCGGCCGGAGGTCTTGCCCTTGCCGGACCCGATGCCGCGTCCGATCCGTTTACGGGCCCGATGGCCCTTGGCGCTCGTTTTGACGTCCGTCAGGTTCACGTCGGCTGTTCCTCACTGAGCGGTTCGGCGGAGGCCGCCTCGGGCTGGTCGGCCACCGGGCCGACGAGTTCCTCGAGCGGCACGCCGCGAAGCCGCGCCACTTCCCTGGCGTCCTTGAGTCTCATGAGGCCTTCCATGGCGGCCTTGACCAGATTGATCGGGTTGGTATTGCCGAGCGACTTAGTCAGGATGTTGCGAATGCCAACCATCTGGCAGAGCGACCGCACGCCCGCCCCGGCGATGACGCCCGTGCCGGGCCCCGCCGGCCGCATGAATACCCGGGCGGCGCCGAACCGACCGATGACGACGTGGGGAATCGTGTCGCCCTTCAGCGCGATCCGGACGAGACTCTTCTTGGCCTCGGCAATGGCCTTCTCGACCGACGGCGGCACCTCGTTGGCCTTACCGTAGCCGATGCCGGCACGTCCGCGCCGGTCGCCGACGACGGCCAAGGCGCTGAAACTGAAGCGCCGGCCGCCCTTGACGACCTTGGCGGACCGGTTGATGTTGATCACCACCTCGTTGAGGTCGCCGCCTTCGCCGAAGAACCTTTGCTTTTCCGTAGCCACCCGGTCAGTCCCTCCGCCCCTTGGTGGGGTGTCGAGTTAGAACGTCAGTCCGCCCTTGCGCGCGGCCTCGGCCAGCGCCTTGACGCGTCCGTGATACTTGCGGCCGCCGCGGTCGAAACAGACGGTCGTGACGCCGGCTTCCTTGGCCCTCGCGGCCAGCAGTTCGCCGACCTTGGCGGCGGCCTCGCGGTTGCCCGTGCTCTTGAGTTTGCCCTTCAGGGCCTCGCCGAGGGTACTGGCCGAGGCCAGGGTCCGGCCGGCGACGTCGTCGACGACCTGGGCGTAAATGTGCTGGAGACTGCGATAGACGCTGAGCCTCGGGTGCTGTGGGGTGCCCACCAGCCTGCGGCGCAGCCTCTGCTGCCTTCGCTTGAGGCCCGCCCGTTTCTGCCTGATGTCGGCCATATCTTCTATCCTCTGAGGGCCCTGGGGCCCGTCGCCTTCCGCTTACGCCGAGGAGCCGCCGACGAAGGTCTTGCCGGCCTTGCGTCGGATCTTCTCGCCCACGTACCGGAACCCTTTGCCCAGGTAGGGCTCGGGGGGCCGGATGTGCCGCACCTCCGCGGCAAACTCGCCCACCAGTTGCTTGTCGCACCCCTTGACGGTAAAGCGGGCCGGCGTGTCGTTGCCGCGCGTGTTCGGCACCTCGATGGTCACCTCGATGCCCTTGGGAATCTGCTTGTCGACCGAGTGGGCGAACCCGCACTGAAGCACGACTTTCTCGCCCTGCACGTTGGCCGAGTAGCCCGTGCCGTACAGTTCCAAGCCGCGCTGGTACCCCTGGGTCACGCCCTCGGCCATGTTGGCGATCAGGGCGCGGGTCAGGCCGTGGAGGGCCCGGTTCCGCCGCTGGTCGTCGGGGCGTTCGACGCGGATCTGCTTCGCGCCCTCGTCGACGATGACCTTCAGGCCGTACGGGAAGGTCCACTCGAGGCGTCCGAGGGGCCCCTCGACCGTAATGGTTCTGTCCGCCACGGTCGCCTTGACCTTGGCGGGTATGGGGACCGGCAGTTTACCGATTCGCGACATTGCGTCCTCTCCGTGCGGCCCCTGGAGGGCCGTCACGCGTTTACCACACCGTACAGAGCAACTCGCCGCCGACGTTCATATGCCGGGCCTGACGGTCGCTGACGATACCCTTGGAGGTCGTATAGATGCCGATGCCGAGTCCGCCGAGAACGGGCTCAATCTGGGCGGCCTTGCGATAGACGCGCAGGCTCATCTTGGACTCACGGCCCAGGTGCCCCATAATCTGCTCGCCATCGGGGCCGTACTTCAGGTGGACGCGGATGATGCCCTGCCGCCCGTCCTGAATCTCGTCGAAGCCGACGATATAGCCCTCGGCGCGCAACACGTTGAGGATACCGCGACACGTGTTCGACGCGAGCACATCGACCACGGTCTTGCGACGGACCAAGGCGTTGCGAACCCGAGTCAGCATGTCGGCGATGGTGTCTTTGTTCATCGCCCCCGTTTCTCCTTAGCCACTTACCAGGAAGCCTTGCGTACGCCCGGGATGTGGCCCTTGTGGGCCAAGTTCCGGAAGCAAATGCGGCAGACGCCGAACTTGCGGTAGACCGCGCGGGGCCGACCGCACAATTCGCACCGGCGGACCCGCCGCGTCGTGAACTTCGGCTCGCGCTTCGCTCTCAACCGTTGGGCTTTAGTCGCCATGGCCTCTCCGACGTCGATCAACCGTCGCCGCGGAACGGGAACCCGAAGGCTTCCAGAAGGTATCGGGACTCCTCGTCCGACCGGCTGTTCTTAACCACGATCGCAATGTTCATGCCCTGCTGGAACTGCACTTTGTCTACGTGGACCTCCGGGAACACCAACTGCTCCGACACGCCCATCGAGTAGCCGCCACGGCCGTCGAATGCGTTCGGGTCCATGCCGCGGAAGTCGCGAATACGGGGCATGGCCAGGTTGATGAGCCGGTCCAGAAACTCGTACATCCGCTTGCCGCGCAGCGTCACCTTGGCGCCCACGACCACGCCCTCGCGCAGGTGGAAGGCCGCGACGCTCTTCTTGGCCTTCGTCAGCACGGGTTTCTGGCCGGTGATGATGGCGAGGTCCTCGGCGGCGGCCTCGGTGCGTTTGGGCTCGTCGCGCGACTTGCCCAGCCCCATCGAGACGACGATTTTCTCGAGGCGCGGCAGACTCAAGAGGTTCTGGCGCCCCAGTTTGGCCCGCAGCGCGGGCACGATCTCGGTCCGGTATTTTTCGAGCAGTCTGGCCATGCCGCTTACAGCTCCCCGAGGTCGGCGCCGCACTTGCGGCACACACGGTATTTCTTTCCGCCGTCATCCTTACGGGCGCCGAGGCGGACCGCCTTGTTGCACTTCGAGCAGACGACCTGCAGGTTCGACAGGCGGACGGGCGCCTCGATCTCCAGCCGGCCGCCCTGCGGATTCTTGCGGGAGCGCCGCAAGTGCTTGTACACCCGGTTGACACCCTCGACGATGGCGCGGCCTCGCCCGACGTCGACGCTGAGCACCTTGGCCCGCATGCCCTTGTCGTCGCCGGCGATGACTTCCACCGTGTCGTCGCGTCGAATGTGCATAGTCGCTCCTGGGACGACGGATCAGACCACCTCGGTGGCCAGCGAAACGATCCGCATGTACTGTTTTACCCGAAGTTCCCGGGCCACGGCGCCGAAGACACGCGTGCCGCGCGGGTTGCCTTCCTTGTCAATCAGCACGACGGCGTTGCCATCGAAGCGGACGTACGAGCCGTCGGCCCGCCGCGTCGGGTACTTGGTCCGGACGATGACGCACCGGACCACCTCGCCCTTCTTGGCCTCGCCGCTGGGGACCGCCTTCTGGACCGACGCGACGACCACGTCGCCGATGCCGGCCGCGCGGCGGCTGTACCCGCCCCGGCGGGTCGACCCGCCGAGAACGCGGATGGCCCGGACCGTCTTGGCTCCGGTGTTGTCCGCAACGTCGACTACGCTGCGCATCTGGATCATCGAAACGGCTCCTTGCGGCCTACGAGGCCGGTGTTTCTTCCACAGCGCCCGGCGGGGTCGGGACGAGCACCTGCTCCGGGTTCCGCTCGGCCACCCGTACCAGGCGCCAGCGTTTCGTCCGCGACATCGGACGGCACTCCACAATCTCGACCACGTCGCCCAGGCGGGCCTCGTTGGCCTCGTCGTGCGCGACGATCCGGGTGTTCCGGCGGACCATCTTGCCGTACTTCGGGTGGCGGAAACGACGCGCCACCAAGACCGTGATGGTCTTGGCGCCCTTGTCGCGGACCACCACGCCACGCAAATCGTGTCGGTTGCCACGTGGTCGGGTCATGCGGTCGATATCTCCTTGCCGGCGGCCAACTGCCGCTGTCGCAGGATGGTCCGCATCCGCGCGATGTCTCGCCGGGCCTTTCTCAGTTCGCTCGGGACGCTAAGTTCCTCGGTGGCAGCCTGGGTCCGCAGGTCGAACACCTTGCGCTCGATGGCCCCCAGTTCCTGGAGGATCTGCTCCTTGGACATTTCGCGAATTTCTTGCGCCTTCATCCGTTTACCCCTGCCGGGTCACAGGCCCCCGGCCGCTCTCCAACCTCTGTCTCGTGCCGGACGCTGCCCGGCGTCACAGGCCCCGCCGGCGCACCACCAGCCGCGTCCGGATGGGCATCTTGTGCGCCACGCGGCGGAAAGCCTGGCGGGCCAGGTCCTCCGGCACGCCGCCCAGTTCGAACATAATCCGGCCCGGCCGCACACACGCCACCCAATACTGCGGCTCGCCCTTGCCCTTGCCCATCCGGGTCTCCAGCGGCTTGCCGCTGACGGGCTTGTCGGGGAAGATGCGGACCCACAGTTTCCCTTCGCGCCGCAGAAAGTGGGTGGCCGCCACGCGACCGGCCTCGATCTGCTGGGCACTCACCCACGCCGTGTCCAGCGCCTGGAGCCCGAAGTCGCCGAAGGCCACGAAGTTGCCGCGCTGGGCCATGCCCTTCATGCGGCCGCGATGGGACTTGCGGAACTTAACGCGTTTAGGCATCAGCGCCATCAGGGGCCTCCTCAGTCTTCACCTTGTACGGCCCCTTGTGGATCCAGACCTTGACGCCGGTGACGCCGTACGTGCAAAACGCCTGGGCGAAACCGTAGTCGATGTGGGCGTCAAGGGTCGTCAACGGGATGCTGCCGCGGCTCGTGACCTCGGAGCGGTGCATCTCGGCCCCGCCGAGGCGCCCGGCACAGCGGATCTTCACGCCCTTGGCGCCGGCGCTCATGGTGGCGTCGGCGGTCTGCTTCATCGCCCGCCGGAAGGCGGCGCGCCGCTCGATCTGCTGGGCGATGCCCTCCGCCACCAACTGGGCGCTGAGTTCCGGCTTGCCGATCTCGGTGATGTTGACGGTGATGCGTCGGCCGGTCAGAGCCTCGAGTTGCTCGCGGAGGCTGTCGACCTCGGCGCCCTTGCGGCCGATGATGAGGCCCGGCCGGGCCGAGTGCAGGATGACCTTGACCTCCTCGCGAGTCCGCTCGATCTCGATCATCGCGATGGCCGCGAACCCGTACGTCCGCTTGATGAAGGCGCGGATCTTCTCGTCCTCGACCAGCAACTGGCCGAACGTCCGTTTCGAAGCGTACCATCGGCTCCGCCACGGCTCCGTCACGCCGATGCGAAAACCGGTTGGATGGATCTTCTGTCCCATGCGGGTCTGCCTTGCCTTCGAGCCGTTACTTTCCGGCCTCTTCGAGTTCCACGATCAGGTGACACGTCGGCCGCCGCAGCACGTCGGCCGACCCGCGCGCCCGCGGCGACATCCGCCGCAGCGAGGGGCCCTGGTTGGCCCGGGCGTCGGCCACGTACAACCGTTCCAGTTCGGCCTCCCGCTCGTCGGCGTTCGCCATGGCGCTGCGGAGGACCTTGGCGGTCAGTTTGGCGGCGCGCTGCGGGCTGAAGTCCAGCACGCGCAGCGCCTCCTCCAGCGGAAGGCCCCGGATCATGTCCATGACCAACCCGGCTTTCCGCGGGCTGATTCGAGCGTATTGATAGCTGGCTCGGTACCCCATGCGTCGTCAACCTCGTTCGCTGCCGGCGCCCCGCGCCGCCCTCGGGGGGCGCGGCGGCCGGTCCGTCGTTTCGACTTACGCGCGGGTGGGCGCCACGGCCTTGCGGCCGCTGTGCCCGCGAAAAATCCGCGTGGGCGAAAACTCGCCCAACTTGTGCCCCACCATGTCTTCCGTCACCAACACCCGAAGATGCGTCCGCCCGTTGTGCACCAGGAACGTGTGCCCGACGAACTCCGGCACGATCGTGCACGCCCGAACCCACGCCTTGATCGGGTCGCGCGCGCCCTGAGCCTCCATCTGCTGCACCTTGCGGAACAGCTTGGCGTCGACGTACGGGCCTTTTTTCGTGGAACGTCCCATGCCTGACGGCCTTTACTTGGGAATCTTGACCTCACCGTACCGGCGGCTGATTCGCCGACGGATAATGTGCGCGTTGCTCGGGTTCCGGCGCCGGCGGGTCCGGCCGCCCTTGGCCTGAACGCCCGTGGGCGACACGGGCGGCCGACCGCCCGAGCGGCGCCCTTCGCCGCCACCCATCGGATGGTCGACCGGGTTCATGGCGGACCCGCGGCTGTGCGACTTGCGTCCCTTGTGGCGACGGCGTCCGGCCTTGCCCCAGCGGACGGCCTGGTGATCGCTGTTTCCGACAGCCCCGATGGTGGCCCGGCACGCCAGGAGGACGCGCCGCATCTCGCCGCTGGGCAGCGTGATATAGGCCCAGTCGCCCTCCTTGGCGCTGAGGGTGGCAGCCCGCCCGGCCGCGCGCACCAGTTTGCCGCCCGACCCGGGCCGCATCTCGATGTTGTGGATGGCCAAGCCGGCCGGGATTCTGGCCAGGGGCAGGCAGTTGCCGGTGCGCGGCTCGGCCTGGTCGCCGCTCATGACGGTCTGGCCGATCTGGAGGTCGCCCGGAGCCAGGATGTACCGTTTCTCGCCGTCGGCATAGTGGATGAGGGCGATGCGGGCGGTGCGGTTCGGGTCGTACTCGATGGCAGCCACCCGGCCGGGCACGCCGTCCTTGTCGCGTCGGAAATCGACCTTGCGGTAGAGCCGGCGGTGCCCGCCGCCGCGGAACCGGGCCGTGGTGACGCCCTGGTTGTTCCGGCCGCCGTTGCGGGTGATCCGCCTGGTCAGGTTGCGCTCGGGCCGCTTCTTCGTCAGGTCCGAGAAGTCCTGGACGGACGAGTTTCGTCGGCCTGCGCTGGTCGGGTCGTATATTCGTATAGCCATTATACGTATCCTTGGCGGCCCCGTGCGGCGTCGCACGCGGCGCTAGAACAGGTCAATGTGGTCGTCCGGATGCAGCGTGACGACGGCCTTCTTGAGGCCGGCCGTCCGACCCCGCGTGTACCGATACCGCCGCACCTTGCCGCGGCGTTTCATCGTCCGGACCTTCAGGACCCGGACCTCGTAGATGCTCCGGACGGCATCGCGTATCTGCTGCTTGTTGGCACGTGCGTGCACCTGGAACGCGTACTGGTTGACCGTCTCGTTCTGGATGGTCCCCTTCTCGGTAATCAGCGGCTTGATGACGACCTGGTACGGGTCCATCAGTTCTTCCTTGACTCAAGCATGGCCTCGAAGGCCGACCGCGTGAAAACGACCCGATTCGGCCAGAGGACGTCGTAGGCGTTGAGGTCGGCGACCTGCCGGATACGGACGCGCGGCAGGTTGCGAGCCGACTTGTAGAGGACGGTGTCGCCCGGCGGCAGGGCCAGCAGGCACGACCGCTCGACGCCCACGGCCTTCAGGACCCTGGCGACCTCGCGGGTCTTGGGCTCGGCCAGCGTCAGGCCTTCGACCACGATGATTTCGGCGTCAAGGAGGCGGGCCAGCAGGGCGCTGTCGAGGGCCTGGCGCCGCATCTTCTTGGGCATCGAGAGGCCGACGTCGCGTGCCACCTTGGCGAACGTCACGCCGCCGCCTCGGCGCTTCGGGCTTCGGATCGTGCCCGCGCGGGCCCGACCGGTGTGCTTCTGGCGGAAGATCTTGCGGGTCGACCCCTGGACGAGGCTGCGGTTCTTCGTGGCCGCGGTGCCCTGGTGCTGGTTGGCCTCGTGGCGGCGCACCGCCAGACGGAGGACTTCCATGCGGACCTCGCCGCCGAACCAGGCCTCATCGACCTCGATGAGGCCGGCGTCGCCGCCATCGCTGTTGTAAACCTTAACCTCGATCATCCTGCCTCGTACCCTTCGTTCGGCTACTTCTTCGGCTGCCGGGCCTTCTTGGCGCTGCGGACCACGACGTACCCGCCGCTGGCGCCGGGAACGCTACCGTGGATGACCAGCAGGTTGGCCTCGACGTCGACCTTGACGAGGCGGACGCACTCGACGGTCCGCCTTTCATTGCCCATGTGGCCGGCCATGCGTTTTCCGAGACGGACGGCCCGGCCGGGGATACCCGCCCCGCTGCCGATGCTGCCCGAGGACCGGTGCTTGCGCTCGGTGCCGTGGCTGGCTCCCTGTCCGGAAAAGCCGTGGCGTTTCATGACGCCGGCGAACCCGCGTCCCTTCGACACGCCGATGACGTCGACCAGGGCCACGCCCTCGAACGCCGCCGCCGTAACGATGGCCCCCGGCTGGTAGCCGGAGAGGTCGTCGGTGCGGTACTCGCGGACGAACCGCTTGGCCGTGGCGCCGGCCTTCTTGACGTGCCCCGCCATCGGCCGCGTGACCGACCGCTCGGGCCGATCGCCGAAGCCGAGTTGGACGGCGTTGTACCCGTCCGTCTCGACGGTCTTGACCTGAAGGACCTGGCACGGCCCCGCCTCGATGACCGTGACGGGCAACTGCCTGCCCTGGTCATCGTACACGTTGGTCATGCCTACCTTTTTTCCGAGTATCGCCGGCATCCGGTCACGCCTTGATCTTGATGAACACGCCCGCAGGCATATTGAGTTTGTTGAGCGCCTCGACGGTCTTGGGGGTCGGCTCCTCGATGTCGATGACGCGTTTATGGGTTCGGATTTCGAATTGTTCGCGGCTCTTCTTATCGATGTGCGGCGACCGCAAGACGGTATACCGCTCGATGCGCGTGGGCAGCAGGATGGGCCCGCGTACGCGGGCGCCGGTCCGTTTGCTGGTTTCCACGATCTCCAGCGCGCTCTGGTCGAGGACGCGGTGGTCGTATGCTTCCATGCGTATACGAATTCGATCGCCTGCCATGAGCCGTCCCTAACCGCCTGCATCTGGCCCCAGATGACAACACATCCCCACCGCCGGCCTTGATGACCCGATGCGCCGGGTCAGGCCCCGGTGTGCACCCCTCCCCTCGCCGGTCGCCGGGACCGGCGATGTTTTTGCTGCGAGACTGGTCAGTTTATCAGCCCGGCGCGGCATGTCAACCCATTTCCTGGCACAAAATCCTGGTTTTTGCCTCATGGGCATGGAGACCCTCCCGCTTCTCCCCAAACCCCTAAATCATTAGCGTTTTCGCCACCGCGTCGGGCACGACCGCGTAGTGCGAGGGCTGCATCGAGTACGTGGCCCGGCCCTGGGTCAGGCTCCGGACGGTCGTCGCGTACCCGAACATGGCTGCCAGCGGCACCGCGGCCGTGATGACCCGCGTTGTGCCCCGCAACTGGGTGTCCTGAATCTCGGCCCGGCGCGACATCAGGTCGGCCGATACGTCGCCGAAGTACTCGTTGGGCGCCACCACCTGGAGGCGCATGATGGGCTCCAGGAGCCTCACGCCCGCCTTTTCGACAGCCTCCTTGAGGGCAAGGCTGCCGGCGGCCTCGAACGCGATGTCGGAGGAGTCCACATCGTGGTACCGGCCGTCGAGGACCGTCACGCTGACGTCGATCAGCGGGTACCCCGTGACGATGCCGGCCGAGGCGGCCTCGCGGACCCCCCGCTCGATGCTCGGCAGGTACTCCTGCGGGATGGCGCCGCCCTTGATCTTGATGGCGAACGAGACGGGGTCGGCCTCCAGGTCGCCGCTCGGGCGGGGCTCGACACGTATCTTGACCACGCCGAACTGGCCGTGCCCGCCCGTCTGGCGGACGAACCGGCCCTCGGCCTCGACCGTCTTGCGGATGGTCTCGCGGTACGAGACGCGCGGCCGTCCGACCTTGACGTTCAGCCGGAAGTCGCGGAGCATGCGATGGACGAGGACCTCCAGGTGGAGTTCGCCCATGCCGGCGATGAGGGTCTGGCCGGTCTCGGCGTCGACGCGGTACTCGAACGTGGGGTCCTCGCGGCCCAGGATCTGGAGGACCTCGCCCAGCTTCTGGCGGTCCTCGCTGGTCTGGGGCTCGATGGCCATGGCGATGACCGTCTTGGGGATGCCCATCTTCTCGAGCGAAACCGGGTGGCGCGTATCGGACAGCGTGTCGCCGGTGAAGCAGTTCCTGGGGCCCACCAGGGCGACGATGTCGCCGGCGAACACCTCGTCCTCGCGGATGCGTTCCTCGGCGTGCATCCGCCAGATGCGCTGGACGTTCTCTTTCTTGTCGCGCGCCAGGTTGTAGACGCGGGTGCCGGACGTCAGGTGACCGCGATAGACGCGGACCCAGTGCAGGTCGCCGTGGGAATCGGCGGCGATCTTGAAGACCAGGCCCACGAACGGGCCGTCGGGGTCGGGCTCGATGCGGACTTCCTGCAGGTCGTCGTGCTTGTCGGGCTCGTGGCCGGGCACGGAGCCGACGTCGATCGGGCTCGGCAGGTAATCGCACACGGCGTCCATCATGAGTTGGACGCCCTTGTTCTTGAGGGCCGAGCCGCACAGGACGGGGATGAGTTCGGACCGGACGCAGCCGGTGCGGATGGCGGCCTTGAGTTCGTCGACGCCGACGGTGTGCGCATCGAGGTACCGGGCCATGAGGTGGTCGTCGAACTCGGCGGCCCGCTCGATGAGTTCCTCGCGGTGGAGTTCGGCCATCGGGAGGAGCGACGCGGGGATGTCGACCTCCTCGATCTTGGTTCCCAGGTCGTTGCGGTAATAGAAGGCCCGCATCCGCACGAGGTCGATAATGCCCTCGAAGTCGGGGCCCATTCCGATGGGCAACTGGACCGCCACGGCCCCCTGGTGCAGATGGTTGTGGACCTCGTGGAGGACGCGTTCCCAGTCGGCTCCGACGCGGTCGAGTTTGTTGATGAAAGCGATTCGCGGCACGTGGTACCGGTCGGCCTGCCGCCAGACCGTCTCGCTCTGGGCCTCCACGCCACCCACGCCGCAAAACACGACCACGCACCCGTCCAGGACGCGCAGGCTGCGCTCGACCTCGATCGTGAAATCGACGTGGCCGGGCGTATCGATCAGGTTGACGGTGCAGCCTCTCCACGGCAGGGTGGTGGCGGCCGCGTGGATGGTGATGCCCCGCTCCTGCTCCTCGGGGTCGTAGTCCATGACGGCGGTGCCGTCGTGGACCTCGCCCATTTTGTAGGTCTTGCCGGAATAGTAGAGGATGCGTTCGGTGACGGTGGTCTTGCCGGCGTCGATGTGGGCGGCAATGCCGATATTGCGGATGGTCGCCAGTTGGGTGGTGCTCATGGTATCGTTTCTCGCCGGCGCCCGCCTGGCGCACGGTGTCAAGGTTCCCTGAGTCGAGGGTCGCCGCCTTTGTCGCAAGGCGGCCGGACATTGACCGACAGGACATGCCTGAAAAGACAGGGGCCTGCAGCGCCGATCGCTTCAGGCCCCCGCCGGTCTCACCATGCGAAGTGCGCGAACGCCTTGTTGGCCTCGGCCATGCGATGGATGTTCTCGCGGGTCTGAATCGCGGTTCCCTCTTTCTTGTAAGCGGCGAGGAGTTCCTCGGCCAGTCGTTGGGCGAAGGGGCGCCCCTTCTTTGCGCGGGCCGCGTCGAGGATCCAGCGGATGGCCAGCGAGAGCCGCCGCCGCTGGTTCACCTGCATCGGCACCTGGTACGTGGCGCCGCCGACGCGTTTGGAGCGGACCTCGATATGCGGCTTGATGTTATCGACGGCCTGCGTGAAGACGTCCAGGGGCGGGGCGTCGCTGACCTTCTTGGCGATGACGTCCATCGCCCCGTAGAATACCCGCTGCGCCACGCTCTTCTTGCCCTGGAGCATCAGACAGTTGATGAATTTCTGCACCAGTTCGCTATTGAACTTGGGGTCGGGCTTCAGATGCGTGTGGCTGGCCGTGAACTTCTTGAATGCCATGGAACCTCTCCTGATGGCCGCGCGGTGTCGTCCCGGCGGCCTACTTGCCTCGCTTGGCCCCGTACTTGGAGCGGCTTTGCCTGCGGCCCTCGACGCCCAGGGCGTCGAGCGTGCCGCGGATAATGTGGTACCGGACGCCCGGCAGGTCGCGCACGCGGCCGCCGCGCACCAGCACGATGCTGTGTTCCTGGAGGTTGTGGTCGATGCCCGGAATGTAGGCCGTGATCTCCTTGCCGTTCGAGAGACGGACGCGGGCGATCTTGCGAAGGGCCGAGTTCGGCTTCTTGGGCGTCATCGTGCGCACGAGCGTGCACACGCCCCGCACCTGGGGGTTGCAGAGCAGCGCCTGGCTCTTCGACTTGGCCTTCTGGATCTTGCGGCCCTTGCGGACCAACTGGTTGATCGTCGGCATTCTGATCATTCTCCGCTTCGATCGGCCGCGCCTCTTTGGCCCGGCCTTCTGTCCGTGTCATCTTACCCGATAGGGGCCCGCGGTGGAACCCCCTACTGGCCGTCCAGCGGCTGGCGGACCTCGGTGCCCACGGCGGGCAACTCCTCGGCAACGGCCGCCGCCGACGGGACCGGCTCGGCGTGCCGCCGCACCGTGGCCTGCAGATACGGCTTGAAACCCGTGCCGGCCGGAATGAGGTGCCCCAGGACCACGTTCTCCTTCAGGCCGATAAGCGGGTCGACCTTGCCGGCCAGCGACGCCTCGGTGAGCACCTTGGTGGTCTCCTGGAAACTGGCGGCCGACAAGAACGAGTCGCTCTGGAGACTGGCCTTGGTAATGCCCAGGAGCATGGTCTTGGCGGTGGCGGGCTTGGGCCGGCGTTTTTTGGGGGGCTCGCCTCCGCCCTGTTCGGCAATGGCGGCGGCTTCCTCGAACTCGCTCCGCAGCACGAGCTGCCCTTCCTCGAACTCGGTGTCACCGGGGTCGGCCACCTTGACCGCCTGGCCGAGGCGTTCGTTCTCGGCCCGGAACCGGAACTTGTCGACGACCTCTCCGGGCAGGAAACTCGTGTCGCCGGGCCGCTCGACGCGGACCTTGCGAAGCATCTGGGACAGAATCATCTCGGGGTGTTTATCGTCGATGCCCTGCTTCTGCGACCGGTAGACGTTCTGGATTTCGCGAAGCATGTACTTCTGGAGTTCGGCCTCGCCGGAGATCCGCAGAATGTCGTGGGGCACCAGCGGCCCATCGGTCAACTGGTCGCCGGCCCGGACGGTGTCGCCCGTGTGGACCCGCAGGTGCCGATCGTGCGGAACGTAGTGTTCCTTCTCGATTTCGGACTCCGGGTTGCGGACGATGATGGTCATCTTGCCGCGCTTCTTCTCCTGCGACAGTTCGACCACGCCGTCGATTTCGCTCATGACGGCGGGCTCTTTGGGCTTGCGGGCCTCGAAGAGTTCGGTCACTCGCGGCAGGCCGCCGGTGATGTCCTGCGTGCCGCCGACCTCGCGCGGTCGGCGAGCCAGGAGGGTGCCCGGCATGACCTTCTCGCCCTCCTCGACCTCGACGTAGGTGCGGGCGGGGATGTAGTGGAACTCGAGGATCTTGCCGTCCTTATCCTCGATGATGACCCGGGGGTGGAGTTCGCCCTTGTGCTCGACGACCAGGCGGCGTGTGAACCCGGTGCGGTCCTCCTCGAGGCGCATCGTCTCGCCCTCGACGAGGTCGGCGTAGCGGACGACGCCCTTCTCTTCGGCCAGGATGGGGGCCATGTAGGGGTCCCACCGGCACAGGACTTCGCCGGCCCGGACGGTTTTGGCGTCCCCCTTGAGGAGCGTGGCGCCCAGGGGCACGGCGAACCGTTCCAGTTCGCGGTCCTTCGCGTCGACGACGATGATTTCGCCGTTGTGCTTGAGGCTGATGGTGTGGGCACCCTCGTCGTCCTTGACCGAGACGTCGCGGACGTCTTGGTACTTGACCTTGCCGGCCTGGCTGGACCGGTGTTCGCTCTGGAGCACGGCCCGGTGGGCCGTGCCGCCGATGTGGAACGTCCGCATGGTCAGTTGCGTGCCCGGCTCGCCGATGGACTGGGCGGCAATGATGCCGACGGCCATGCCCTGCTCGACCGGCTGGTCGGTCGAGCGGTCCACGCCGTAGCACTTGGCGCAGCACCCGAACGACGATTCGCACGTCAGCGGGCTACGGACGCGCAGACGGTCGATGCCGAGTTGCTCGATGCGTAAAGCAGCGGCCTCGGAGATGATCTCCGACTCCCGAACGACGTACTCGTCGGTCAGCGGGTCGACGATGCTCTGGGCGGCCACGCGGCCCACGATGGCCTCGGAGAGCGGTCGGTCGACCTCGGCGCCCTTGAACCAGACCTCTTTCTCGATCGAGTTCAGCGTGCCGCAGTCGTCCTCGCTGACAATGACGTTCTGGGCCACGTCGGCGAGTTTGCGCGTCAGGTACCCCGAGTCGGCCGTCTTGAGGGCCGTGTCGGCCAGTCCCTTGCGGGCGCCGTGGGTGGAGGAGAAGTACTCGAGAACCGTGAGGCCCTCGCGGAAATTGGCCTTGATGGGGGTCTCGATGATGCGGCCGGAGGGCTTGGCCATGAGGCCACGCATGCCTGCCAACTGCCGGACCTGGTCGATGCTGCCGCGAGCCCCCGAGTGCGTCATCAGGAAGATGGGATTCAGGTACGGCTCGCCGCCGCGCGTGTCGTTTTCCAGTTCCTTCATCATCTCGTGGGTCACGAGTTCGCGGGCGTGGGTCCAGGCGTCGATGACCTGGTTGTAGCGTTCGCCGTCGGTGATGGCGCCGGCGTCGAAGGCCCGGTTGATGCGGTCGACCTCTTTCTGGGTCTTTTCGAGGATCTGGCGTTTCTGCTCGATGGGGACGCGCAGATCCTCGGTCGAGAACGACAGGCCCGCCAGCGTCGACCACTTGAACCCCAGTTCCTTGATGTGGTCGAGGACGTCGATGGTGGCCGCGCGGCCCAGCAGCCGGTAGCAGTCGCTGATGACCTGGGCCGTGCCTTTCTGGGCCATCTCCATGTTGTAGAAGGGCATGCCCTTGGGCAGCACGTCGTTGAAGATGATGCGGCCGACGGTCGTCTTGATGCGCCGGTTGGGCTGACTCGGCTCGACGCCGTCCAGGACCGCCACCTTGGTTCCCTCGGGCAGACGGACCTCGATGGGGGCATGCAGCCCGACCCGTCCGTGGGCGTGGGCGGCCAGGGCCTCGTGGAAGTCCTTGAAGGCCTTGCCCGTGCCCTTGACACCATGGCGCATCGTCGTCAGGTAGTAACACCCCAGGACGATGTCCTGGCTGGGGCTCATGATGGGCCTGCCGTGGGCGGGGCTGAAGATGTTGTTGGTGCTCATCATCAGGACGGTGGCGTCGACCTGGGCCTCGATCGACAGCGGCAGGTGGACGGCCATCTGGTCGCCGTCGAAGTCGGCATTGAACCCGCGGCAGACGAGCGGGTGGATCTTGATGGCGTTGCCCTCGATCAGGACCGGCTCGAACGCCTGGATGCCCATGCGGTGGAGCGTGGGCGCCCGGTTCAGCAGGACGGCGTGCTGGTGGGTGACATCCTCGAGGATGTCCCAGACCTCGCGGTCCTGGCGCTCGATCATGCGTTTGGCGCTCTTGATGGTGTCGGCGTAGCCGAGTTCCTTGAGGCGTCGGATGATGAAGGGCTGGTAGAGTTCCAGGGCGATCTTCTTGGGCAGGCCGCACTGGTGGAGTTTGAGTTCCGGGCCGATGACGATGACGCTGCGGGCCGAGTAGTCGACGCGTTTGCCCAGGAGGTTCTCGCGGAACCGGCCCTGCTTGCCCTTGATCATGTCGGTCAGCGACTTCAGGGGCCGGTTCGACGACCCCAGGACGGGCCGCCGGCACCGGCCGTTGTCGAACAGGGCGTCGACGGCGGCCTGGAGCATCCGCTTCTCGTTGCGGATGATGACCTCGGGGGCGTTCAGGTCCACCAGTTTCTTCAGCCGGTTGTTCCGGTTCATGATGCGCCGGTACAGGTCGTTGAGGTCGCTGGTGGCGAAGTTGCCCGAATCCAGCAGCACGAGCGGCCTCAGGTCCGGCGGGATGACCGGGATGACGTCCAGGACCATCCAGTCGGGCTGGTTGCCCGACGCGCGCAGCGCCTCGACCAGTTTCAGGCGTTTCGTGATGTTCTTGATCTTCTGCTTCGAGCGGGTGTTGTTGAGGTCCTCGCGCAGTTGCAGCGACACAACCGCCAGATCCAGCCGCTGGAGCATCTTCTTGACGGCCTCGGCCCCCATGTCGGCGTCGAACTCGGCGCCGTACTTCTCGCGGGCCGCCCGGTACTCCTCCTCGGTCAGCAGTTGACGGGGCTTCAGGGGCGTCGGGCCGGCATCGACCACGATGTAGTCCTGGAAGTAGACGACCTTCTCCAGGTCCGAGACCTTCATGTCGAGCAGCGTGCCCAGGCGGCTGGGCATCGCCTTGAAGTACCAGATGTGGACCACCGGGGCCGCCAGGTTGATGTGCCCCATGCGTTTGCGCCGCACGCGGCTGTGGGTCACCTTGACGCCGCAACGGTCGCAGATCATGCCCTTGTGCTTCGTGCCCTTGTACTTACCGCAGAAGCACTCCCAGTCGCGTTCCGGCCCGAAGATGCGCTCGCAGAAGAGGCCGTCGCGCTCGGCCCGGTAGGTCCGGTAGTTGATCGTCTCGGGCTTACGGATCTCGCCGAACGACCACGACCGGATGTCGTTGGGGCTGGCCAGCGTGATCTTGACGCTGCCGTAATCGTTGATCTTCTCGTAAACGCTGCTCTCTACCGCCATGGCAATCGGCTCCTCCAGTTACTGGATCGAGCACGGAAACAAACGCCGGTCACAGCCGCTTCTTCTCCAGCTGGATGTTCAGACACAAGCCCTTGACCTCGTTGCAGAGGACGTCGAAGGAGACGGGCGTACCGGCCTCGAGGGTGTTGCGGCCCATGACCATCGACTCGTAGATCTTGGTCCGGCCCTCGACGTCGTCGCTCTTGACGGTCAGAAGTTCCTGGAGGATGTAGGCGGCCCCGTAGGCCTCCAGGGCCCAGACCTCCATCTCACCGAACCGCTGCCCGCCCGACCGCGCCTTGCCCCCGAGGGGTTGCTGGGTAATCAGGCTGTACGGGCCGGTGGCCCGGGCGTGGACCTTGTCGTCCACCAGGTGGTGCAGTTTCATCGCGTAGATGTAGCCGACCGTCACGCGCTGGTCGAAGGGCTCGCCGGTCCGGCCGTCGTGGAGGGCGATCTTGCCGTCGCGCGGCAGGCCGGCCTCCTCGAGGAGGTCGTGGATGGTGTCTTCCTTGCACCCGTCGAAGACGGGGGTCAGCGCCTGGAACCCGAGGACCTTGGCGGCCCAGCCCAGGTGGGTCTCGAGGATCTGGCCGACGTTCATGCGGCTCGGCACGCCCAGGGGGTTCAGCAGGATTTCGACCGGCCGGCCGTCGGGCATGAAGGGCATGTCCTCGACCGGCAGAATGCGGGCGATGACGCCCTTATTGCCGTGCCGGCCCGCCACCTTGTCGCCGACCGCCAGGGTCCGCTTGGTGGCGATCCAGACCTTGACCATCTCCAGCACCCCGGTGGGCAGTTCGTCGCCGCGCTTCAGGCGGGCCACCTGCCGTTCCTTGTCGTCGAGCATTTCCTGGATCTTGGGCCACTCGCGCTGGACGACCTCGCGGCCCTCATCGAACGACTGGGAACGCGTCTGAACCTTCTCGTAGTCGAAGTTCTCGATCTGGAGCAGCATCTCCGAATCGACCTCGGGGGCGCCGTACTCGATGCCGGTCGCCGGGTCGACGATCTTGGTATGCAGGAGGGTGTTGAGGGTCTCGGTGAGCGTCCCGAAGGCCGCGATGATCTTCGTATTCATGTCCCTGGAGATGCGTCGGGCGTCGCGGCTGCGGCGTCGGCGTTCGGCCTCCGAGAGATGGGCCACGCGGCTGTACTTCTCGGCCTCGATGACGATGCCCTCGGTGCCGGCCGGCACGACGAGCGAGTCGTTCTTGACGTCCTCGCCGGCCCGGCCGAAGATGGCGTGCAGGAGTTTTTCTTCCGGCGACAACTCGGTCTTCGACTTCGGCGAGACCTTGCCGACGAGGATGTCGCCCGGACCGACCCGCGTGCCGACGCAGATGATGCCCTGGTCGTCCAGGCTCCTCAGTTGTCGCTCCGAGACGTTCGGAATGTCGCGGGTGAACTCCTCGCGCCCCAGTTTCGTGTCGCGGACCTCCACGTCGAACTCGTCGATGTGGATGCTTGTGAACCGGTCGTCCACCAGAAGGCTCTCGGACACGAGGATGGCGTCCTCGAAGTTGAAGCCGTCCCACGTCACGAAGGCCACCAGGACGTCGCGTCCCAGGGCCAGTTCACCGTCGTGCGTGCCGGGCCCGTCGGCCAGGACCTCGCCCTTGCGGACCTTCTGGCCGAGCGCGACGATGGGCTTCTGGTTCAGGCACGTCCGCTCGTTCAGGCCCACGAACTTCCGGAGGACGTACTCGGCGTCCCACCCGTCGCGGTTCTGGACGACGAGGCGGCGCGAATCGACGTAGGTCACCGTGCCGGCCTCCTCGGCCCGGACGACCATGCCGGAGTTCTCGGCCACGGACCGCTCCATGCCGGTGGCCACGATGGGCGGCTTCGGGCACAGCAGCGGAACCGCCTGGCGCTGCATGTTCGACCCCATCAGGGCCCGGTTGGCGTCGTCGTGCTCCAGGAAGGGGATGAGGCTGGCCGAGACGCCCACGAGTTGCTTGGGGCTGATGTCGACGTACTCGACCTCCTCGGCGGGGACGCGGCGGAAGTCGCCCGCCGCCCGCGCGACGACCGCCTCGGCCGTGATGCGTCCGCGGCTGTCGGTCGGGATGTCGGCCGGCGCCAGCGTGTGCTGGATCTCCTCGTCGGCCCGCATGTACCGGACCTCGCCGTTGACCCGGCCCTTGACGACCCGCCGGTACGGCGTAATCAGGAACCCGTACGGGTCGACCGTGGCGTAGATGCCCAACTGGGCGATGAGGCCGATGTTCGTACCCTCGGGCGTCTCGATGGGGCAGATGCGGCCGTAGTGCGAGACGTGGACGTCGCGGACCTCGAACCCCGCGCGCTTCCGGTTCAGGCCCCCGGGCCCGAGGGCGCTCAGGCGCCGCTCGTTCGCCAACTGGGCCAGCGGGTTCGTCTGGTCCACCACCTGCGAGAGTTCCGATCGGCCGAAGAAGAACTCGATGCTCGACGAGACGCTCTTGGAGTTGACGAGCGTCCGGGGCGTCAGGTCTTTCGGGTCCTTCAGGCTCATGCGTTCCTGGACGGTCCGGCGCAGTTTCAGGAACCCCTTGCGGACTTCGTCGCCGGCCAGTTCGTCGATGGTCCGCAGACGCCGATTCCCGAGGTCGTCGATGTCGTCGAGGAACCCCTCGCCGCCGCGCAGCTGCATGACGTACCGGATGCACTCGATGAAGTCTTCCGGCCGCAGCGTCATCTCGTCTTCGTCGACGGTCGTGCCGAACTTGCGGTTCAGGCGGAACCGGCCCACGCGACCCAGCCGGTACCGGTTGATGTCGTAGAACTTCTCCTGGAACAGTTGCTTGGCCTTGTCGAGGTTGGGCGGGTTGCCGACGCGCAGACGCCCGTAGATGTAAAGGATGGCCTCGTCGTAGTTGCTCGTCTTGTCGTCCTGGAGGGTGTTCAGGATGAGCGGGTCGCACTGCGGGTCGGCCACCACCTCGAGTTGCTTGAGGGGCGAGTTGCGGATGGTGTCCCACTTCTCGCCGATGCGCTGGCCGGCCTCCAGGACGATCTCGCCCGTCTCCTTGTCCACGACCGGCGAGACCACGTACATATCCTGGACGGGCGTGCCCCGCTTGACATGGGTCAGCCGCAGGGTCTTCGTTTCGTAGAAGAGGCGGATGAGGGCCTCGGTGTCGGCGTACTTCGGGTCCATGGCCCGCAGGAACGCCGTCACGGGGATCTTGGTGGACTGGTCGATCCGCATCTGGAGTACGTCTTTCTTGGAGACGTTGATCTCGATCCAGGACCCGCGTTCGGGGATGATGCGGCAGGAGTGGAGCCGGCGGTCGCCGGCCTCGAGGGTCATCGAGAAGTCGACGCCGGGCGAGCGGTGCAGTTGGCTGACGATGACGCGTTCGGCCCCGTTGATGATGAACTCGCCCCCACCCATCATGATGGGCAGTTCCCCCACGTACACCTCTTCCTCGATCGGCGCCTCGTAGGCCTGGCCCGACAGACGCACCGTGATGCGGAACGGCCGGCCGTACGTCAGCCGCAGGGCCCGGCACTGGTCAGGGGTGTAGCGCGGCCGTCCGAGCCGGTACGACACGTAGTCCAGGCGCAGCGACCCGTCGTAACTGGTGATGGGGAACACCTCGCGCAGAACGGTCTCGAGCCCGCGGTTGTGTCGCTTGCCGGGCTCGATGTCGAGTTGGAGGAATTCGATGTACTTGCGGGTCTGGATTTCCGTCAGGTTCGGAATCTCCAGAATCTCCGCCACACGGCCGAAATTGCGGCTTTCGTGTTCGTTCACCATGTCACCTCGCGACATCAGGTTCGTTCGAACGATCTGGCCATCGTTCGCCTCAACGTCCCCCGCCGGCCGCGCCGCCCCCGGCGCGTGCCGTCAGACGGACCCGCCGCGCCGAATGAGCCGGGCCGCCGGCCCCCGCGGCCGGGCCGGCTACTCGTACAGCGCCACTTCCTCACGCCTGGCGGCCTTCCTAGGCCGCCAGGGACCCGCGTTGGGCTTGGTCGCGGCGGCCTGGGAAGGCCGCCGCGCGACAAGTATCGCAGTAGGACTACTTCAGTTGCACCGAGGCGCCGACCTCTTCGAGTTTCTTCTTGAGCTGCTCGGCCTCGTCCTTCGACACGCCCTCGCGGACGGCCTTCGGGGCGTCCTCGACCAGGTCCTTGGCCTCCTTGAGGCCCAGGCTGGTGATCTCGCGGACGACCTTGATGACGGGGATCTTCTTGTCCCCGACGCCGGTCAGGATGACGTCGAAGGTATCCTTCTCGGCCTCCGCCTCTGTGCCGGCGCCCGGCATGGCCATGGCGATGCCCATCGCCGGGGCCGCCGCCTTGATGCCGTGGACCTCTTCGAGGTAGTCGCCCAGTTCCTTGGCCTGAAGGACGGTCAGGCCGACGATCTTGTCGCCGAGTTCGGTGATCTTCTTGTCCCAGGTCCGCTGCTCGGTTGCTTCCGCTGTTGCTTCCGCCATCGCACCATACCTCCGTTGATGATACCTGCCCTGCCCGCTCGGCAGGACTCCTGTCACGATTCCGTTATTCGCCGGCAGGTTTGTCCGGCGCCGGGGGCTCCGTTGCCACACCGGTTTGAGGGTCTGGGGTGGAGTCGGCCGCGGCGGCCTCGTCGCCGGCAGCGGCCGGTTCGGCCGCGGGGGCCTCGTCGGCGGCGGCCGGTTCGGCTGGGGCGGCCTCGTCGGGGGTGGCCCGCTTATGGATCTCGCGAATCTGGGCCGCCAGGCGACCGCCCATGGCCATCGCCGCTGCCACGACACGGCCGCCCTGGCCGATGGCCATGGCGATGACGCCACCGATGAGTTCCTCGCGGCTGGGCAGTTCCGCGAGCAACGCCATTTGCTCCTTCGAGAGGACCTCTCCGGCGCTCATGCCGCCGCGCACCTGGAGTTCGGTAAGCGTCTTAGCCTCGCCGGCGAGGGCCTTGGCGATGTCGACGATGCTCTCGCCGCCCCAGACCAGGACGCTGGGTCCATGGAGGAGGCTCTCGAGCCCCGCCAGGCCGCCGGCCGCGAGGGCCCGCTTGCCCAGGCGGTTGTGGACCTGCATCGCCCGGATGCCGCGCTCGCGCAGCACGCCGCGGAAGGCCGTCAGCCGCTTGACGTCGATGCCCTGGGTCTCGATGACGGCCAGTTCCGATACGCCGCGGAACCGTTCGCTGTATTCCTGAACCATCTTTTCCTTGATTAGCCGACTCATAGGTTCATCTCGCTCACTCTGTGTCGCGGTTCAGCCTGTCGCTCCCGGGCCCAGGCACCCGGTCAGGCGCCGATGGGCAACGTCTTCAGGTCGATGGTGATGCCGGGCATCATGGTGGCGCTCAGCACCACCTTCAGAAAGTACTGTCCCTTGGCACTGGCGGGTTTGACGCGCCGGATGTGCTCGACCAGCGCCAGGATGTTCTGGACGATGGCGGGGGCCTCGAAACTGACCTTGCCGACGATGGCATGGACGTTGCCGCCCGTGTCGTTGCGATACTCGAGTTTGCCGGCGGAGAATTCGGCCACCAGTCCCGGGATGTCGGGCCCCACGGTGCCGGCCTTGGGGGTGGGCATCTTGCCCTGCGGCCCGAGGACGCGGCCGAGCTTGGCCACCTTGGGCATCATCTTCGGATGCGCGACCGCCACGTCGAAATCCGTCCACCCCCCCTCGACCTTGGCTACCAGGTCCTCGGCCCCGGCCTCGACGGCGCCGGCCGCCTTGGCGTCCTCGACCGCCTCCGGCGGGCAGAAGGCGATGACCTTGCGAGTGCGGCCGAGCCCGGCCGGCAGGCTGATCGCCCCGCGGATGTTCTGGTCCGACTGTTTCGCGTCGATACCCAACTTCAGGTGCACTTCGACGCTCTGGTCGAACTTGGTGGCGGGCATACGCTTCAGGAGGTGAATGGCCTCGTCAAGCGGATAAGCCGGCAGGGTGACCTCTTTTTGGGCCCGCAGATAACGTTTTCCGTGCTTCGGCATGACATCCTCCGTGGTACAAGCCCCGCCTCAGCGGGTCCCACAAAGTATTAGGAAGCATCTCGTGAGTGCTTCGGTCTAGATATCAGGTGGTAGCCTGTTGGGTTTCCGTTTTTGCTTCGGCTTCGGCCGGCGGCGCCGCGGCCTCTTCGGCCGTCTCGACGATCTCGACGCCCATGCTCCGGGCGGTGCCCGCGACGATCCGCAAGGCCGCCTCGTCGCTGGCGGCGTTCAGGTCGGCCATCTTGCGCTGGGCAATCTCGCGGACCTGGTCGCGCGTGACGCGGCCCACCTTGGTCTTGTTGGGCTCGCCGCTGCCAACCACGATGCCGGCCGCCTGCTTCAGCAGCACGGCCGCGGGCGGGCTCTTCAGGATGAAATCGAACGACCGGTTCACGTACACCGTGATCTCGACCGGGATGATCGTGCCCATCTGGTCTTTCGTCCGGTCGTTGAACTGCTGGACGAACTGGCCGATATTGACGCCGTGCTGGCCCAGCGCCGGCCCGACCGGCGGGGCAGGCGTCGCCTGCCCACCGGGGCACTGCAACTTGATTTTCGTCTTAATCTGCTTCGCCATCGCCCAACCCCTTCACAGCCACGCGCCCGGCAAGCCGGGCGGCTAACTTGCACTTGCGACGCGCCCGGCAAGCCGGGCGGCTAACGGTTACACCTTACCGCAATCTCAAATCTCGAATCTCACATCTCAGATCTCGAATCTGCAATCCGAATTCAAATCGGCCCCACCTGCCAGTACTCCAGTTCCACCGCCGTCGGCCGCCCGAAGATCGTTACGATGACCCGCACAAGGCCCTTGTCGAGTCGGACCTCGTCGACGACGCCCTCGAAGTTCTCGAACGGTCCCTGCTTGACCTTGATCTGGTCGCCCTTAGCGTAATCGACCTTGAGGCTGGGGGCCTCCTCTTCGGACCGTTCGGCCTCGCCGATAAGTTTCTCGACTTCCTGCGGCTTCATGGCGGTGGGCTTGCCTTCGGTGCCGATGAAATCGCCCACGCCGCCGGTCTCGCGGATCAGAAACCACACCTTCTCCGGCACGCTGCCGTCGTCCTCGGCGTCCATCTCGACGAAGACGTACCCGGGGTAGAGTTTGCGTTCCGACACGCGTCGCCGCCCGCCCTTCATGGTCGAGACGCGTTCGGTCGGCACGACGACGCGGCACAGGAGGTCGGTGATACCCTCGAGTTTGGCCTTGTGGTCGAGGGTTTCGCGCACCGTCTCCTCTTTGTTGGACTGCACCCGCAGCACATACCAGTTTTTCGCCATGGCTTTTACCACAGTCTCAGGCCGCGCGCCAGCGCGAAAACGATCAGGTTGTCCGCCACGTAAATGTATATCGCCAGCAGAACCACCGTCACGATGACGACGATGGTCGAACCGATGAGTTCGGCCTTGCTCGACCAGGAGACCTTCTTCATCTCGCTCTCGGTGGCGATCAGGAAGTCGACGAACTTCGGCGTGTTCAGGTAGTACGCCGCCACGACAGCCAACACCGCAAACAGCGTGGCCGGCACTGCGTACTCCAGGTACACCTTGTACGCGAGGCCGTCGGCCACGTACTGCGTCAGCAGGGTCCACACGTAGTAGCACACGACGAGGCCGACCAGGGCGATGCCGATGGCCGTACCGTATCGGAGGTACGGTCCCTGCCCGCTCTTGTAGATTTTCAGTGCCACGCTACGGTTCTTTCGCTTTTCTTGGCGGCTCTGGCAGGGGCGGAGGGACTTGAACCCCCAACACCCGGTTTTGGAGACCGGTGCTCTGCCAGTTGAGCTACGCCCCTTTGCCCCCTGGCCGCACGCCTACTTCTTGCGTTCGCGGTGCAGGGTGTGCTTGCGGTCGCGCCGGCAGTACTTCTTGATCCGCAATTTGGCGTTGCCGCGCGTCTCCATCTGCGTCCGATAGTTTCGCGCACCGCATTCGGTGCATTCGAGCGTCACATATTCTCGCATAGCCTGTTTCCCAGAAACCAAGGGACGCGCCGCTTCCTCCGCGCATCGCCGTACCGGGGAGGAACCGACCGCCCTTTCCGGGGGGCGGAGAGCGTCGCTCCAGCCGAGGCTCGGATCGACGAACCCCGCCTCCAACGGTTCACCCGACCCCTATTCGATAACCTTCGTCACGACGCCGGCCCCGACCGTCCGGCCACCCTCGCGGATGGCGAACCGCAAGCCCTGCTCCATGGCGATCGGCATAATCAGCGTGCCCGTAACCGTCACGCTGTCGCCCGGCATGCACATCTCGGCCCCGCCGAGCAACTCAATCGAACCCGTCACGTCGGTCGTCCGGAAGTAGAACTGCGGCCGGTACCCCGTGAAGAACGGCGTGTGCCGCCCGCCTTCCTCCTTCGTCAGGACGTACACCTCGCCCTCGAAGACGGTGTGCGGCTTAATGGACCCCGGCGCCGCCAGCACTTGGCCGCGCTCCAGCTGCGTTCTCTCGATGCCCCTCAGCAGCACGCCGATGTTGTCGCCGGCCTGGCCGGAGTCGAGCGTTTTCTGGAACATCTCGACGCCCGTGGCCACGGTCTTGCGCGTCTCCTGGATGCCGACGACCTCGACCTCGTCGCCCACCTTGATCTGGCCGCGCTCCACACGCCCCGTGCCCACCGTCCCGCGGCCCTTGATCGAGAACACGTCCTCGACGGGCATCAGGAACGGCTTGTCGACCTCGCGCTGCGGAATCGGGATGTACTCGTCCATGGCCGCGAGGAGGTCGATGATCGGCTGGACGTTCGGGTCGTCCTTGCTCTCGGCCCTCATGGCGCCCAGCGCGTTGCCGCGGATCACCGGCGTTTCGTCGCCCGGGAAATCGTACTTGTTGAGCAGGTCGCGCACTTCCATGTCGACCAGTTCCAGCAGTTCCTCGTCGTCGACCAGGTCGACCTTGTTCAGGAAGACGATCATCTTGGGCACGCCCACCTGGCGGGCCAGGAGGATGTGCTCGCGGGTCTGCGGCATGGGCCCGTCGGCCGCGCTCACGACCAGGATGGCCCCGTCCATCTGGGCCGCGCCCGTGATCATGTTCTTGACGTAGTCGGCGTGGCCCGGGCAGTCGACGTGGGCGTAATGCCGGTTGGCCGTCGAGTACTCGACGTGGGCCGTGGCGATCGTCAGGATCTTCGTCGCGTCGCGGCGGCCCTGCGACTCGGACGCCTTGGCAATGTCGTCGTAGGACTTGAACTTCGAAAGTCCAAAGAGTTCCATCACCTTCGTCATCGCCGCCGTCAGTGTCGTTTTCCCATGGTCCACGTGACCGATGGTACCCACGTTCACGTGCGGCTTCGTGCGTTGGAAGACTTCCTTGGCCATGGCCCTGGTTCTCCGCTCTTGCTAGGTCCCTAGTGCGTCAGAAGGTCCGCGCGCCTTACGCGGACCCCTCTAGCCGGTCATCTGCCCAACCGCGGGTCCCGCGGTTGCCCGTCCCGCCTTGAAAGATGGAGCTGGCGACGGGACTCGAACCCGTGACCTCGTCCTTACCAAGGACGCGCTCTACCAACTGAGCTACGCCAGCGTCGTCGCGCCTTCAGCTCGCGCGCCCCGTTCGCCGTCGGCCCGAGCCGTCGGCCTGCATCAGGTTCCTCGCGGCAGGCGCAGAACACCCGCCTGCCCGTAGAATCACACATGATACGCCCCGGCCCGGCCCTGTCAAAAGAAAAAAAGCCTCATCGCCCTTTTTTCGGCCCTGCAGCCCACCCGACCGCACCCATCACCCATCTCTCCGCCCTCACCCGTCTTATCCGGGCCGAAAAGCCTCTATGGAGCGGGCGATGGGAATCGAACCCACATGACCGGCTTGGAAGGCCGGAGCTCTGCCGTTGAGCTACGCCCGCCCTCGAACGACTTCGGAACTTCAGACACCCCCGATTCCGGCCTCAGCCTCCCGGGCATGCCACGCTACGTGTCGCGCCGCAGCCCTCGCGGGCCGCCGAGATCGGAACCGGCCTGTGTTCGAATTCCGGATCGGCACCGGACGTCCTGCGGCCCGGCGGGGTCAACCACCCTTGCCCGCCAATTCGAAATCCGAAATCTCAAATCCAAAATCGATTGGTGGTGAGGGGTGGATTCGAACCACCGAAGGCTTAGCCAGCAGATTTACAGTCTGCCCCCTTTGACCGCTCGGGAACCTCACCACTCATTGCCGCATCTCGAATCCAATATCTCAGATGCGACGTGCGGCTATGGAGCCGGCGGGGAGGGTCGAACTCCCAACGTCCGGTTTACAAAACCGGTGCTCTACCGTTGAGCTACGCCGGCCCGCCGAGATGGGCAAGTATAGCGGCTGTACCGTCCCTTTCAAGCCCCGAGCGCCGAAAAATCGGCCCGACCCGACCGAGCGACGCGTGCCTCTGCCGGCTTGCCCGGCCGTGCCACGCGACGTGCCCGTCGCGCCGGGTGCCATGCCCAAACGCCGATGCGACGGCATCCATCTCCGAGTCCCCGCCCAGCCCTTCGCCTGCAGCCGAGCGAGTCCGAACGACCGCCCCTGCCGGCGAAACGCCCGCCGGTTGTCCACACCATGTCACCGAATCTCATGTCAAACCCACGCCACAAGTCACACCCGCCGACCACGGTCGACGCGTGCTGCCACCTGCACAACCAAGGCCGCCTGACCTTACCTTGTCAACTTGGCAGCCACGCGTGTAAGGCATCATCGCGGTGGGCGAGAATGCCCCCCGCGCCACCCCCTGGCCTGGCAGCGGCCACGTTGACAGCGCCGTTCCAGGAACACGTAACCCCCATTCCAGAAATGGGTTGCGCCGACACTGCTTCACCGGTCGCGCCGTCTGGTTCCCACTTCGGACAGGGCCGGCAGACCTCGGTCCGAGACCCCTCGAAAAAAATCTGCGGATTTCGGTTGACGGCGTCCCGCATCGTCCGATAAAGTCGTTTTGCCAAACTGTCAAAATCGTTTTCATGGCTTTGGACGCCTTTCTCGGATGGATCACATGCGGCTCGGCAAAATGGGCAACCCGGGAAAATCGAATCCTTCGGCGCCCGCACACAGGATCGACGAGTACCTGCGGCACATCGCCCTCGCCAACGGTCACCTCGCCCGCCAAGCCGGCCCGAGCGTGCCACCCAAACTTTACCGCGTCTCCGAGATCGCCCAGCATCTGGACATCACCCGGCAGACCGTCCACAACTACGCGACCATCGGCCTGATTACCGAGGAGGCCCAGACCCCCGGCGGCCAGCGTCTGTTCGACGAATCGGTCTTCGACCGGCTGGTCCAGATTCAGCGGCTCAAGCGCCGGTACCGCCTCTCCCAGATCCGCCGCCTGCTCGATACCGGCGGCGCGTCCGACTCGGTGGCCGCCCCGGCGGCCGATGCCTCCAATTCGGCTGACCGTCTTCAGCATGGAAAGGACGCCCCGCCCCGTGACGCCTGACGCCCGAACACCGCTTGCCGCCTCCGCCAGCCCCGCGCCGGCCGAAGCGCCCGGCCGCGCGCCCATCGCCCTCGGCCACTCGTCGCTCGCGTCACGCTCTGCCGCGCCCCTCTCGCCTGTCGCGCTCAGGCAGCCGTCGCGCGGCGCCCCGCCCCAGCCGCGCGCGGGGCAACCGCCGGTGCTCACGCCCGGCACGGCTCCGTATGCCGCCGCGGCCACAGGCGACCCGGCGACGGAACCGGCCCGGCGTATCGTCCGGGACCTGCGGCCACGGGCCCGGGTGCTGGCGGTCGTCAGCGGCAAGGGCGGCGTCGGCAAGACGAACATCGCCGTCAACCTGGCCATTGCGCTGGCGGCCCGGGGCCGACGGGTCCTGCTGGTCGACGCGGACCTGGGCCTGGCGAACGTCGACCTGGTACTCGGCCAGCGTCCGCTGGGCGACCTCGCCCACGTCCTGGCCGGCCGCATGCCCCTGGAGGCCATCGTCCAGGAGGGCCCGGCCAGCGTCCATTGGATTCCGGGGGCCTCGCACGTGCCGGCCCTGGCGGGCGTCGGCGAGGGACCCCGCGAGGCCCTGCTCAGCGGGCTGACGGACCTGGAGAGGGTGCACGATTTCCTGATCCTGGACACGCCTGCCGGCATCGGCCGGGGGGTGCTGCACCTGGCGCGGCAGGCGGACGAGTTGATTCTGGTGACGACGCCCGAGCCGACGGCCATGATGGACGCCTACACCCTGCTAAAGGCCGCCACGGCCGCCGGGGACGACGCCATCGGCCCCGTCAACCTGATCGTGAACATGGTCACGCATCGGAAGGACGCCGCCCGAGTACACAAGCGGCTGCGCGAAGCGGGGAGCCAGTTCCTGGGCATCGACGTCAGGCTCCTCGGGTACGTGTACTGCGACGGTCACGTGGGCCGGGCGGTCCAGAAGCGGGAGCCGCTGATGTTGGCGTACCCGCATTCTCAGGCCACCTGGTGCATCAAGCAGTTGGCGGGGGCGATTCTGGATGGCCCTGACGGTGTCACGAAGGGCCATTTCGCGTTTTTCCGTCGGCTGGCTAATCTTTTTGTGGCGGGGGGCCGATAATACAATTTGCGGGTCGCCGCCCCGCTCCCATCCCGGCGACCAGCATGCGTGGGGACCCAGCCCAATCGAGGGAGGCGCCGGTCATGGGACGTTCGCCCGACGGTCTTCAGACGTGGCAGCGTAGCATCCAAATCGCGGACGATCAGCTGGGTGGGACGTGGCTGGAGTACCAGCGCACCCGCTCCGACGATGTCCGTAACGTCTTGATGGAACACTACTTACCGATCGTCAAGATCAACAGCGAACGTCTGGCCTCGAAGTTACCAGACGAGGTGGAACTGGACGACCTCATCTCAGCCGGCATCGACGGCCTGCGCGACGCCATCCAGATGTTCGACCTGGACCGGGGCGTGAAGTTCGAGACGTACTGCGCCACCCGCATCCGGGGGGCCATTCTCGACGCCCTCCGCAACAGAGACTGGGTGCCGCGCCTCGTCCGCGCCCGGGCCAACCAGTTGGGACAGGGCCGCCGCAAACTCGAGGCCCGCCTCGGCCGCAAACCGCACGACCACGAACTGGCGGCCTTCATGCGCCTCTCGGAGGGCGAGTACGAGAAACTCGTCCGCGACGCCCACGCCGTCGGCGTCATCAGTCTGAACCGCAACTTCCAAGACGCCGAATCCAACCGCGAGATCCGCGAGACCGATCTCGTGGCCGACTGCAAGGCCCCCAACCCCATGGGCGCCGTCCACCAGGGCGACCTCCGGGAACTCATCACCAAGGGCCTGTCGAAGAACGAGCGGCTCATCCTCATCCTTTACTACTACGAGGAAATGACGATGAAGGAGATCGGGGCCACGCTCGATCTGTCCGAATCGCGCGTCAGCCAGATGCACTCGGCCATCCTCGACCGCCTCCGAGCCAACCTCGAAAAACGCCGAGACGATTTCGCCCGTCCCGAACCCTAGACGACCCCGTGTCCCAGCCGCCAGCGTAAGCGAGCGGCGCCGTTGGGGCGGCCGGGCCCGTGTTCCGCTCCCTGACGGTCGCTGCTCTGTTTCAGACGGTCGCGACTTGCCCTCACCACCCGGAACCGGCGCGTTACCGCTGGACCGGGTTTTTGCTTGACCCTCCCGTCCGGACCGCCTCTAATAATCACTGTGTGTCTTTGCCGTGAGGGACACGTGTATCGCTTGGAACCGCTCACCTGACGGAGGGTTCATCTATGCATCGGCTCGCGCTCGTTCTTGTTGCCTCGGCCGCGCTGGTCATTTGGGTCGCCGGCGATGCCTTCGCCCAGACCGACGACTTCCAGTTGCCTCCGGTCAAACTGAAGCCCGACCGGCCGACCAAGACGAAACCCATCCCGCCGGCGCCCGATGACCGCGATCCGCCGGCCGCGGCACCCAAGGAGGACGAGACACCCAAGGCGCCGCCCGACGAGAAACCGCTTGACGTGCCCAAGAAGGAAACGCCCCCCGCCGCCAAGCCCGACGAGGCCCCCGGCCAGACGCCGCCGGCGCCCAAGCCCGCCGAGCCGCCCGAGAAACTGCCAGGCGACATTGAGCCACCGGCGGCTAAGCCCCCCGCCGTCGACAAAGACGACGAGGCCAAACGCCAGAAGGCCCGCGAGGAGGCCCTCAAGTTCTTCAGCCTCCCCAACGACAGCGAGGTTACCCCGGCCGATCTGCCCATGCCCAAGCCAGTGATCGAACCCCCGACCAAGCCGCCGGCCGTCCTCGCAGTGCCCGGCGAAAGCCCGAAGCCTCCGCGGGCCACCGCTCTCCAGGCCAAGACCATCGAGGCCCAGGTCGGCCCCGCCGTCGGCGCAGACCTGACGGGCTTCGGCGAGGTCGGACTCGTCGAGGAGGTCGCCCGCACCCGTAAGGCTTACGAGCGCGCCATCAAGGCCCTGACGGACTATTACATGCAGCGCGGCACGGTCCACAAGATCGACTGGGCGACGTCGGAGATGACCGCGCTGGGGAGCGTGCCGAAGATCCAGTACCTGGTCATCGCGGAACTGGCCGGGCCGGACCTGCGGCCCAGCCGCAGCATCGAGGTCGCCGACCAACTCTATGCCGAGGGCGTTCAATACAAGGATTACCCGGCGTTTCCGCCCGCCAAGAAGGAGTACCTGAAGACCGCCCTCGAGAAGTTCCACACCATCATCGAGAAGTATCCCACGAGCGACAAGATTGACGACGCCGCCTTCCGCATGGGCGAGATCTACGGCGGATGGTACTTCGAGGACTGGGCACGCGCCGTCGGGTCGTACCAGCGGTGCTGGGAATGGAACCCCAAGACCGAGCACCCCGCGCTCTTCAACGCCGCCAAGATCTACGACGAGCGTCTCAAGAACCGCGTCAAGGCCGTCGAACTCTACAACCGCGTCATCGCCGAGACCACCGACGAGGGCAGGGTCAACGAGGCCCAGAACCGCCTCAAGGCCCTCACCGCACGGTAACGCGCGACGGCCGGCGACAACCCGGGCACGGGCTGTGTCGGACGCCCCCGCGGGGCGCCCGGCACGGCCCGCCCTGTTTGGCGCACCGGTCGGCGGGCTTTAGCCGTTGAAAACGCCCCTCGCGGCGGATAGACTTCGGCAGCGCCGGCGCATCGGGCCCGACGCCCTCGAGCCCGACGCGGAAGCGTCGGGCGATACAGGCGCCGCGCCGACGCCAGAAGCACGGCCGGTCTTGCCCGGCCGTGCTGCCGGCACTCAGGAGCCACGGTGACAACGCCCATCCGGGTCGGCATCGGATTCGACGTCCATCGCCTCGCCCCGGGTCGTCCCCTGGTCCTGGCGGGGGTCGATGTGCCACACGATCGCGGCCCGGTGGCCCACTCGGACGGCGACGTCGTCCTGCACGCCGTGGCCGACGCCATGCTGGGCGCCGCCGGCCTGGGCGATCTGGGCGAGCATTTTCCGGACACCGATCCGCAGTGGCGCGACGCCGCCGGGGCCGACATCCTGGCCCGCGTCGTCGAGAGGGTCCGCGATGCCGGCTGGACGCCCAGCGGCGCCGACGTCAACGTCCTCCTGGAACGGCCGAAACTGGCCGCCCACAAGGACGCCATGCGGCAGCGGCTGGCCGGGCTGCTGGGTCTGGCGCGCGACGCCGTCGGCATCAAGGCCCGGACGATGGAAGGCCTCGGGCCCGTCGGCGCCGGAGAGGCCGTCGCCGCCCAGGCCGTGGTCGTGCTCAGTCGCACGTAGTGCTACTTTGCCAACTCGGCGTGGGCACCTTGGGAGCCCGCGCGGTGGCCTTCCTAGGCCACCGCGAGTTGGCCCAGGGCAACCTGTCGCGGCGGCCTGGGAAGGCCGCCGCGCACGGTGGCGACGCGCGCGGTGGCCTTCCTAGGCCACCGCGAGTTGGCGCAGGACAACCTGTGGCGGCGGCCCGCCCAAGGCGGGCAGGCTCTGGGAAGGCCGCCGCGCACGGTGGCGACGAGTTGACAAAACAGCACTAGCCGGCAGCGGATGCTTTGTTGCGCGGCTCGCCCGGGGCAAGCCGTGGCACGTGAAAACGATGAGGTCGTCATGACGCTTCGCGAACACAACCTGCGCGTGTACAACACGCTCACGCGGCGGCTCGAGAAGTTCGAGCCCCTGGCCCCGCCGCACGTCGGCCTGTACGTCTGCGGGCCCACCGTCTACGGCGACGCCCATATCGGCCACGCCAAATCGTACATCGCGTTCGACTGCATCGTCCGGTACCTGCGGTACCTGGGTTACGACGTCACGTACGTCCAGAACATCACCGACGTGGGGCACCTGACCGACGACGCCGACGCGGGCGAAGACAAGGTCGAGAAGGCGGCCCGGGCCAAGCGCGTCCACCCGATGGCCATCGCCGAGATGTACACGCGGCGGTACTTCGAGGACATGGACCGGCTGAACGTCCTTCGGCCCGACATCTCGCCGCGGGCCTCCGGCCACATCGTCGAGCAGATTGAGCACGTCCGGCGGCTGCTGGAGACGGGCCACGCCTACGAGGTGGGCGGCAACGTGTACTTCGACGTGTCGAGTTTCCCGCAGTACGGCCGCCTCTCCGGCCGCAACGTCGGCGAGATGCAGGCCGGGGCCCGCGTGGAGGTGAACGCCGAGAAGCGGCACCCGGCCGACTTCGCCCTCTGGAAACGGGCCGAGCCCGGCCACATCATGCAGTGGCCCAGCCCGTGGGGCCCGGGGTACCCGGGGTGGCACCTCGAATGCTCGGTCATGAGCCAGAAGTACCTGGGCGAGACGTTCGACATCCACGGCGGCGGCATGGAAAACCAGTTCCCCCACCACGAAGACGAGATCGCCCAGGCCGAGGCCGCCAGCGGCAAACCGTTCGTCAAGTATTGGCTTCACAACAACATGGTGACCGTGGGCGGCCAGAAGATGGGCAAGAGCCTCGGCAACTTCATCACGCTGGAAGAGGCGATAGGGACGCAAGAGAAGCCTGGGAGGTGGGATCCCATGGTCCTCCGCCTTTTCATCCTCCAGACCCACTACCGGAGCCAGACGGACTTTTCGGAGGAGGCGCTGGAGGCGGCCAAGGAAGGATACGAGAGGCTCAGTAGAAGCTACACCGCCCTTCAACGCGCTTTGCACGGCGCCACAGAGGGTCCGGTGGCCCCCGCCTGGGGCGAAATCTTTGAGAGCATGAAGCCCCGCGTTTTTGAGGCGATGGATGATGACTTCAACACGCCCTTGGCCCTTGCGACTCTGTTCGAGTACGCGCGAGAGGGCAATCGCATGCTGGCCAGCGAGAGTCCCTCGTATCAGACGATTCAACTTTTCTTCTCAGCCTTCATGGACCTGGGCGGCTACATCCTGGGCCTGGACTTT
Source organism: Phycisphaerae bacterium (assembly GCA_035528235.1). Taxonomy (GTDB): domain Bacteria; phylum Planctomycetota; class Phycisphaerae; order FEN-1346; family FEN-1346; genus DATKZB01. Next base: position 43,425 of record DATKZB010000196.1, read on the forward strand.
GCAGGCGAGAAGACGGGACTCAAGGGCGTGCTAGAGATTGCAGGCGCCCGAGATGTAGAGGGCGTGACTTCTGCCCTTGTGCGGGGGCTCGTCGATCTGCGGGCCGACGCCCGCAAGGCCAAGGACTTCGCCCAGGCCGACGCCATCCGCGACCGCCTGGCCGAGGCCGGCATCGCCCTGGAGGACGGCCCGGACGGCACGACCTGGCGATTCAAGTAAGACCGTAGGGGCACGGCATGCCGTGCCCGATCCGGCGGGGGCGGCCCGGCCACAACGCGGGCACGCCATGGCGTGCCCCTACGGGACAGGAAGCCGACGACAATCCGGAATCCGAAATTATGAGAATCCTCGGCAT
>DATKZB010000197.1:0-2002 GCA_035528235.1 Phycisphaerae bacterium
CAATCGAAGTACGCCGGCTGCAGCGTCCGCAGTCAGCGCTACAACATGGTCAGCCCCAGCAAGGGCGGCGGCGATGGGAAGTGGGAACTGTACGACCTCCAGGAAGACCCGGGCGAAAAGAAGGACGTTGCCGCCCAGCACCCCGAGGTCATCAAAGAGATGTCGGCCGCGTACGACAAGTGGTGGGACGAGGTCCTCCCGTGCCTCGAAAACGAGAACGCCGTCGGCCCGGCCGTCAACCCGTTCAAGGAACTCTACTGGAAACAGTTCGGCGGCGGCCCCGCAGCGGGCGCGCCGGAAGGCAAGCCAAAGCGTGCGAATAAGTAAGGCCGAGGAGCGTTACCATGAAACGAAGAGATTTCTGCGCAGGGCTGGGCCTCGGCGCCGCGGCGCTTGCCATGACGCGGCGGCTGAAGGCCGCGGAGCCTGTGGCCTCAACGACCGGCGGAGGCGGCAAACCGAACATCATCTACATCCTCGCCGACGATCTGGGCTACGGCGACCTGGCCTGCCAGAACCCCAAGTCGAAGATCCCCACTCCGAACCTCGACCGCCTGGCCGCGCAGGGTGTCCGTTTCACCGACGCCCACGCGCCCACGGCCGTGTGCACGCCCACGCGCTATGCCGTCCTCACCGGGCGGTACTGCTGGCGGTCGTCGCTCAAGCGTGGCGTGTTGGGCGGGTTCAGCCCGCCGCTGATCGAGCCCGGCCGGCTGACGGTCCCGGCCCTCCTGAAGCAGCACGGCTACGCGACCGCCTGCGTCGGCAAGTGGCACCTGGGCCTTGGATGGCAGGCCGAAGGGGGCGCGGCGAAAGGCAAGGCCGGCGAGGAGCAGGTCGATTTCACGAAGCCGGTCACGGACGGGCCGTGCACGCGCGGGTTCGATTATTTCTTCGGCATCCCGGCATCGCTGGACATGCCGCCTTACGTGTTCATCGAGACCGACCGGGTCGTGGCGGCGCCCACCGCCCGCCAGGAGCCGCAGAAGGAACAGTACGTCCGCGCCGGGCCGAAGGACCCCGATTTCACGTTCGAGCAGGTCCTTCCGCGGCTGACCCGGCAGGCCGTCGGCTGGATCGGCGAGCAGGCGGGCAAGGACCCCGGGCGGCCGCTGTTCCTCTACTTCGCCCTCAACGCCCCGCACACACCCGTCGTGCCGACGGCGGCGTTCAAAGGCAAGAGCGGGGCGGGCGACTACGGCGATTTCGTCGTCGAGGTGGACTGGACCGTCGGCGAAGTCCTCAAGGCCCTCGACGAGCACAATCTGGCCGACAACACCCTGGTCATCGTCACCAGCGACAATGGGCCGGAACGCCTCGCCTACGAACGCATCCAGCAGCACCAGCACTACAGCATGGGCGACCTGCGGGGCCTGAAGCGCGACACCTGGGAAGGCGGCCACCGCGTCCCCTTCCTGGCCCGCTGGCCGGGGAAAATCAGGCCGGGCAGCGTCAGCAGCGAAGTCATCTGCCTGGCCGACCTGATGGCGACCGCGTCGGCAATCGTCGGCGCCGAGTTGCCGGCCTCGGCCGGCGAGGACAGTTACAACATCCTGCCGGCCCTCGTGGGCGAGAAACTCGACAAGCCCATCCGCGAGGCGACGGTGCACCACAGTGGCTCCGGCCGGTTCGCCATCCGCCAGGGCCAGTGGGTCTTCATCGATGCCCCCTCCGGCGACGAAAACAAGGAGCCCGACTGGCTCAAGAAGGAACGCGGATACCAGCCCCACAATTTTCCCGGCGAACTTTACGACCTTTCCCAGGACTTGAGCGAGCGCCGCAACCTGTACGGTGAGCATCCGGAAATCGTGCAGCGTCTCAAGACGCTCCTCGAAAAGTACAGGGCCGAGGGCCGCAGCGCCCCGCGGGCCTGAAAGGGTAAGTAGATGCCAACGATCTCTCGTCGGAATTTCTTACGGACCGTGGGCTTGGGCGCGGCGTACAACCTGCTGCGGCTCGTGCGTCTGACGCCTCCGCAGGATGCTGCGCAGGCGGAAACGGC
>DATKZB010000198.1:0-2825 GCA_035528235.1 Phycisphaerae bacterium
AGGGGCGCCTGGTCTCAGGCGCCCCTGACGGGGCTTGAAACAAGGGGGGGGGGGGGGGGGGAGGCGTCCTCGAGTCCACGGGCTCGCGCCCGTGGCTACAGACCAGCCGCCCCTTTCGGGACTTCCAGAAAAAAAAACCAGTCACACCCTTGGCGCTTGCAAAAACGGCGGCGGGCCGGTATACCACCTGCCCTGGCGTCAACCGGGCGAACCCGAGGCAAAGGAGCAACGGATGGCCATCAAGGTCGCATTCATCGGCGCCGGCAGCGTGGGCTTTACGCGGCGGCTCTTCCGGGACATCCTGACCGTTCCCGAACTCCGGGACACCCGCTTCGCGATGACCGACATCTCGCGCCGTAACCTCGACATGGTCGTCCAGTTGTGCCGCAAGGACCTCCGCACCAACCACCTGCCCGCGACGATCTCGGCCACGACCAACCGCCGCCGCGCGCTCGAGGGCGCCGATTACGTGGTCAACTGCACCCGCATCGGCGGCCTGGAGGGTTTTGCGACCGACATCGACGTGCCCCTGAAGTACGGCGTCGACCAATGCGTGGGCGACACCCTGTGCGTGGGCGGCATTATGTATGGCCAGCGGAACATCCCTTGCATTCTCGAGTTCTGCCGCGACATCCGCGAGGTGGCCAAACCCGGCGTGCTGTTCCTCAGCTACGCCAACCCCAACGCCATGAACACCTGGGCCGCCATCGAGTACGGCAAGGTCAACACGGTCGGCCTGTGTCACGGCGTGGAAGGCGGGTGGTGGCAAATCGCCACCGTCCTGGGCGCCAAGGACAAGTCCGAGGTCGACATCATCTGCGCCGGCATCAACCACCAGACCTGGTACATCCGGGTGCTGTACAAGGGCCGACTCGTCACGGGCGAAGAGCTGCTGAAGGCCTTCGAGCGGCACCCCGTTTTCGCGAAGACCGAGAAGGTCCGCATCGACATCCTCCGCCGCTTCGGGTACTGGACCACCGAGTCGAACGGCCACGTCTCGGAGTACGTGCCGTGGTACCGCAAACGGCCGAAGGATATCCGCAAATGGATCGACCTGTCGTCCTGGATTAACGGCGAGACGGGCGGGTACCTGCGGGTGTGCGTCGAGGGCCGCAACTGGTTTGAGACCGATTTCCCCAAATGGCTCAAGGCCGACGACAAACCCATCGGCCCCGCCGACCGCTCGGCCGAGCACGGCTCGTGGATCATCGAGGCTCTCGAGACCGGCCGCACGTACCGCGGACACTTCAACGTCCGCAACTCCGGGTGCATCTCGAACCTGCCCCAGGACTGCATCGTCGAGGTGCCCGGGTACGTCGATCGCAACGGCATCTCGATTCCCCGCGTGGGCGACCTGCCGCTGGCCTGTGCCGCGACCCTCTCGGCCAGCGTCCACGTGCAGCGGATGGCCGTTCGCGCCGCCGTCGCGGGCGACGAGGTGCTCCTGAAACAGGCCGTCCTGCACGACCCGCTGACGGCGGCCGTGTGCGACCCGATCGAGGTCTGGCAGATGGTCGACGAGATGCTGGTGACCCAGGCCCGCTGGCTGCCGCAGTACAAGAAGGCCGTCGCCGCGGCCAAGCGTCGCCTGGCCACCGCCAAACGCCGCGGTGAGTACCGGGGCACCCGGACCTCGAAAGGCGCCGCCCGCCTCCGCACCAAGACCGTCGCCCAGATGCGCCGCGACGCCGCCCGCGCGGCGAAGTAGCGGCGCGGCCATGCCGCGCCGTGGGGGACGCTGGGGCATGGCCCCAGCGCTACAGCCGTCCGCGCGCCCAGGTAGGGGCACGACATGTCGTGCCCCTACAAACACCGAAACAAACACCGAGAAGCCCCTTGACAGTCCCCCCCGCCAGGATGATAGTGTGAAACGCAAGATATCCATCGGCATCCTTCGCGGCTACGAAGGGGGGATCACCCGTGCGGCAACCGGCGTGGTGGTGCGGCCTGGTCTGCGTGCTGGTGCTGGCGTTGTCGGCCGCCGCCCGGGGCCAGGCCATGGACCCCGTGGCCGCGCGGCAATGGTACGAGAACGCCGTCAAGAAGATCACCGACAAGAGCACGGCCGACGAGATCTTCGCCTTGGCCAAGCAGTGTTACCGGAACGGACTGACGGATGAGGCGATGGCCCACGCCATCGAGGCCCTCCGCAAGGACCCGAACGACTCGCGGGCGAAGTACTTGCTCTTCGCCCTGGCCCCGCCGGCCGAGACCAGCGTCATCCGGCCAGGCAAGTGGGCCGAACTGCTTCCCCATGTCGACCCGGCCAAGGACACCTTGGCCGGAACGTGCACCATGGAGGGCGGACGGCTGGTGCTCAGCGCCTCGCAGGAGGCCAAGTTGATGTTGCCGGTCGCGCCGGCCGGGTCCTACGAACTCGAGGTCCGCTTCGCGCGGGTCACGGGCAACGACAGCCTCGTCATCATGCTGCCCGTCGGGTCGCGCCTGGTCGGCCTCTTTGTGAGCGCCCTGGGCGGCCAGTCGCACGACCTCGGCCAGGTGCGAGGAGGCGGACCGTACGACAAGATCGCCGTTTCCCCAGGCACGCTTGAGAACAACAAGCCGTATACGGTCTCGGCCAGGGTCATGGTCCGCGGCGATCAGGCATCCATCGAAACGCGTCTCGACGGCGCCTCCCTCATCAAGTGGCAGGGGCCTTGGTCGGATCTGTCTCCGTGGCCCGACTGGCAACTGCCCGACAGCGGGGCCCTCGGGCTCGGCGCAGCACGGGGCCGGTACGTTGTGGAAAGCGTACGTCTGCGGATGCTCTCGGGCGAGGCGCGGCTGCTCCGGCCGCCGGGGTGAGGCCGGTAGCGGCGCGGCCA
>DATKZB010000199.1:0-5213 GCA_035528235.1 Phycisphaerae bacterium
CCGGCCACGGCAGGCGAGGCGCAAATGCAGGTGGCGGGTCAGGAGACCCGCCACCCTCGAAGTTCCGAAACAGTTCTTCAGCAGCCCGTCAACATGGAAACCGTGAGGGCCGACGTTGCCTGAACTCGACGCGACCCAATGGGCTTTCGCCGTCGTGGTGGGGCTGGTCCTGGGCTTCACGAAGACCGGCGTCGCCGGCATGGGCATCCTCGTGGTGCCGCTGATGGCCACGATCTTCCCCGTCAAGGAATCGGTGGGCATTTTGCTGCCGATGCTCATCGTCGGCGACGTCGTGGCCGTCGGATACTACCGCCAGCACGCCGTCTGGCGTCACCTGGTGCGGCTGCTGCCGTGGGTCGTGGCGGGGATGCCCCTGGGGTACCTCGCCCTGCGGTACGCCGACGACGAGCAGATGAAGTTCGTGCTGGGCGTCCTGGTGCTGGGGCTGATCGGGCTGCGGGTCTTCCGCGGGCGGTTCGGCAAGTGGATCGACGCCCACCTGCCCCGGGCGTGGTGGTTCGTCGTCCTGGTAGGCGTCCTGGCGGGCTTTGCGACGACCCTGGCCAACGCGGCCGGCTCAATCATGTCGGTCTACCTGCTGACGCAGGGTCTCCAGAAACGCGAGTTCGTCGGCACCGGGGCGGTCTTCTACATGATCGTCAACCTCATCAAACTGCCGGCCTACGCAACGCTCGGCATCATCACGACCCCATCGCTCGCCTTCGACGCCGCGATGGCGCCGGTCATCCTGGCCGGGGCGGTGCTGGGCATCCTGCTGCTGCCGAGGATCCCGCAGAAACTCTTCGAGTGGCTGGTCATTATCCTGGCCGCAGCCGCTTCGGTCCGCATGATGGTGTCTTGAAGCCTGTGCCGCGGCTGCGCCGCGGCCTACATGGCTCGCCCCGGCCATCTCCTGCCACACGTAGGCCGCGGCAACGCCGCGGCAATCTCCTGCCACACGTAGGCCGCGCCAACGCCGCGGCAATCTCCTGCCACACGTAGGCCGCGGCTGCGCCGCGGCAATCTCCTGCCAGGATGGCAGGCGGGCTACGGCTTCCGACGACATTTTGGCACGTCCGGACCCGTCCCCCGCATGCCAGGTCGGCAGCCAACATGGGGGAGCCGGTGCGCAAGTCCTTCCTGCGAAAGGCCTTACGCGTATCTCTGACCTCGTCTAGCGTCCCGCCCACCCATTGGCACACTGATTGCTCATTCCCTTGCGGAGGAGAGTGTATCTTCGCGGGGCGCAACGCATGGTGGCTTGGCCGACCCAACCCGAACTGCTCGTCCCGTCGGTCCTCGTGACCGACGACAACGACGGCTGGCGCGACGCCGTGGGCGATGCCCTGGCCCGCGCGGGGTTCCGCACGCTCGAGGCCGCCTGCGGCGAGGAAGCCATCGAACTGGTCCGGTGCGAACGGATCGACGTCATCCTCATCGACTTCCACATGCCGCGCCTGGACGGCATCCAGACGCTCCGCATCATCCGGCATGAGCAGTTCTGGGTTCCGGCCGTCCTGATGACGGCCCACCCGGCCGACGTCCCCGCCGACGAGGCCAGGGCCCTGCGCGTCGACACCGTCCTCGAAAAACCGGCCGACCGCCACGTCATCGTCACCACGGTGACGCGCGTCATGCGCCGGCCGTAGCGAGAGCGAGAGGCCGACCCCGGGCCAAGGTGCCCGCGGCCGGCATGATTTCCCGAATGACTGGCGAGGAACCGGAAAGGAGCACGCAGTGAAACTCAAACCATTAGGCGACAAGGTCGTTGTGAAACGCCTCGAGGCCGAGACCACCACCAAGGGCGGCATCGTGCTGCCCGACGCGGCCCAGGAGAAACCGAAGCGCGGCAAAGTCATGTCCGTCGGGCCGGGCAAGACGCTCGACTCCGGCGAGGTGGCCAAGCCCGCCGTCAAGAAGGGCAACGAGGTCATCTTCTCGAGTTTCGCCGGAACCGAGATCACCGTCGACGGCAAGGAATTCCTGATCATGAGCCAGGACGATATCCTGGCCGTCATCGCCGACTAGCCCGCGCCTCGCACGGGCCAGACTTTCAACAGAAAAGGAGGAGTTACCGTGGGAGCCAAGAAGATCGCATTTGACCAGGAAGCCCGCGAGGCGATCCGTCGCGGCGTGGCGACGCTCGCCAAGGCCGTCCGCGTCACGCTCGGACCCAGCGGACGCAACGTCATCCTGGAGAAGAGTTTCGGCGGACCCACCGTCACCAAGGACGGCGTGACCGTCGCCAAAGAGATTGAACTCGAAGACCCGTGGGAGAACATGGGCGCCCAGATGGTCCGCGAGGTCGCGTCCAAGACCAGCGACGTCGCCGGCGACGGCACCACCACCGCCACCATCCTGGCCGAGGCCATTTTCTGCGAAGGCCTCAAGAACGTGACGGCCGGCGCCACGGCGATGGAATTGAAGCGCGGCATCGACGCCGCCACCGCCGCCATCGTCGCCGAACTCAAGAAGATGTCCAAGAACGTCACCTCGTCCACCGAGGTCGCCCAGGTCGGCACCTGTGCCGCCAACCACGACACCGAGATCGGCAAGATGATTGCCGACGCCATGGACAAGGTCGGCAAGGACGGCGTCATCACCGTCGAAGAGGGCAAGAGCCTCGACACGACCGTCGACCTGGTGGAGGGCATGCAGTTCGACAAGGGCTACATCTCGCCGCACTTCATCACCGACATGGAATCGATGGCCTGCGAACTCCAAAAGCCCTACATCCTGGTCCACGAGAAGAAGATCTCGAGCATCAAGGACATGCTGCCCCTGCTCGAGAAGATCGCCCAGTCCGGACGGCCGCTGCTCATCATCGCCGAAGACATCGAGGGCGAGGCCCTGGCCACGCTGGTCGTCAACAAACTGCGCGGCACGCTGCAGTGCTGCGCCGTCAAGGCGCCCGGCTTCGGCGACCGACGCAAGTCCATGATGGATGACATCGGCACCCTGACCGGCGGCAAGGCCATCTTCGAGGACCTCGGCATCAAACTCGAAAACGTCGAGATCGCCGACCTCGGCCAGGCCAAGAAGGTCACCATCGACAAGGACAACACCACCATCATCGAGGGCGCCGGCAGCGCCGACGCCATCAAGGGACGCATTGAGGCCATCCGCACCGAAATCGACCGGACCACCAGCGACTACGACAAGGAAAAGTTGAACGAGCGGCTGGCTAAACTCTCCGGCGGCGTGGCCCAGATTAACGTGGGCGCCGCCACCGAGAGCGCCTGCAAGGAAAAGAAGGCCCGCGTCGAAGACGCCCTGCACGCCTGCCGCGCCGCCGTCGAGGAAGGCATCCTGCCGGGCGGCGGGGTCGCGGTCCTGAGGGCACGCAAGGCCCTCGACAAACTCAAACTCAAGGGCGACCAGAAGATCGGCGTCGACATCGTCCGCCGCGCGCTCATGGCTCCCATCAAGCAGATCGCCCAGAACGCCGGCATGGACGGGTCGATCGTGGCCCAGCGCGTCCAGGAATCCACCCAGGTCAACTTCGGTTACAACGCCCTGACCCACAAGTACGAAGACCTCGTCAAGTCCGGCGTCATCGTGCCGACCAAGGTCGAGCGGATCGCCCTTCAGAACGCCGCCTCCATCGCCGGTCTTCTGCTGACGACCGATGCCCTCGTCTCGGAGATCCCCGAGAAGAAGAAGGCCCCTCCGGGCGGCGGCGGCATGGGCGGGGAAGACATGTACTAAGAGTAATGGGAAGGCGATGCAGCCTCCCCCCTGTTAGGAGAATGGTTATGTTGACCAAACTTTTGGCGGGGGCGCCTCCTTCGGAGGCATGAACTGGTGGGCGGACACCCTATGCCTGGGTATATCAGGCAAGGCCCCTCAGCAGTCGTGCCCCGAGGGAGCAGCACAGAATAGGGGGCGGCCCGCGACAGCCGGAGAACGTCGGCAATACCGCCGACCTTCACCGATACCTCTCACGGGCCAAACCCGGCGCCTTCCCAACAACGGCGCGGCGGCCATCCTTGGCCGCCGCGCTTGTTTTTATCCCGGCACCCTGCTATACTCAGTCGGTAACGTCACCGCAACATCCGTGGCGTCCCGGGAGGCAGGCCCATGACGGAACTGGTGTTTGAAGTTCAGGAAGACCCGGACGGCGGGCTCACGGCCATGGCGGTCGGCGCCTCGATCTTTACCGAGGCCGACACGGTTGAGGCCCTGCGCGAGAACATCCGCGAGGCGGTGAGTTGCCACTTCGAGAGGGCCGATGAGCGCCCCCGGACGGTCCGGCTGCACTTCGTTCGCGACGAGGTGATTGCACTGTGAGGCTGCCCCGCGACCTCTCTGGGGCGGACTTGGCCAAGGCCCTCGGCCGGCTTGGATACCGCGTCACCAGGCAGCGCGGCAGCCACATACGCCTGACTGCCTCGCTGGCTGGCCGTGAACATCACATCACCATCCCCGCCCACGACCCGCTCAAGATAGGAACACTCAACAGCATCCTCAAGGACGTCGCGGCCCACGCGACTTTGTCGCGGGACGAACTCCTCGAGAAGTTGTTCCCGTAAGCGTAAGCCGCGGCGTTGCCGCGGCCTACACGTTCTCCTGCAATCCGAAATCCGAAATCCGAAATCCGTCACGCCTCGGCCATCTCGATGCCGTACCGTTTCATCTTCTTGTAGAGCGTCGTCCGGTTGATGCCCAGGGCCTCGGCGGTGGCCTGGCGGCTGCCGTGGCAGGCGCCGAGCGCCCGCACGATGATGTCGCGCTCCGGCCGTTCGAGGGCCGCCTTCAGGGGCATGACGGTGCCGTTTCCGTTGCCGCCGCCGGCCTCGGCCTGCCGCATGGGCTCCGGCAGATCGTCGATCGCGATGCTCGCGTTCTTCGTCAGGATGACCGCCCGCTCGATCACGTTCTCCAGTTGCCGCACGTTACCCGGCCAGTTGAACGCCAGCAGCCGCCGCATGGCTTCGTCCTGAAACGCCAGGACGTTGCGGCCGGTGCGGCGACAATGGCTCTCCAGAAAGTGCTGGGCCAGCAGCGGAATGTCGCCCAGGCGGTCCCGCAGCGGCGGCAGGTGCACCGTGACCACGTTGACGCGATAGTACAGGTCTTGCCGGAAGTGGCCCAGGCGGACGGCCTCGTCGAGGTCCTGGTTGGTGGCCAGAATGCACCGCACGTCGACACGATGCGTCTTGTTGCCGCCCACCTGCTCGAACTCGAAGTCCTGGAGGACCCTCAGGAGTTTG
>DATKZB010000200.1:0-2370 GCA_035528235.1 Phycisphaerae bacterium
CGCGGCGGGTGCGGGGACCCGCCGCGCAAAGTGGCGTTGTAGTACTAACGGTCGCGGCTCGGATGAGACGCGACGCCCGGCAGCCGTTTCTATTGACACGCCCCCGGCCCGGCGCTAGGCTGGTGGGTTCTGGGGTGCGAGCAATCGTGAGGCCATCATGAGCACCGAACACGTGCCGGTCCGAATCTACGCCGACGACAAGGCCGCCTCGCGCGCGGTGGCCCGCGAGATCGCTCAGCTGGTGACTGAGCGAAACGCCGCCGGCCGGCCGACCGTCCTCGGCCTGGCCACCGGGCACACGCCCCTCGCGCTCTACCGCGAACTGGCGCGCCTCTGCCGCGACGAGGGCCTCGACCTCGCGCGGGTCGTCACCTTCAACCTCGACGAGTACTGGCCCATCGACCCGAAGGCCCTCCAGTCGTACCACGGATGGATGCGCGAGAACTTCTTCCGGCACGTCAACGTGCGGCCCGAGAACATCCACATCCCCTCCGGCGCCGTGGCCGAGGACGACATCGACGCCCATTGCCGCGCGTACGAGCAGGCCATCCGCCAGGCCGGCGGCATCGACCTCCAGGTCGTGGGCATCGGCCGCGTGGGGCACGTCGGGTTCAACGAGCCGGGCTCGGCCCGCGACAGCCGCACCCGGCGCGTCCGCCTCGACAAGGTCACCCGCAAGGACGCGGCGTCCGATTTCTTCGGCGAGGCCAGCGTGCCGCCGATGGCCCTGACGATGGGCATCGCCACGATCCTCGAGGCCCGCCGCATCCGCCTGCTGGCCTTTGGCGAACACAAGGCCCCCATCGTCCGCCGCGCCGTCGAGGAACCGGTCTCGGACCGCGTGGCCGCGTCGTTCCTCCAGGGGCACACCGACGCCATGTTCTGTCTCGACGAGGCCGCCGACGACGACCTGACGCGCCTGGCCACGCCCTGGCTGCTCGGCCCGTGCGCGTGGGACGAGCGGCTCGAACGCCAGGCCGCCATCTGGCTGGCCCGCCAGGTCGACAAGCCCATCCTCAAACTCACCGACGAGGACTACGGCGAGCACGGCCTGGCCGACCTGACGGCGGCGCGCGGCGGGGCGTATCACGTCAACCTGGCGGTCTTCCGGCACCTGATGGGCACGATTACCGGCTGGCCCGGAGGCAAGAAGGGGCACCGGCGCGTCCTCGTGCTCAGCCCGCACCCCGACGACGACGTCATCTCCATGGGCGGAACGCTGGCCCGGTTCGTCGAGCAGGGACACGAGGTCCACGTGGCCTACATGGTCAGCGGGTACCTGAGCGTCTTCGACCACGACGTGGCCCGGTACGCCGATTTCGTGCTGGGCTTCAACCGCATCTTCGGCCTGACGCCGGAACAGACGGCGACCATCGAGCAGCACATCGACCAGTTTCTGCGGCAGAAGCGGCCTGGCGACGTCGACTCGACCGAGGTCCGGGCCGTCAAGGCCCTCATCCGCCGCGGCGAGGCCCTCAATGCCGCCCGACACTGCGGCGTGCCCGAGGCGCGGACCCACTTCCTCGAACTCCCGTTCTACGACACCGGCACCGTCCAGAAACGCCTCGTCGGGCCCGACGACGTGGCCGCCGTGCTCCGACTGCTGGACGACGTGCGGCCGCAGGTCGTCTTTGCGGCCGGCGACCTCTCGGACCCGCACGGCACGCACCGGCTGTGCCTGGAGGCGGTCCTGGCGGCCCTGGAGGCCTACGAGGCCGCCGGCGGGCCGGCACCCGTCATGTGGCTGTATCGGGGTGCGTGGCAGGAATGGCCGCCCCACCAGATCGACATGGCCGTGCCCCTGGCGCCCGACGAACTGAAGCGCAAGCGGTTCGCCATCTTCCGGCACCAGAGCCAGAAAGACCGAGCGATGTTCCCCGGCCCGTACGACGCCCGCGAGTTCTGGCAGCGGGCCGAGGAACGCAACATGGGCTCCGCCCACCTCTACGACGCCCTGGGCCTGCCCGAGTATCACGCCATCGAGGCCTTCGCCCGGTGGCCGCTCCCCCGCTCCGCCCACGCCGCCGCCCAACTGGCCCGCGAGTGAGCGGTCCGACTTTATACCGGTCTGAGATTGGATTGTCGCGCGGTGGGTCCCCGTACCCACCGCGCCTACCCGCAGTCAGACCTTAAGCGCGGCGGGTGCGGGGACCCGCCGCGCAAACACGGGGACCTGACGGGGTAGCGTGTAGGGGACAGGTGCGTGCGGGTACGTGTTTACCGTGTGCCACGGCCGGTCTTGCCCGGCCGTGCTCTTGGCGTCGCCGCGGCGGCGCTTCCCCGCCGTAGGCGGGGCTGATCTGTGCAACCGGGCACATCCTTTACGTTTTAGACCGGGCACATGGTTTACACTTACATGGGGTTTATGGG
>DATKZB010000201.1:0-17964 GCA_035528235.1 Phycisphaerae bacterium
CTTGCCCGCAAACTTCACCGGTTGGCCGCCGCCATGGGGCTTCGGGGCAATCGACCCCGTTTCCCGCCGCCGCTGCAGCAGTCGGCGAATCCATGCCGTGCTGACACCGAACGTCGCGGCGATCGCCTCGTGCGTGTGCACACTCTCATCGCACGCCCGCACCACACGCTCCCGCAGATCTATCGAGTAGGTTTCCATGCCTACTCTTATCGGCACACGCTACATCCAAACGTGAACTGCTCTAGCCGCAAGCGCAAGCGAGCGGCGCCGTGGCAGCGCCGCGTGGTTTTGCGTTGCATCGGTCGAGTCGGCCGATATAATCCCGTCTCGGTTTGTAGGGGGCGGCTGGGCGCCCCGGCCGCTGGTACGTCTGGGAAAGCGAAGGGAGGATCGATGTACAAGCAGCGTCTCTTCACGCCGGGCCCGACGCCGGTTCCGGAGGAGGTGCTCCTGGAACTGGCCCGCCCGATGTTCCATCATCGCACGGCCGACTACCGGGCGATGCTCAAGCAGGTGACCGAGGACATGCAGTACGTCCTGGGCACTTCGCAGGATGTTTACACGATGACGGGCAGCGGGTCGGCCGCGATGGAGGCGTCGGTCTCGTGCGTGGTGGCCCCCGGAGAGACGATCATCGCCGTGCGCGGCGGCAAGTTCGGCGAACGCTGGTCGGAACTCGGCCACGCCTTCGGCGCCCGGACCATCGACCTGGACGTCGAGTGGGGCACCGCACCCACCGCCGAGCTCATCGCCGGTGCCCTCCAGGCCCATCCCGACACGGTGGCCGTTTACATCACCCAGTGCGAGACCTCGACCGCCACGATATGTGATGTCGAGGCCATCAGCAAGGTCGTCGCCAAGACGGACGCGCTGCTGGTCGTCGACGGCATCTCGAGCATCGGGGCGGTGCCGTTCAAGATGGACGCCTGGGGCGTCGACATCAGCGTCACGGGCAGCCAGAAGGCCCTCATGTTGCCGCCGGGCCTGGCCTTCATCGCGTGCAGCGAGAAGGCCTGGAAGAAGATCAACGCTACCCAGCCGCGGGCCTACTACCTGGACCTGAAGGCTTACAAGAAGGCCTTGGCCAAGGACTTCGACAACCCGTACACGCCGGCCAACCTGATGGTCCGTGCCGCCGTGAAGGCCCTGGCGATGATCCGCCAGGAGGGTCTGGAGGCTGTCTGGGCGCGGTCGCACCGGCTGGCCGAGGCCATCCGCGCCGCCGCCGGGGCCCTGGGCCTGGAGGTGTTCTCGAAGAGCCCGTCCGACAGCGTGACGGGCATCCGCGTGCCCGAGGGCGTCGATGGCGAGAAACTGCCGAAGGTCCTCGTGGGCGACTTCGGCATCCGCGTGGCCGGCGGGCAGGGGCACCTCAAGGGTAAGATCATCCGGTTTACCACGATGGGTTATACCGACGCGTGGGACATCCTGGCAGCCGTCGGGGCGCTGGAGATGGCCCTGGCCAAACTCGGCCGCAAGGTCGACTTCGGCACGGGCGTCGCGGCTGCCCAAAAGGTCCTGGCCGCGGGGTAATGCCGCATGGTCAACCGGACCGCTGTCGGAATGAACGCACAAGGACGCCCACGAGGCGCCGAAGGCAGAGAAGAAGGGCAGGCAAAGTTGTTGTTAGAGAAAAACACCTTCTCTGCGGTCTCTCCGTTATCTCTGCGGCCTCTGCGTTAAGGTCTTTCTTTTTGGCTGTCTGAGGAGACGATGATGAAGATTCTCGTATCCGACAAACTGGCCGACGAGGGCATCGCTATTCTGCGGGCCGAGCCGGGGTTCGAGGTCGACGTCAAGACCGACCTGAAGCCCGACGAACTCAAGGCCATCATCGGCCAGTACGACGGTATCTGCATTCGGTCCGCCACGAAACTGACCGCCGACATCCTGGCCAAGCCCGGCAACCTCAAGGCCATCGCCCGGGCCGGCGTGGGCGTCGATAACGTCGACCTGCCGACGGCCACGCGGCACGGCATCGTCGTGGTCAACGCGCCCGACGGCAACACGCTCTCGACGGCCGAACTGACGGTCACCCTGATGCTGGCCCTCAGCCGCAACATCGCCCCGGCCTGCGCCAGCCTCAAGGCGGGCCAATGGGATCGCAAGGCCTTCATGGGCCGCCAACTGGCCGGCAAGACGGTCGGCATCGTCGGGCTGGGCCGCATTGGCTCGGCCGTGGCCAAGCGATGCCTCGCCTTCGACATGAAGGTCGTCGGTTACGACCCCTTCATCGCCGGCGCCCCGCCCGACCTGGCGAAGGAAATCCGCCTCGTCGACAACCTCGACGACCTCGTTAAGGTGGCCAACTACCTGACGGTCCACACGCCGATGACGGACGAGACGCGCGGCATCGTCGGCAAACGCCAACTCGAGATGATGCCCAAGGGGGCGTACGTCATTAACGCGGCGCGCGGCGGCATCGTCGACGAGAACGCCCTGCTGGAGGTCCTGAAGACGGGGCACCTGGGCGGCGCCGCCCTCGACGTCTATCCCCAAGAGCCCGCCGAGAACCGCGCCCTGGTCGAGCACCCCCTTGTCCTGTGCCTGCCTCACCTGGGGGCCTCCACGAAGGAGGCCCAGCAGAGCGTGGCCATCGATGCCTGCCACAACCTGGTCGACTACCTGGCCGGGCGGGAACTGCGAAATGCCGTCAACGTGCCGGCCATCGACTTCGCCGCCGTCGGTGCCCTGAAGCCCTATGCCGAACTCGGCCACCGCATGGGCGTCATCCTGGCCGCCATGATGCACGGCCGGCTGAAGCGGCTGGTCATTACCTACGCCGGCGACGTCGCCAAGGAACCTTTCAAGCCCGTCACCGTCAGCACCGTCATGGGCCTGTTGCAGCGGGTCTCGAGCTCGCCGCTGAACATGGTCAACGCCATCGTGGTGGCCAAGGAAGAGGGCCTCGACATCTCCGAGACCACCCAGGCCGAGGCCCGCGGGTACATCTCGTGCCTGCGCGTCTCGGCTGAGGGCGACAAGGAATCGCATTCGGTCCAGGGCACCGTCTTCCACCAGCGGTACCCGCGCATCATCGCGCTCGACGATTTCTACATGGAACTGAAACCCGAGGGCGACCTCGTCATCACCTTCAACGAGGACCGGCCCGGCGTCATCGGAGACGTCGGGTCCACCTTCGGCCAACTGGGCATCAACATCGCCAGCATGACCTTCGGACGCAAGGTCGACACCCAGGAGGCCTGCCTGGCCCTGACCCTCGACGCCGTGCCCCCCCCGAACCTCTTGGAGGAACTGCGCGGCAAGGCCTTCATGAAGCGCGTCCACTACGTCAGCCTGCCGCCGCTTGTGAGCGAGAGTGCTTAAACCTGCGACGCAACTTGTTGCGCGGCGGCCTTCCGAGGCCGCCGCGAGTGGGCCTCACGGGCGCTGCGGGCGGGCTGCTCCTCTCCCTGCGGCCTTGGCGGTCGCGGTCTTCCTGCTCGCCGCCGTCGTGCTCGGACCCGGGTGCGAACCGACCCAGCGCGACCTGCGGCCCGTCCTCCTGTACGCGGCCGACAACCAGGGCGTCCTGGCCGCGTGCGGGTGTCCGTCGAATCCCAGCGGCGGCCTCGCCAAACGCCAGGGACTCCTCGAACAGTACCGCCGCACACGCAGGCACGTTCTCATCGTCGACGCCGGCGACGTCGTCCCCGACTTTCCGCACCCGGTCAAGGTGAAGTATCTGGCCATGGCCCTGTCGCGTGCGGCGTACGACGCCATCGGCCTGGGCGACCAGGAGTTGGCCCTGGGCGTCGACCGGCTCCGCGAACTGGCCCGCACGTACGCCCTGCCTTTCGTTTGTGCGAACGTCCGCGACTCCGGCGGCGAGTACGTCGTCCCGCCGCACGTCGTCCGCGACGTGGGTGGCCGGCGGGTCGGCATCTTCTCGGTCGTCGCCGACGAGGAATACGGCTGGCCGCCGCTGGAGTGGCGAAAGGGGTTGAAGGTTGAGCCGCCCGCCGAGGCCGCCCGCCGCGAGGTCGCCGCCCTGGCCGACTGCGACGTCGTCGTCGCCCTCGCGCACCTGCCCATGGACGAGGCCCGGGCCCTGGCGCGCGACGTGCCCGGCATTCACGTCGTGGTCTGCGGCCACGAGCCCAAGACGCTCCAGAAGCCCGAGTCCGTCGGCGACGGCATCGTCGTGGCCACGGGCGAGGCCGGGCGCATCCTGGGCGCGCTCACCTTCGAGGGCCGCGACGGGGACCGGCCCAGGCTGGTCAACGAACTCTCGGTCCTCTCGGCCCGCGTGCCCGACGCCCCGTGGGTGATGGACCTGTACTGGAAGTATGTCGAGGAAGCGAAAGACGCCCCGCCCCCCGACTGGAACCTGACGCCCATCCCGCCCCGCTACGAAACGGCCGAGGCGTGCAAAGAGTGCCACGAACCCGAGTACAAGCACTGGCTGACCACCCACCACGCCCGCGCCTACGCGTCCATCAAACGCGTCGGCCGGCACCGGGACCCCGAGTGCCTCCTGTGCCACACGATGGGCCTGGGGCGACCGGGCGGGTTCGTGTCGATGGCCAAGACGCCCGACCTGGGACGCGTCACCTGCCAGGGCTGCCACATCGTGACCACCGACCACGAGGACAAGAAGGTCGACGCCCGCCCCGAGATCTACATCTCGTCCCGCCTGTGCATGTCCTGCCACGGCCCCGTCCAGAGCCCCGACTTCGACTATTTCATTTACAAGCCGAAGATTGTTCACCCGAAGCCCGCCCAGCCCCGTAAATAGTAGGGGACACCGCAAGGCACCCGCATGTACGCTTACGTTATCCTGGGCCTGGTGATGGCCGTCCTGGCGATGGACCTGGCGGCCGACGTGCCGCCTCCCGACGCCGCGCCCACCCTGGCGGCCATCGGGGCCGTGGCCGTGGCGGTGCTGGTGGCCGGTCTGGCCATCAGCGGCTACATCCTCCTGTGCCGCCGCGCCATGGACGCCGACGAGCAGCGGTTCCTCCGCAAGGTGGGCGTCCTGGGCAAGACGTACCGGCTGTCGGTGGTGGCGGCCTACGCCGTGGTCCTGTTCGGCCTGGACTGGCCGGCCCTGGCGGCCGGCTGGGCGCCCCGGGGTCCGTGGGAAGTGCCCGCGTTCCTCGTGACGGTAGCCCCCTTCGTGGTCCTGCTGCTGGTGGCCTGGACAGCCCTGTTCTGGGCCGACCGGCGCCTGCGGGCCGTGATGTTCGAGCGGGCCGGGGCGCACGCCGCCGTCCGGTCGTGGACACTGCCGCGGTACCTCGAGTTTATGTCGCGCCAGTACCTGCTGGTGGTCCTGGTGCCGGCGGTCGTGCTGATGGGCCTCCGCGACGTCGTCGGCTGGTGGCTGGGCCCGCCCGAGACGGCCCCGGCGTCGGCGCTGGTGGTGCTGGCCTCGCTGATGGCGGCGGTGGTGCTGGCGGGGCCGTGGGTCCGGTTCTGCTGGCGCACCGAGCCGCTGCCCGAGGGCCTTCTGCGCGACCGGCTGCTGGCGCTGGCCGACCGGGCGGGCATCCGCGTCGGCAACATCCTCGTCTGGCGCACCAACCTCTCGATCGTCAACGGATGCATGGTCGGCGCCGTCGGACCCCTGCGCTACATCCTGATTACCGACGCGCTGCTGCTGTCGCTATCGGCCGAGGAGGTCGAGGCCGTCTTCGCCCACGAGGTGGCCCACGTCCGGTACCGCCACGTCATGCTGTACCTGCTGATGGGGGCGGCGGGGATGAGCCTCGCGATCCTCCTGGGCGAGGCCGCTCTCATCCTGGTCCCTTCGATCTGGACCGTCTACGCTGTCCTGGGCGCCGTGGTCCTGGTGTACTGGGGCCTGGGGTTTGGCTTCGTCTCGCGCCGCTGCGAACGGGAATGCGACCTGTACGCCGTCCGGGCCACCGTCTGCCCGGCGGGGTGCTCGCCGCCCGATGCCGGGGCCCGGGCGCGCGATGCCGACTCGCCCGACGTGGACCCGTGCGACCAGGCCCCTACGAGCATCTGCGAGCACCGCGTCGGGACGTTCGTCACGGCGCTGCGGCGGATCGCGCGGCTGAACGGCGCGGCCGAGCGGACCCGGGGGTGGCGGCACTTCAGCATCGCGAGGCGGTGCCGGTTTCTGCTCGATATTCTAGCCCGGCCCGGCAGCGCGGCCGAAGTGGAACGCCGTCAGCGGCGCCTGAAGACCGCCATCGTCGCGGGCGCGGCGCTGGCGGCTGTTGTGGTCGGAGGCTTCTTCGCCCTCTCGGGGCCCACGGCGCTTCCGGAACCGGGGACCGCCACCGACCTGCCCGCCCTAGACTCGGACGAGCCAGAGGACCCGGCAGGCCCAGAGGACCTCGCTCCGCATCCAGACATGTGGATCATACGCTTCATTGATCGGGATGAGGTGGACCCGATCGCCCTCGGGCCGCCACAGTTTCACCGTCACGCCGATACGGTCGCGTAGCCGCACGATGGCCGTGCTCCCCGGCACCGGCTCGGCCCGGCGGTGCGAGACCACCAGGTCGCCGTCCCGCAGGCGCGGGGACATGCTGTCGCCGTCGACCCGCAGCGCGAACGTGCCCGGTTCGACCGCGCCCAGGCCGGGCACGTCGAGGAACTCGACGACGCCGTCGGACGTGGGCGCGTCCAGTTGCGTGACGAAGGCGGTGGTGTCGCCCGGCTGGGCGGGGTCGCCTTGAGGGTCGGCGGCGCTGAGGCGGCCCGGGCGGCGGCGTGCCTCGGCCCCCTCGACCCGCCGGATGAGCCGCTCCAGCACGTCGCTCTCTTCCTCACCCGCGAAGCACGCGTCCCATGCGGCCGACAGGCCGGCCGCCGTGCGCCCCAGGATGGGGATCGACGTGGGCGTGGGCGCAAAACGGTGAGGCTGCCACGTCTCGGCCAACGCGGCCGTGGTGCTGTCCATCTGGCGGAGCAGGGCACGCAGGGACGCCCACGCCGCCGCTTCAGGGGCCGCAGCGCCGCCCGGGGCGAAGCGCTCGAGGATGCTTCGCGCCGACTGTGACAACTGTGTGTCAGTGGCCGTTTCGGCCTGGGCAGGGAACGCCTCGCCGCGACCCGTCAGCAGCCACCCGATGTCCGCTCCGGCAACCTCGGCCGCCCGGGCCAGGAGGTCGGCCGGGGGAGGGCGGCCCTTCTCGTAATAGTTGTACGTAGAAGGACTTACGCCAAGCGCCCGGGCGAAGGCGGCCCGCCCTCGCTCTCCGAAAATCTGCCGGCGAAGGTCCGCCAGTCTTGCCGAAATCCCCTGCTCGCCGTCCGAAGGGCTCATGGCGTCAAAACACCTCAAAAACGGGCTGATACGTTCGCGTCTGCGAATGTGAGCTTGCGGAACGTCCGCAGTCGCGTATAATACATCGGCGACATCCGCAGACGCGGATGAATAGATTGTAGAACGCGAACCGAGCATCTGCAACAAAATACCGGAGGCAGCCATGGGCAAACGCGATGAGGACATGTGGGAGGTCGTCAAGGGCCTCGACGGCCTAGTCATGCTCAGCACCTGGGAGACGACGCTCGTCAAGGACCTGCGCGACAAGGCGTTGCAGATTGCGACCAAGGGGCCTGCCAAGGGCCGGCCGGATAGCGACCCGCCCGGCGCCGGGGCCGAGGATTGCGGCCCGTCGGGCGGGGAATCGGTCGTATAACCAAATAGAAGAGGACGGTTTTTTCTGCAACGCGACGCCGCCGGGTACGTCCAAGTAATTGGGGAACTGCCGTGGGCGCTAAGGAGCCGCCGATGACAGCCGCCGTGGGTGTCCTGACCGCCGGCCAGGCCAAGCCGCTTGCCGCGCTCGCCGATGCCGTGACCGATTCGCGGGCCACGCCGGCGGCGCTCCTGGAGGCCGCCCGAGGGGGCGACGCCGACGCCTTCGCGGCCATGGTCCGGCAGTGTCAGGCGCCGACGTACCATTTCGTTCTGCGGATGGTTCGCCGCCCGGCTGTGGCCGAGGACGTGACGCAGGAGGTATTCGTCCGGCTGTGGCACAACCTGGGCCGGATAGACGGGGCCGAGCAGTTGCCGCACTGGCTCCGTCGGGTCGCCGCCAACGCGGTGATCGACTATTGGCGGAAGCAGGAGGCCCGCGAGCGTCGGATGCGTGTGCTTCGCGAGCACCCGATCGCGCGGCGGGTGGTGCGGCCGTCGAGCCGAATGGAGTCGCGCGAGGCCATCGACGCCGTCCACGCCGCCATGGAGTCGCTGCCGGCAAAACTGCGGAGCGTGCTGGCCTTGCGCACCGTCGAGGGCCTTCGGTACGACGAACTGGCTGAGGTGCTGGGCGTGTCGGTCAACACGGTTCGCAGCCGCCTGTTCCGGGCCCGTCAGGAAGTGCTCGCAGCGCTCAGGCACAGCCAGGCCGCCGAGCACCTGGCCGAGATGTACGCTCTGCCGAACGCCGACGAGGAGTCGTAGCCGTCATTTCTAGCCGTATCGCAAGTCGGGAGTCAGCCGATGGGGTCGTGCCCGAGTGATAAGACGCTGGGTCAGTACCACGATGGCGACCTGCCAGGTCCGGCCGCGTCGCGGGTGGGCCGGCACGTGGCGGCGTGCCCGCGGTGCCGCGGCGTGCTCGAACGCCTGGGCGCGCTGGAGCATGCCATCCGGCAGGGGGCCGAGCCTCCGGCCGACGTGCCCGACGTGGCCTGCCGGGTGACCGACGACCTTGGCCGGCGCGGGGCGTTCTTTGCGGCCCGCGTGGTGGCGGGCAAGCGGCGGATGTTCGGCGAGAGCCTCGTCTCGGGCCGCATGCTGGCAGCGGTGGCCGTGGCGGCGGGCGTCGTGATGCTGGCCGCCGCCGGCCTCGACGAGATGACGCGCCAGCGGTGGGCCCGCCAGACGGCCCCCGTGCTGGCCGACGCCGAGCGGGTGCTGGTCCGGCTGGTCTACGTGGAGGGCACCGAGGAATCGCAACGGCTGGCGTGGGCCCGCGATGAAACCCGGAAACTCGACCTGCCTCAGCGCCTCGGCGACGCCCGGTCGGGGGCCCAGAGGGTCTGGGCCAAGGACCTGGCGCCCCTGGAAACGACCTTCGCGCTGCTGGCCCGGGGCGACCCGCTGCCGGCCCGGCTGGTGGTTCAGTTGAACGACGGTCAACTGCTTGGCCGCGCGGTGCGGTTGCGCGCGAGCCTGGCGCCCGGCGGATGAGGCGCTGGTGCGGGGCGGCTCGCTTTATCGGTAGGGTCGCGGTATAATGCCGCGGCCCTTTGCATTGGAGGAGGTCGCATCATGCTGCGGGCCGCGCGATGGATTGGCCTGGCGCTGGTCCTGGCGGCCGGGTGCACGCCGGCCCTTCAACGCCAGCGGACCACGTTCGCGGTGCTGGCGGGCGTGTACTACTCGGCCGGCGGTGGGGCGGCGGTCGACGGAGCGATGGTCGAGGACGCCGAAGGCCTCCTCGTGAAGGCCATCGCCGACATCAACGCCCGCAAGGACCTCGATTTCGTCGTCGTCGCGGGCGACCTGCTGGCCCGGGCCGACGCCCTCAGCCTCGACCGGGCCAAGGCCCTGCTGGCCGAACTGCGGGCGCCGTACTACGTGGTCCTGGGCGCGTACGACGGGCCCGGCCGGCCGGTCAAGGCGACCGAGGCGCCCGCCCCCCCGACGCCGCCCAAGGTGCCCGCGGCGGCCGAGGGCGGCAGCCGGAGCACCGTCATCTGGTCGTTCCAGGGGCACGGGTTCTCGGGGCCCGACGGGTACTGGGTCCACGAGGTGCTGCCCGGCCTCGTGCTGGTGGGTCTGGACACCGTCCAGCCGGGCCGCCGGGCGGGGCACGTCGATGCGCAGCAACTGGCCTGGCTCGACGAGACGCTCTCGCGCCACGCCGACAGGTTGGTCCTGGTGGTGGGCCATCACGGGCTGGTGCCGTTGCACCCGCTCGACGAGGGGACGGCCTGGCAGCACCTGATGGTCGACAACGCCGAGGAGGTGCGGCAGATCATCGAGCGGCATCCGAACGTGCTGATGGTCGTCTCGGGTCACCACCATTTCGCGGGCGGCCGCATCGCCGGGTCGGTGGTGTACCTGGCGTCGCCGAGCGTGAGCGTGTGGCCGCTGGCGTATCACCTGGTGCGTCTGACGCCGAAGGAGGCCGAGGCGGTGTGGGTGCCCCTGGCCGACGGCGACCTGGCGCGAAAAGGACAGGAACGCCTGCTCGGCAGCGCCGAGTACCGGGGCGTATTCCCGGCGGGCGAGGACGGCGACACGGCGTGCGTTCGCCTCTTCGGCGGGAACAAGATGACGGTGTATCCGCTTCCGGCGATCCGGCCGTGACCCGCGGCGGCCGGGCGTCTAGGGCCGCTTGGGCGTCAGGATCGAGATGAACGTCGACGGCTTGAGCACCTCGTAGTTGTGCTCGAAGAAACAGTCCCATCGAAGCGCGTCGCCGGGCCCGAGCACGTAGTCGCTGCCGCGAATGGTGATATTGACCTTGCCGTCGAGCACGTAGCAGTGCTCGTAGTCGTCGCGGTGGAGGTCGGGTTCCAGGCCGGTGGCGCCCTTCGGGGCCACCGTGTAGAAGACGCGCAGGCCCTCCAGGTCGACGAAGCGGCAGTCGGCCTTGGTGAGGGTCTTGCACTTGCTTTCCGCCACCTGGGTGGGGTGTTTGCGCTCGGCCAGCGCCAGCAGGTTATGCGTGGGCAGGTCCAGCGCGCGGCTGATGCGGTCGAGCGTCTTGAGTTCGGGGTTTCCCTGGTTGCGCTCGAGTTTCGAAATGGCGACGTAACTCACATTACACATCTCGCTCAGTTTGGCGATGGTGAGTTTCCGCTTCTTGCGCAACTCTCTGAGGACCGTAAAATCGTAGGTCATGGTACTCCCCCCATTCCTTGGTCGATGGGTTCCGTCATGGAACCGCTATGGCAAAGGACGTGATGGCCGCACCGGGCACACAGCCGCTTACTCAGACTATTATAGTGTTCAGAGGCGCCGGTGGCCAGTATAAAGTGTCCGGCGGTGATGCCGGCCAGGGCTTCCTCGGCGCCGGCGGCGGCACCGGCCAGGTCCGACGCCGACACCGGCCGCTCCTGGGCCTCGCCCGAGCCCACGTAATACACCGACGTCCGGCCCACGTTCCTGCCGAGCCACCGGCCGGCGGCCAGCGCGTAGAGGCCCAGTTGCAGGTCGTACGGCGCGTCCGGCCCGTCGTCGGCGTGCGGCTTGGCCGACGACTTGTAGTCCACCACTTCCCACTCTCCGTCGGCGCCCTCGAAGAGCAGGTCGATCGTGCCGCGCACCTCCGTCTCCCCCAGCGCCAGGACGAACGGCATCTCGCGCACCGCCTGCCGCGCCCCGGCCACGCGCCGGCCGACGGGGCTGGCCCAGAATCCTCCGACCGACGCGACGAGCCGCGCGCGAATCGCGTCGCGCCCGTCCGGGGCGACCTGGGCTTCGCGGAGGGCCTCGTCGGCAGCGGCCCCGATGGCGGTGTCGTCGCCGCCCGGGGCGAGTTCCAGGGCCCGGTGACAAATCGTGCCCCACTGCTGGGCCGAGAGGCCGCCCTCCCGCGGGCCCGGCTGGTCGACGCCCAGGACGTGCCGCCACTCGTACAGGCGCGGGCATCGGCGGTAGGTCGCCAGGGCCGTCACGGTGAGCCGCGCGGGCCGGCGCGGCGTGTGGGCGAGGGGGCTCGCGCGCTGGAGGGTTTCGTCTGCCCGTCGGCGCGAGGCCCCGCGGCCGCGGTCGGCCAGGCGGTCCCACCGGACGCGGCCGCCGGCGAAGACGTCGCGTGGCCCGCCGCGCCGCGCCGCATGGCTAGGCTGGTGTTTGAGCGGTGGCTGCACACAGATGGACATCACTCCCCCCGCCGGCAACCGGATGTGCTGGTCGCCGGTTTGCTGCTGGGCCCCCAGCGCGTCGAACACGGCGTCGAGCCAGGAGCCGCGAGTGGTACTATACGGCTCATGGCCGGCAAGTATCAAGTAATCTTTTGCACGGGTTATCGCAACATAAAGCAGGCGGTACGATTCGTCGACCTCGGCCGCGGCCTCGGCACTGCGGGCCAGGGCCATGGCACCCGACGGCCGGGCCTCGCCGTCCTCGTCGCGCAACCGCACGGCCAGGCCCGTCGAGGGGTGGATAAGCCACGGCGCCCCCCGCGGCCGCGGGGCGAAGCCGAGGTCCGGCAGGGCCACCACGGGGAACTCCAGCCCCTTGGCCTTGTGGATGGTCATGAGGCGGACGGTGTCGCCGCCCTCGGCCTCGATGGAGGCCTGCTCGGCCCGCATCTCGCCCTGCATGAAGTCGGTGACGTAGTCGACGTAATCGCCCAAGGCCGAGAGGCCGTGCCGCTCGAACCGCCGGGCCAGTTCCGCCATCTGTCGGAGGTTGGCGTACGCCCGGGCCCCGCCGAACCGGCCGACGTTCGCCGCCGCGTACCCCGACTCGAAGACTACCCGGTCGATAAGCGCCGCCAGCCCCAGCCGGTCCTTCGCGGCCGTCCACTCGGGCAGGAGGCGTGCCGCGCGGCCGAGCGCGCGGCGGTCCTCCGGGTCGAAGGTCTCGTCCTCGGCGGCCGGCGCCAGCGCCGCCACCCGTAGCGCCCCTCGCTGCCGCAGCCGATACAGTCCCTCGTCGCTGACGGCGAACAGCGGCGACCGCAGAACCCCCGCCAGGTGCAGGGCGTCGGCCGGGTCGTCCAGCACGCGCAGCAGGTGAATCACGTCGAGCACCTCCTGCTGCGTGTAGAACCCGTGACCGCCCACGACGTAGTACGGCACGCCCTGGCGTTCCATCGCCTCCTCGTACAGGTGCAGGTGCCCGGTGCGGCGCAGCAGGACGGCCACGTCGCCGAACCGCGCGGGGCGAGCGGCCTTGCGGTCGGCGTCCCAGACCTTGACCGTGCCGCCCGTCACCATCTCGTGCAGCCGCGCGGCCAGCAGGCGGGCCTCCTGGGTGTGGCCCTCCTGGGTATGGAACCCCCTGGGGTCCTGGGGGTTGACGACGACCACCAGTTCGCCCACGTCGTCGTTGACCTGGGTGTGTTTGCCCTCGATGGGCTCGTACGCCTCGCCCATGAACCGGGCGAAGAGGTGATTGACCAGCGCGGCCATGCCGGGATGGAGGCGGAAACTCTGGGCCAGCCCCTGGCGTCCCTCGGGGGCCACGCGGCCGACGGCCCGCTCGAAAACCTCGACCTCGGCCCCCCGGAACCGGTAGATGGATTGCTTGGGGTCGCCCACGCCAAAGAACGCCCCCGGCCGAAGCGGCGGCTCGCGGCCGCGGACCGCCGGGCCCGTCGTCAGCAGGTCCACAATCTCGAACTGGAGGAGGTTCGTGTCCTGGAGTTCGTCGACCAGGATGGCCCGGTATCGGCGGCGGCACGCGTCGCGCACCCGCGTCTGGGTCCGCAGCAGGTCGCGCGTCCGCACCTGGAGGTCCTCGAAGTCCAGGGCCGACCGCTCGCGCTTGGCCGTCTCGTACGCCTCGATGGCGTGGCAGGCGGTCTGGTACAGCGCCCGGGCCAGCGCCAGGTGCCGGCGCTCGGCCTGGGCGTCGAAGGGCACCAGGTGCTTGAGCGATTCCTTGATGGTGTCGCGCAGGTGCTTGAGCGCTGCCTTGACCTCGGCGAGCGCGTCGGCCGACGGCCAGAGCTTGGCGGCGCCGGCGCGCAGGTTAATGCTGCTGCGAATCCACTCGGCGGCGGTGTGGGCGATCTCGGCCGTGCGGGCGCCGGCCAGCCGTTCAAGGCGGGCCAGGGCCTCGCGGCGGATGGGCTCGAGTTTATCCCCGGGGTCGCCGGCGTGGCGGCGCAGGACGGCCATGGCATCGCGGGCCTCGGTCGTCTCGACGCATCCGCGCAGCGAGTCCAGCACGTGGCGGTCGATGGCCTTCTTGAGGTCGCCCAGGACCGCCTCGTCGCTGCGGGCCATGACGGGCCCCGCCACGCGCCTCAGGACCTCCCGCTTCTCGCTGACGATCGTTTCGAGGGTCTCGCGGGCCTCGGCCAGGCTGAAGTGTTCGAGCACGGTCAGCAGACGAGCGTCGTCGCGGGCGAGCAGGCCCTCGATGGTCCGGGCCACCACCTCCTGCCGCAGGAACGCCGCCTCCGTCTCGTCGTGGATGGTGAACTGTGGGTCCACGTCGGCCTCGATGGGCCATCGCCGCAGCATCGACGCGCAGAAACCGTGGATGGTGTTGATGGGCGCGACGTCGACGCCCCAGTACCGGTCGAGCCACGTCTGCGCGCGGACGACGTCGCGGTCCCGGCGGGCCTGGTCGATGCGCTCGCGGCAGGCCTGGCGGATGCGCTCGCGCATCTGGGCCGCCGCGTTCTCGGTAAACGTGATGGCCGCCAGCCGCTCCAGCGGCAGCCGGGCGTCCTGCTCCAGGAAGTAGATGTATCGCTCCACCAGCACCCGCGTCTTGCCGCAGCCGGCGCCGCTCGTGACGCAGAAGTTGGTGTCCAGCGGCGTGACGACCCGGCGCTGGGCGGCCGTGAGGGGGCTCATGCGTCGTCCTCCTCGGCCGCGGCGCCCGTGCCGTCGTCGTCGGCGATGACGGCGACCTCGCCGATGGGGTTGGCCTCCCACTTCCGCTGGATCCGCCACTGGGCGTACCGGCAGATGCCCCGGAAGTCGCAGTACCCGGAGCACCCGGTCCGCGGATACACCGGGTATCGGCCCAGGCGCATCGCCTCCAGGAAGCGGCGGGCGTACTCGGCCGCCCGATCCTGGGCCGGCCGGGCCGTGCCGTCCGGGTGTTTCTTCGACGCCGCGGAGGTCAGCAGCGCCGCCTGTTTCGGGTCGCGGACCGGCAGGAAGAATGCCCGGACCACGTCGTCGGCCCCGGCCAGGCCCCACATCGCCTCGGCCGCCCACAGGTACAGCGGCAACTGGAAACTCGTGCCGGCCTGCATGTCCCCCGGCCCGGGGGCCGACGAGCCCGACTTGTAGTCGATAATCTGGTACCCGCCGCCGCCGGTCGGCCTGTCGACGCGGTCGATGCGGCCGCGCAGCCGCAGCGGGCCGTGCGGCGTGTCGAGCGTCACGGGCTCGGCGAGGCCGGGCGGGTCGACGGGGCGGCCGGCGCCGAACGGCACCTCGGTGTGCGCCGCCCGCCAGCCGCCCATCTGGCCGGCGTGCCAGACCAGGAGCCGCCGCACGTCGCGCAGGATGTTGCGTTTCTGGACGCCCCACAGGGCCGGCGACCCCAGCCGCGCGCCCTTCTCGAGGCTCTCGAAATAGCCTGTCGCCGTCTTCTCGAGCAGCGTCTGCGCCGCGTCCCGGTTCGCCTCGGTCACCTGGCCGGCGAGTGTCTTCGAGGCCGCCAGGGCCGCGAAGAACCGGTCCAGCAGGCCGTGGTAAATCAGCCCCAGGTCCATCGGGCTGAGGTCGGGCGACGGTTCCTCGGTGGGCCGAAGGCCCAGCACCTCCCCCGCGAAGTAGGCGAACGGGCACCCGCCGAATACCTCCAGCCGCCGGGCGCTCAGCGCGGACTCGCCGGGAAACCGCCGGCACAGGTCGTCCACGATGTCCGAAGCCGCCAGGACCCCGTCGAACGGGCCGAAGGCCTCGCCATGCTCGCGTTCGTACTCGGCCGCCAGGCCCGCCAGCGCCGTCTCGGCGGCGGACGCGGCCGGGCCGCGCGCCCGCATCGCGTCGAGTACCGCCAGGTGGGCGTCGATGTGCCGGCACCCGCCGGGTCCCCAGAGGGCTTCGACCGTCGCGGCCAGCAGTTCGCGCTCGTTGCGGAGGCGGTCGGCCGGCAGGTCGAGGTCGCGCGCGCCGACCTCCGTCAGCGGCAGCCGATGCCCGTCGGGCCCCGGCGCGAAGAGGTTCTGGAGTTCTTCCAGGTAATGGCTGCCCAGCGTGGCGCGGCCCTGGGAGTCGAGCGACGGGTAACTGAGCGTCAGCGTCTTGCGGGCCCGCGTGACCGCCAGGTAGAAGAGGAGCATCTCGGCCTGGGCCGCCAGGCCCGCGTCGGGCAGGTCGACGCCTGCCCGGCCGAGGTCGGCCCGCTCGGCGTCGTCGAGAAACGGGTGGTGCCGGCCGGCCCGCGGAAACTCCTTCTCGGCCAGGCCGACGACGAAAACGTGGTCGAACTCGAGCGCCCGCGCGTTGTACACGTCTACGACCGCCACGGGCGCGTCGGCGGGCTCGGCCGCCGCAATCGACACCGCCCCCAGGCCGCGCGTGACCTCGTCGAGAAACGTGCCCAGCGGCACCGTGGCGCCGCCGGGCTCGTCGAGCATCGCCACCTCTTCCAGCACGTCCGCCAGGGCCGCGAGGGCCTTGATGTCGCCTGCCACGGCCGACGCCGTCGGATGGCCGGCGGCGGTCTGCCAGAACCCGGCCGCCCGGACCATCGCCGCCAGGGCATCGGCGCACGAGCGGCGGGTGGCCGAGGCGGGCAGGGCGGTGTCCTTGAAGACGCGGGCCAGCAGCGCCTCGGCTTGGTCGATCTCGACCGTCCGCTCGGCCTGGTGCTCGGGCGAGAGCACCGGGTCGCCCGAATCGTCGAGTACGCTGGAATCGCGCGCCAGCCGCGCCCTGAGGTACGCGAGGCCCTTCGCGTACGCCTCGCGGCCGCCGACCACGCCGGCGTCGCGGGCCAGTCGCACGGCGGCGCGGGCGGTGGCGGCGTCGCCGCCGAACGCCTCGGGCCGGAAGTAGTTCGACTTCAGCAGCCGCGCCACCGACCGGAACGAATAGTCCTGGGCCTGGAGCCGCACCATCGCCATGACGCCGCGGATGACGGGGCAGTCGCGCAGCGCCGGCCCGCCCTGGACCCGGAACTCGAGGCCGTATCGCGGAAAGATCTCGCGCACGAGCGGCCCGTACGTCTCCAGCGACCGGGCGATGACGGCGATGCTCGCGGGTTCGGTCGCCCCGCCGCGCACCAGGTCCACGGCCTGCCGCGCCACCTCCTCGACCTCTCGCGTCCGGCCGGCCGCGCGAATGACCGAGACCGTGCCGTCGGCCGGCGGCGGCTTGCCGGCGTCGGCCACGCGAAAGAGGTGTGTGCGGACGCGCTCCAGGCCGGCCGCCAAGCCCGCCGGCTCGTCGACGACCGTCTCGACGAGCCGCGCGCCGAACCGATCGCGCAGGCGCTCGCGCGTGCGACCGGTCACGCCGAAGAGGTTCGGCCGGTCGGCCTGCCACGTCAGGGTGATGAGCGTCCGCTCGGCCCGGCGCGACAGGGCATCAAGCATGTCGATCTGAGCCGGGGCGAAGTCCTGAAACCCGTCGACCGCCAGCAGCGCCAGCCGCTCGAACGGGCCGAACTTCGCCTGGGCCACCAGCGCCGCCGCGTGCCAGAACTGGCCGGCGTCGTCGTACACGTCGTGGGCGTGCAGGGCCTTCTGGTAGGCGTCGTACAGGCGCGCGAGGACCGCGTTCCGCGGCGACCGCAGATGCCCCTGGAGCGCGCGGCCGAAGGCGTCGGGCTCGACGCGGGCCTGCTTCAACTCGCGGAAGAGTTCATCCAGGGCTCCCACGAGGCCCGGCGTGGACCGGACGTTGCCCAGGACCTTGGCGTCCTTGGCGCTCAGGCGATCGAGACAGTCGCGGATGACCTGCCGGCGAGCGAGTTCCGTAATCCGGCGGACGGGGCTGCCGGCGGCCGTCAGCAGACGCTCGGCCAGGCCGGGCAGCGTCAGGACCTGCGGCCGCATGAGGACCCCGGTGCCGACGGCCGCCAGCAGGCGGCTCTCGGTCGCCTGGCGACGGAGGGTCGTCGGCACCAGCATCAACGCCCCGCCGGGGCTGGCCCGGGCCAGGGCATCGCGATAGGCGGCCAGGACGCGTGCGGCCTTGCCGCTTCGCGCAGGGCCGACCAGCAGTTCGACGGGCGCCGCCATGGTCCCCCCGGCTCTGGGCTTCTGAGTCACGTTCGTGACGGTATCGCGCGCCGCCGCGGCTGTCAAGTTGCAGCGAGAAGGAGCCATTTGCGTTGTGGGCGTTTTGGCGGATGGGGCGAGGTGATGGGCGAGGGGCTGGTCCGCGTGGGGAGGTGAGCCGGGGGTCGCGAGGGCGCCGGGTGGCAGGGCGGCCGCG
>DATKZB010000202.1:0-9100 GCA_035528235.1 Phycisphaerae bacterium
CCGCACCGCCGTTACGTCGTTACTCAGGTACCTAGGTACCCAGGCACTTAGGTACTTGTGCCGTTCCTCACTCCACCAGTTCCAGCATCTTGTCGTAGAACGTCCGGTAATCGTTGCGGTTGCCGGCCTTCAGCATGGCCATGGCGGCCCGGGGATGCTGGTTCAGGATGCCCGTGACCATGTAGGGCACCATGTAACCCCACTCCAGGTCCTTCTGCATAGGCAGAATGGTCTGGGCCACGCAGTCGAAGACGGGCCGAATGTTGAACTTCGGGTTCTTCAGGAAACCCAGCAGCAGTTCCAGCGGGCAGTTGCCGGAGGCGCGGCCAAGGCCGTAGATGGTGCCGTCGACGAAGTTGGCTCCCTTGATGATACCCTCGATCGTGTTCGCGAACCCCAACTGCTGGTTATTGTGCATGTGGACGCCGACTTCCTTGCTCGGCATCAGCCGCTGGTACTTCTCGACGAAGTAATCGACCTGCTCGCTGTACAGCGCCCCGAACGAATCGACCACGTAACACGCGACGGCGTGCGTCTCCTTCTCGAGTTGCGCCAGGGCCGGGTCGAGTTCCCAGTCCGACTCGATCGAGATGGCCATCATGTTGATCGTCGTCTCGTACCCTTTCTCGTGGGCGGCGTTCTCGACGGCGATGGCCTTGTCGATGTCCTTGACGTACGTGGCCACGCGGATCGTGTCGACGACCGACTCGGCCTTCGGCAGGATGTCGTTCGGGTCCGACTTGTGCGCGTCCATCATGACGGCGATCTTCGTGCCGTCGTTCTGGATGCCGTCGGTCGCGGCCCGCAGGTCCGCCTCGTCGCAGAACCGCCAGACGCCGAACTTCTTCGGGTCGAACATCGCCCGGGAGTTCCGGTACCCCAACTCGACGTAGTCGATGTGGGCGTCGCAACACGCCCGGTAAACCGCCCGGACGGCCTCCAGCGAGAAGTGCGAATCGTTCGCCAGACCGCCGTCGCGGATCGTGCAGTCGAGAACCTTGATTTCAGGTCGATACACGGCCTTTCTCCTCCGTTCAGAACCCCGATGCCCCTGCCGAAAAGGCAGCTCCCTCGCCAAACCCAGGCCCCCCTGCGGGCCGCGAGCGGGGCATTATACACACCATCGGCAATCGGGGGAAGAGAATGTAGGCCTCCTGGCACGCCCGGCAGGCCACGTAAGGTGGGGCGTGCCCCACCATTTCTGTCACATCGCGGGGCGAGGCCCACGATTCCACCCCTGGCCACGGCGGGGCGTTGCCCCGCCCTACATGCGCCGGCTGTCTGTAGGGTACGTGCTTCACACGCACCAGGATCTGGGCAATGGGACCGTTGCGGAGAATCAATGGAGGCGGCGGACCTTCGCGTAGACGTCCCTGCGGTGAGCCACGAGCAGAACCAAGAGAGCGCCGGCTTCCTTGCGGTAGACCACCCGATAGTCGCCCTGGCGCACACGATACAGGCCATCGCGGCCCCTTAGCATCTCCTCGCCAGCAGCGCGAACGTTCTGTGCGGCCGTTTCTATCTTGGCGATCACCAGCGCCGAGTGGCGCTTGGGCAGGCTCTTGAGGTCGCGCAGCGCGGACTTCGTGAAGAAAACCTCTCTGGCCACGGCTCCCCCCTACAGCCCGAGGCGCTTCTTGACCTCCTCCAAGGGAATGCGCCCGCCTTCCTTGAGCGCCTTCTTCGCCTTGGCAAGGTCAATCTCGTTCTCGATCCGCTCAAGAAGCGCAAGGTCTTCCATTGGAATCAAGGCAGCGCGGGGTTTTCCGCCCTTGCCTATGACGATCCGCTCTCCAGCGTAGGCGACGCGATTAATGGTATCACTAAACTCCGCGCGAACCTGGCTTGCGGTCAGAATGGTCATGTCTTCCCTCCTCTCGCCCTGCTATCCGCAAAACGTACACCCCGTACGTCCTGTACAAGTATACCCGTAAATCGGCGTTTGTCAACCCACTTCCGCAGGAATTCCTTCTCGCCCTTGGCGCCCGCAAGACGGTGCTCCAGCATCTGCGTGAGTGCAAAGCACGTACTCTACCGACTCCGCCCCGGCCCACCTTGATATGCTTTAGTTTATATTGAGGCCAATCCATTCACGTTCAAAACGGCGCGCGAAACGACCGATTCCGGCGCGTTCCGATCAAAAATCGAAAAAAGCGATCAAAAACCGCGCGTTTCCCCTTGCCCATCTTACCAAGATGGAGGCCAATCGGCCCTGGCGCTACCGAAAACGCGGTTTGGACCTTCCAAAAGGTCCATTTCCGGCCCCACGGCAGAAGTGCGTTTTCTCAAAGTGTATACCCGCCGGCCCTGGCGCCGCCCAAAACGCGACTCCGGCCGCCCTGGAGCCTGTCGGACCCCTTCTCCGGCCGGATTTGCGGCCCATCCGCCCCCCGGCGCGGTTCCATAGTAGGTAAGGAGTTGCCGTGAAACACCCTTGCCGCAACCGGACCGCCGATGGATGGCCCGCATGGCTCCTCGCCCTGGCCGCGCTGGCCCTGGCGGCGACGCCGGCGCGCGGACTCATCAACCCGAATTACACGCCCGTTGACCTGGTCCACCACTCCAAGACGATCCTGCACGTGGAAATCGGCCCGCCCGACGCCCAGGGCGCCCTGCCCGTCAAGGTCGTGGCGGCACTCCAGGGCGCCGCGCCGGGGAAACTGGCCCTCGCCATCGGCGCGGCCGACGAGGCCGTGAGCCACGACCTGCGCAAGGCCATCGGCGCCGACCGGGCCGGGCCGGCCCTTCTGTTCGCGGGCGACTTCTCGGCCGCCGGCGACCCCAACGCGGCGCCGTCCGGCACCCGGCCCGTCGGGGCCCTGCACGTGGGCCTCCGGTGGTTCGGCCTGACGGCCTCCGGCAAGGGGGCATTTGGCGTCGTTGCCGATCCGTTCAACCTCCAGTCCGTCTGGGAGGGCAGCAACCGGATGCTCGGCCGGTGCCTGGCGTACATCCAGGCCGACCGCCGGGCCGACGTGCCCACGGCCGTCGACGCCGCCTGGGACCGCGCGGTCAAGGTGGCGGCCGTCAAGGACAAGGTCAACGCCCTCCTGGCGGTGGACGTGGCCGGCGACGGCAAGGCCTGGCTGCACGTCCTCTCCGACAGCGGCGACCGCCTGCTGCGACCCGCCGGCGATGGCGCCATGACCGACGCGACGGCCGCGTGCCGGCTGGCCGCCCGGTCGCAGCACGCAGCGTGGGTCGACTCAAGCGGCGACGGCCGCCTCGACCTGGCCTCCTGGGACGGGCAGCAACTCTCGCTGCACCGTGCCACCGCCGACGGCGTCTTCGAGGCCGCCGGCCCCGGCCTGGACCTGCCGACCGGCTGCCTCGGCCTGGCCGCCATCGACCTGGGCGCGGGACGGGCGGGCCTGGTCGTCAGCACGCCGGCCAGCCCGGCCGTGGTGACGGTGACGGCCGACGACCGCCTGGCGGCCGCGCCGGTCGCCGCCGGGCCGGGCGAGTTTCCCGGTAAGACGCTCGGCCAGGCCGGGCCGTGCGTGGCGGCCGACTTCGACGGCGATGGCCTGACCGACGTCGTCCAGCCGTTCGCCAAGGGCGCCCTCTTCTACAAGGGCAAGGGGCCGGGCGAGTTTCTGCCGCCGGCGAAGGCGTACGAGGGGTCGCTATCGACGGCCGCGACAGCCGTCCGCGCCGCCGACTTCGACGCCGACGCGGTGCTCGACATCCTTTTGGCCGGTCGCGAGGGGTGCTTCTTCCTCCGCGGGGCCGGCAACGGGACGTTCGAGGAGGTCTTCGCCGAGACGGGCGAGGTGCCCCGCCTGGCCAAGCCCGACGCCGTCGGGGCCGAGACGTTCGACATCAACGCCGACGGTCGCCAGGACTTCGTCCTGCTGCACCCGAGCGGGGGGCCCGAGCCGTTTTTCAACCGCGGATTCTTCTGCTTCGGGTATGCTATCCAGGTGGCCCTGGAGGAAAGCGCCGACCTCGCGTGCAGCGACGCCCTGCGCGACGGCCAGCAGGCCGGCGCCGCCGCCGACTTCAGCGGCGACGGCGCGCCGGACCTCGCCCTCGTCAGCCGGACCGGCGAGGTGTGGGTGCTCGTCCGCGCCGCGGAAGGTGGCACGGCCCTGGGCGTGACGGTGGCCCTGCCGGCCAGCGCGGCGGGACCGGTGACCGTGGTGGCCCGCGACGGCGGCCGGTGCCTGGGGGCTCGGGTCGTCCGGGCGGGGGCGCCGGCGTTCTTCGGCAAGGTCGACAAGGGGCCCCTCGCGCTCAAGTGGCAGTGGCCCGGCGAGGCGGCCGGCGAGCAGAACGTGGTCGTGCTGGGGCCGACCCGTTTCGTTTTGCCGCCGCGCGGCAAGTGATAGCCAGGGAGAAACGAATCGTCCGATGATTCTCGATAGCGTTCCATCCGGCGGATGCGGGGGCGTGCTGGGCGTGGTCCCGGTGCTGGTGGGACCGCTCCAGGCCCTGTTGCCGGTGCTGGCGGGCATCGCCGTGGCCCTGCTGGGGGCGCTGGTGTCGCTCTTCAAGCCGCAGGTCATGAAACAACTGTTGCACCTCGTGTGGCGACTGAAGGTGCCGGTGCTGGTGGCCGCCGTCGTGGTGGGCGGCGGGGCGTGGGCCCTGGCGACGTACTGGCCGTACCTGATGGGCCCGGCGGCCGGTCAGGCCGAGGCGGGGGCCGACTGGACGATGGTCCGCGGGGGCCTCGCGCGCCTCGGCGCGGCCCCCGGCGCCCTCGGTCCGACGCGCGGCGGGGTCAACTGGACGTGGACGCGCGGCGGCGCCGGGTACTACGCGTCGCCGGCGGTCGTCGGGAACCGCGTGTACGTCGCGAGCGCCGCCCTGGGGATGTTCGGCGGCAGCGGCGCCATCCTGTGCTTCGACGCCGACACGGGCGGCCTGGTCTGGCAGGCGGCGCCCGAGGGGTTCCGGGCCACGTTCTCGTCGCCCTCGATCTCGGGCCGGCGGCTGGTGTGCGGCGAGGGGTTGCACGATACGCGCGACGCGCGGGTCGTGTGCCTCGACCTCGCGCCCGGCCGCGAGGGCAAGGTCCTCTGGACGTACCCGACGAAGAGCCACGTCGAATGCGCCCCCGTCATCGCCCAGGGACGCGTCTACATCGGCGCCGGCGACGACGGGTACTACTGCTTCGACCTGGAGCCCGGCCCCGACGGCAATGCCCGCGTCCGCTGGCACCTGCCGGGCGACAAGTATCCCGACGCCGAGACCTCGCTGGCCGTGCACGACGGCAAGGTGTACGCCGGCCTGGGCCTGGGCGGCAAGGCCCTCTGCATCCTCGACGCCGACACGGGCCGGGAACTGAAGCGCCTCCCCACGCCCTACCCCGTCTTCAGCCCGCCCGCCATCGACGGCGGCAAACTGTACCTGGGCATGGGCAACGGCGATTACGTCAACTCGGCCGAGGAGGCCCGCAAGAAGACGCTCGAACGCCTGCGGGCCGAAGGCAAGACGAGCGCCGAGGTCGAGGCCGCCAGGACCGCCCTCGGACCCGGCGGCGAGGTCTGGTGCATCGACCTGGCCACGCGAGAGGTCGAGTGGACCGTCAAGGTGCCCCGCACCGTCCTGGGCGCCGTGGCGGTGGCCGGCGAGGCCCTGTACTTCGGCTCGCGCGACGGGTGCCTGTACGCCCTCGACCGCAAGGGCCGCCCCCTGGGCAAGTGGGACGCCCACGCCCCCATCGTCACGTCGCCGGCCGTGACCGACGAGCACGTCTACGTGATGACCGACGCCGGCACGCTGTACGCTCTGGCGCGCGCGACGCTCGAGCCGGTGTGGGAAGCGGCGGTGGGCACCGAGCCGCTGTTCATCAGTTCGCCGACGGTGGCACGCGGGCACGTGTACGTGGGCACCGAGAAGGACGGACTGGTGTGCCTGGGCCAGGCGGGCGGCGATCGGCCGACGCCGCTCTGGCCGGGACACCTGGGCGGGCCCGGCGCGGCCGGCAACCCGGCGGGCGCCGCCCTGCCCAAGCGCGGGGCCGTCCAGTGGCAGTATCCGCCCGACCAGACCGGCCAGACTCAGGACACAACCGTGGCCGCGCCGGCCGCCGCCGTCGGCGGGAACCTCTACGTCCCCCTGGCCGGCAAGGACCGCCGGGGCCTGGCGTGCCTGCCCATGCGCGGCGAGGGCGGCCAGGTGCCCAAGCCGACGTGGGTCGCGGAAGCGTCCAACGGCGTCTACGTCTCGCCCGCCGTCAGCGGCGAGAGGGCGCTGTTCGTCGACGGCCGCGCGGGCGACGCCCAGCGCCGTCTCCGTTGCGTCAACACGGCCGACGGCGCCGTGCTGTGGCACGCGCCGGTGGCGAGCGACGCCTCGGGCGCGCTGGCGGCGACGGCCGAGAACGTCCTGGTGCAGGACGCGCCGGGCGTGCTCCGGTGCCTCGACCTGGACGGCAAGCCGCAGTGGTCGGCGCCGGTGGGGACGATGTCGCGCGCCGCCACGGCGTACGAGTCGATGGTGGTGGCGGCGACGGTCGACCCGGCGGCCCTTGTCGCGCTGGACCGGCCGACCGGCCGCGTGCTCTGGCGTGCCGCGCTCGATGCCGCGCCCACCACGTCGCCCGCCGTCGCGCGGAACGTGATTTACGTGGGCACCGCGCGGGGCCTGGAGGCCCGGTCGCTGGTCGACGGTCGGCCGGCGTCGGGCTGGGCCGTGGCGTGCCGCGACCCGGCGGGCGACTTCGCCCTGGAACGCGACGTCCTCGCCTTCATCACCGGCAAGGGCGACCTGGTGGTCGTCAAGCGGGCCGGCGGGGCACTGGTCGTCCGGCAGGCCGGGGCCGTGCCGGGGACGGCGCCGGTCCTCAGCCGCGGGGCGGTGCTGTACTTCTCGGACCAGGGCATCATGCGGCTGGCGCTGGACGAGGACGACGCCCGGCCCGTGCTCTGGATGGAGACGTCGTGGCTGGGCAAGCCGACGGCGCCGATGATCGTGGCCTCGCCGCACGCGTACGTGGGCATGGCGGGGTGGGGTCTGGTGTGCCTGGGAGCAGGCCGATGAGCCCGAGCGGACGGTGGGTGTTCGCGTTTTCCGACCCGCTGCCCACGGGCTGCGCCGACCCGAAGGCCCTCCTGGGCGGCAAGGGGGCCAGCCTCAAGGAAATGTGCCGCGCGGGACTGCACGTCCCCCCCGGGTTCACCATCGGCACCCAGGCCTGCGCCCACTACTTCGAGGCGGGTCGCCGGTGGCCGGACGGCCTGGAGGCCGAGGTCCGCGAGCACCTGGCTCGGCTCGAGCGCGAGACCGGCCGCGCGTTCGGCCGTGGCGGCCGGCCGCTGCTGGTGTCGGTCCGGAGCGGCGCGGCCGTGTCGATGCCCGGCATGATGGACACGCTGTTGAACTGCGGTCTGCACCCGGGCCTGGCCGACGATCTGGGCGACGACCCCGCGTTCTGGGAGGCGTACGTCCAGTTCATCCGGATGTTCGCCCGGACGGCCCGTGGCGTGGGCGAGGCGGCGTTCGCCCCGGCCGCCTCCGACGACGCCCCCCTGCCCGGCCGCGCGAGGGCCGAGGCCCACCGCCGCATCTACGAGGAACAGACGGGCGAGCCCTTCCCGACCGACCCGTACGACGCCCTGGCGGCGTGCATCAACGCGGTGTTCGAGTCGTGGCGGAGCGAACGGGCGGTGGCGTACCGCCGGCGGAACGACATCCGCGGCCTCACGGGCACCGCGGTCACCGTCCAGATGATGTTTCCGTCCGAGACCAGCGGCATCGTCTTCACGCAGGATCCGAACAACCTGCGGGCCGGCCGGATGATGATCGAGGCCTCGTACGGCCTGGGCGAGTCGGTCGTCTCGGGCAACGTGACGCCCGACCGGTTCGTGGTCTCGCGCGACGACCCGTCCGACGTGCAGACGGAACTGGGGCACAAGGTGTCGGTCGTGTCGGCGCTGGGCGCGCGGGGGGCGTTCGACCCCGACGCGCCGAGCCTGTCGCCCGGTCAGGTGGGCGAGTTGTACGGGCTGGCGATGGAAATCGAGAAGCACTTCGGCCACCCGGTCGACATCGAGTGGGGCTGGGCCGAGGGCCGGTTCGCGGTGCTCCAGGCGCGGGCGATACGCGGCCTGGACGTGGCCGAGGACGTCGAGATCGGCCGCGACGAGGAAATCCACCGCCTCCGGGCACTGGCCGGCGGACACCGACGCGTCTGGGTCACGCACAACCTGGCCGAGACGCTACGGGCGCCCACGCCGCTGACGTGGGACATCGTGCGGCGGTTCATGACGGGCGACGGCGGTTTCGGCCGCCTGTATCAGCAACTCGGGTACCGGCCGTCGGCGGCGGCGCGCGAGGAGGGGTTCCTGGAACTCATCGGCGGCCGCATCTACGCCGACCCCGAGCGCCTCGCGGGCCTCTTCTGGGACGCCATGCCGCTGCGGTACAACCTGGACGCCCTGCTGGCCGACAAGCGGCTGCTCGACCGCGCGCCGAGCGAGTTCGACGCGGCCCGGGCCGACGGGCGGTTCCTCGTGAAACTGCCGGGCAACCTGCTGGCCATGTGGCGGGCCAGCCGGCGGATGAAACGGGCCCGCCGAGACGCCCATCGCGCCTTCCAGGAGGACGTCCTGCCGCCGTACCTGCGGTACGTCGACGAGAAACGGGCCGCGGACCTCTCGGCACTGGCCGACGCGGCCCTGCTGGAAGAACTCGACGCGCGCCGGCGGCGCGTCATGGACGGGTTCGGCCCCGAGTCGCTCAGGCCGGGCCTCTTCGGCGGCATGGCGTTCGACGCCCTGGCCCAGCGGCTCATGCAACTGATGGGCCCCGACGACGGCGAGGCGATGGCGTCGACACTGACGCGCGGCCTGGAGGGCGACACGACCTTCGAGCAGGACGCCCTCTTGTGGCGCGTGGCCATGGGCGAGGCCACGCTGGAGGAATTTCTGCGGCAGTTCGGGCACCGGGCCATCGGCGAGATGGAACTGGCCGAGCCCCGGTGGCACGAGAACCCGGCGTACCTGGAACAGATGCTGGCGCGGTTCCGGTCGGCCCACGGCCGGGCGCCCGACCAGATTCACCGCGAGAACGTCGCGCGGCGCGAGGCCGCCCAGGCCGAGTTGCCGGCGGTGCTGCGGCACTGGGGCGGCAGTTGTTTCCGCGAACTCGT
>DATKZB010000203.1:0-12658 GCA_035528235.1 Phycisphaerae bacterium
GGCTCGCTCGTCATCAACGCCACCGGCCTCGGCAAGGACGGCCCGGGGTCGCCCATCACCGAGTCGGCCGTCTTTCCCGAGCGGGGGCTCGTGTGGGAGTTCAATTACCGGGGGGACCTCCTCTTCCTCCGGCAGGCCCGCGCCCGACAGCAGGAGCGGGGCTTGCACGTCGAAGACGGCTGGCTGTACTTCATCCACGGGTGGACGCGGGTCATCGCCGAAGTGTTCCACGTGGACATACCGGTGAAGGGCCCCGTGTTGGACGAACTGTCCGAGATCGCCGCGCGGGTCCGGTAGGCATCCTGCCGCGACGAGCCGCCGGCGGTCAGGCCTCGATACGGTTCCGGAGCCTTCCTTCCAGCAGGTACAGGCGGGCCGTCTGCGCGGCCTTGTACCGCATCTCGTGCCACCCCTCCTCGGAGTAGAAGGCGACGTGCGGCGTCATGAGCAGCCGGCCGCCGAGCCAGGGCGCGTCTTCTCGCCACGCGCGGATCAGCGCGTGGTCGCCGGGCGGCTCGTCGGGAAGCACGTCCACGGCCGCGTAGGCCAGGTGCCCGCGGTGCAGGGCCTCCTCGAGGCAGTCGAGGTCGGCCAGGATGCGGCCCCGGGCCGTGTTGACGAGCGACGCGCCCCGTTTCATGCGGGCCAGGAACGCCGCATCCACCATCCCCCGCGTCTCGTCGGTCAGCGGACAGTGAATCGTCACGATGTCGGACTGCGCAAGCAGGTCGTCCAGGTACTCCGCACGCTCGTACCCCACGGCCTTCTCGTGCCCCGACGGCTGATAAGGGTCGTACCCGAGGATGCGGCAACCGAACGGTTTCAGGCGGTTGACGACGGCGGTGCCGATGCGGCCCACGCCGACGACGCCCACCGTCCGGGCCGACGTCCGGTGTTGCGGCGACAGGATGTTCTCCTGCCACCCCTGGGCGAAGTGACGGCACGCGCGGTCGTAGGCGACCAGTTGCCGCTGAATCGCCAGGATCATGCCGCACGCCGCGTCGGCCACCTCTTCCGTCCCGTAGTCGGGCGTGTTGCAGAAGGGAATGTTCCTGGCCGTCAGCGCTGCCACGTCGACCAGGTCGTACCCGACGCCGTAGCGGACGACGATGCGGCACCGGTCGAGCACGGCGGCGGTCGGCGCGTCGACGGTCCAGTGCCAGACGAGAAGGGCGTCGGCCTCCTGCCAGGCCCGGCGCTCTTCCTTTCCCTTCCGCCAGTCCGGGAGAAAGCGGAACTCGGCCTCCCCAAAGGCGCTCTCCTCGATGTCGGCCGGCGGCAGGATGTGATCCGTAATGCCGACGACCCAACGCCGGCCCTTCGGCTGTTGGCTCAAGAGCGGTCTCCTCTGTCGCGCGGCAGCCCACGCCGCGCCACCGGATATACCCTCTGAAACCGCCGCCGTCAACACACGCCCTGCCCCGGGTGTGGTACGGATAACCCGCCAGATCACGTTACGCCCAGTCACTCCTGAGCGGCGCGGACGTCGTAGACATAGAGGTCCGGGCCGCCGCGAAGGTACAGCCGCCCGCCGCAGACCACGGGGTGGGCCAGGTAGTAATTCTCGGGCTTACGGGTCAGGTCAAACTGGCTCACGACGCGAAAACCCTCCGGCCCGAGGGCCAGTAGCGACACGGTCCCCCGGTGGTTCAGGCAGTACATCATGCCGTCGGCCACGGTGATGCCGACCTTGCCGAGCGTCGCATCGGTCTTGACGGTCTTGCCGGTCAGGAAATCGACGCAGTAGAAATCCTTTCCGCCCATGCGGCAGGCGGCGCCGTAGAGACGGCCGTCGATGAGCATCGCGCCGCCGTGGCAGTTGTCGAGTTCCTTGCGGAACCAGACGGTCGAGGCGGTCTTGGCCTCCGGGTCAATCTTCAGCACCGTGCCGCCGGACCAGTGGCCGCACGCCACGAAGACCTGGCCGTCGTAGAACACGGGCGTCAGGGCGTTCTGCGCCGACTTGGGCACAAACGGGGCCTGCCAGACCAGACGGCCGGTCTCGACCTCCACGCTCACGACCGACTTCTGGGTCATCGTGACCAGTTGCCGGACGCCGCGGTACGTCACGATCATCGGCGAGCAGTAGGCGGCCGTCTGCTCGATCTCGGTGTTGGTCCAGAGGGTCTTGCCGGAGCGTTTGTCGAGTGCGACGACGCGGCCCCTCGGTCCGCCGGGCATGCAGAGGACCTTGTCGCCGTCGACGATGACGTTCTCGGCCGCCGCCCACACGCCGAACCTCGCGCCAAACTCGGTCACGAGGTTCAGGGCCCAAACGCTCTTGCCCGTCTTCGCCTCAAACGCGGCCAACCGGCCGGCGGCGCTCATCTGGTACAAAACGCCCTCGCTGAAGGTGGGCGTGGTGCGCGACCCCGGCGACGGTCCGCTCCACGCCTCGCCGTTGGGGGCCTTCCAGAGGAGTTTGCCGTCCATGTCGAGGGCCAGGACTGTTTCCTGACCGTCGAGGTAACCGGCCGTGAAGATCAGACAATCGGCGATGGAAACGCCCGAGTATCCCACGCCGCACTCGGGGTACTTCCACACGAGCGGCGGCCCGCCCTTGGGCCACTGCTTGAGCAGCCCCTTGTCGGGGGAGATGTTGGTGCGGCCGGCGCCGTGGAACTCGGGCCAACTGGGGGTGGCCGCAGGGTCGGCCGCAGGCGACTCCCCCGCGGCTGCGAGCGCTGCCGCCGCCAGGACCACCGCAACCGCGGCGGCGAGACAACGCACGTTCATAACGTCTCCTTCCCGGTCAGCCACAGGGCATCCCCCGCCCTGCGGCCTTGCCCCGGAGCACAGCACATCTGTGCAATCGGGATCGCCCGGATGACCTCTCGCCCGCGACCATCGCGGACGCTTGACCATGATCGTACCGGCTCCTGGGGCTTCAACAAGACCTTTCCTGGCCGATGCGCGCAGACCATGGGGCAGACAGGAGACGTAAGGGGTTGTAGAATAGGACGGACGGAGTATTCGGGAGGAACAGGTCTGCCACTTCGGCCAGGCTTTGCCAAACAGGCCTCGCAGAAGAAGAGGCCGGAACGCGCCGCGCCCGGCATGGCCGCGCGGCAAAAGGAGCTGCTATGAACCTCGACGCATCCCACAGACGGCGGCGTCCGGCGTCTGGCCTGAGCCGGCGCGAGTTCCTCAGGACGGCGGCCGTCGCCTGCGGCGCGCTGGCGGCGCCCGCCCTGATTCCGGCGTCCGCGTTGGGACGGGGCGGGGCCATCCCGCCGAGCGAGCGGATCGTGATGGGCGGCATCGGGATCGGCGGACGCGGCTCCGGCGACCTCGGGGCGCTGCTCCAGGAGTCGGAAGTGCAGTTCGTGGCCGTCTGCGACGTCCAGCGGTCTAATCGCGAGCGCGCTAAGGCGGCGGTGGACGGCCGATACGGTAACAAGGACTGCCAGGCCTATCGAGACCTGCGCGAACTGCTGGCGCGGACCGACCTCGACGCCGTCCTGATTGCCACCGGCGACCGTTGGCACGCCATCGCGTCGATCCTGGCCATGCGGGCCGGCAAGGACCTGTACTGCGAGAAGCCTTGCGGCCTCAGCATCGCCGAGGGACGGGCGCTCGTGGAGACCGCCCGCCGGTACGGGCGGGTCTTCCAGAGCGGCGTGCAGCGGCTCAGCGAGACCCAATTCATCGTTGCCGGGGAACTCGCCCGCACCGGCAGACTGGGCAAGGTGCACACGGTGTACGCCCACCTGTGGGGCATTCCCAACTGGCCGCGAAAGAACGAAATCCTGCCGGCCGAGCCCGAACCGCCCCAGGATGAGTTGGACTGGGACCTCTGGCTGGGTCCCTCGCCCTGGCGGCCCTACAACAAGGACTACGTCCGGGGCGGATGGTACCGCCAGCCGGACTTCGCCACCGGCGTCGCCCAATGGGGCAGCCACACCATCTGCCAGTGCCAGATGGACATGGGCCTGGCGGACACCTCCCCCGTCGCGTACGAGTACCCCGCGCACGGCGACGCCGAGGGTCTGACCGCCCGCTTCGC
Source organism: Phycisphaerae bacterium (assembly GCA_035528235.1). Lineage (GTDB taxonomy): Bacteria > Planctomycetota > Phycisphaerae > FEN-1346 > FEN-1346 > DATKZB01. The sequence goes on from DATKZB010000203.1 coordinate 4,007, forward strand.
CGACGGGCTCAAACTGGTCATGACCCGCAAGGGATGGCGGGGTTCCTGCGGCGTGCGGTACGAGGGAACCGAGGGCTGGGTGGCCGTTGCGGACGGCTACGAGAGGCCGGAGGCCTCCTCGGCCGCCCTGCTGAGCGATTCCCGCAAACTCGCGCACGACCATGTCATGCGCACCGGGCACCCGGTCGGCCACATTCGCGACTTCCTGGACGGGGTCCGCCAGCGGCGGCGCTGCATCGCTCACGAAGAGGTGGCCCACCGGACTATGACGACCAACCATATCATGGACATTTGCATGGAGCTCCGACGAAACCTCGGGTGGGACCCCCGGAAAGAGGAGTTCGTCGACGACGCCGAGGCCAACCGCATGCGGGCGCGAGTCCTGCGCGCGCCGTGGCACGTTTGAGGAAACGCCAACCCGGAGGACCCGATCATGGCTCGCGCTTCGTGGCTTCTGACGGCAGGTATCGTGTCGGCGATTGCGGTGGCCGCCTTCTCCGAGGACGCCGCGCCACCGACCCCGGACCAACTCCTGGCCGTCTTGCGCGGCAACGCGCCCCTGCCGGCCAAATGGGACGCCGCCCGCCTGCTGGCCCGGACCGCCCCCGGTTCAATGGCACCGGCCCTGGCGGACCTCTTGGGCGACCCGAAAGTGGGCGACCTGGCCCGCTGCGCGCTCGAGGCGATGCCCGGACCGGCCGCCGATGATGCCCTGCGGGCGGCCTTGCCCGGGCTCAAGGGCACGCCGCTGGTCGGCGCGATCCAGTCCATCGGCGTGCGGCGCGATGCCAAGGCGGTCGAGCCGCTGGCGCACCTGCTGGCCGGCGCGGACGCCGAGGCGGCGTCGGCCGCGGCGTTCGCGCTCGGCCGGATCGCGTCGGCGCCGGCGGCTCAGGCGCTGGCGAAGGCGGAGGGTACCGCGCCGCCCAGCCTGAAGGGCGCGATCCAGGAATCGCTCCTCCAGGCGGCGGACGCCGCCGCCGCCCAGGGCCGCGCCGACGAGGCGGTCGCGGTCTACGACCGCCTGCGCACGTCCCAGGGGAGCAGCCCCGTGCGCATGGCGGCCGTCCGGGGGGCGATCGTCGCGCGGGGCCCGGCCGGCCTGCCGCTACTGCTGGAGTACCTCGGCGGAGACGACCTGGTCGCGTTGGGCGTCGCGCTGCGGGTGGCCACCGATGAGCTTCGCACCCCCGAGGTGACCCGGGCGCTCGCGGACGCTGTCGCGAAACTGCCCGCCGATCGCCGGCCGATGGTGATCCAGGCCCTGGGCAACCGCGGCGATGCGGCCGCGCTGCCCGCGCTGCTTGCCGCCGCCAAGACGGGCGACAAGCCGCTCCGCCTGGCTGCCTTGCGCACGCTGGCCCGGTTGGCCGACGCCCAGGCCGTGCCTGTCCTTGCCACGGCCGCCGGGGACGCCGATGCCGAGGTCGCCTCGGCCGCCCAGAACGCCCTGCTGGGCCTGCCTGGCAAGGAGGTCGGGGCCGAGATCCTCGGCATGGTGGATGGGCCCGAGGTCGGCCGGCGTCTTCTCGGCGTCCGGTTGGCGCAGCGCCGCGCCTTGGCCTCCGCGATGCCGGCGTTGCTGAAGGCGGCCAAGGCTACCGAGCCGCCGCTTCGCCTGGCCGCGCTGCGGACGATCCGCGACCTGGCGGGCGAGGCCGACCTGCCGGCCCTGCTGGACCTGCTGGCCGAGGCGCAAGGGGCACAGGAGCGCGACACGGCCGAACGGGCGACGGCGCTCGCCGTCGCCAGGTCCGAACACCCGGACGCCTGCGTCGACAGGTGCGTCGCTCGGATGGCGGCCGGAGGGCCGGAGTTCAAGGGCTCGCTACTGCGGGTCCTGCGGGGAATAGGCGGACCCAAAGCGCTTCAGACCGTCCGCGCCGCCCTGAGCGACCCCGCGCTCCAGGACGCCGCCATCCGCGCCATGACCGACTGGCCCGACCTGTCCGCCGGGAAAGACCTCCTCGACCTGGCGACGTCTGCACCCCAGGCCAACTACCGCATCCTCGCCTTCCGGGGCTTTCTCCGCCTGGCCGACCAGAACAAGAGCGATCCGAAAGGCCAGTTGAAGATGATCGACCAGGCACGCCAGATGGCCAAGTCGGCCGAGACCAAGCGGCTCGTCCTGGGCACGCTGGCCGGCGTGAAAGACGCCGCCGCCCTCCAGATGGGCCTGGCGATGGCCCAGGACACCGAGGTCCGCGCCGAGGGCGTCCTGGCCACCCTCAAAGTCGCCGAGGCCCTGGCACGGAGTCAGCCCGCCGCGGTCCGCGAGGCCATGAAGGAACTCGCGCAGATCGCCCCCGACGCCGGAGTGCAGCGAAAGATCCAGGCGGTCCTCAACGCCACGGCCCTCGCGCCGGCCAGTCTCGGCCAGAACCTCCAGCGCGACCCGGCGCGCAGCGAGGCCACCCGGAAAGAACTCGCCAAGGGCGCCCCCAAGGGTTTCCACCTGGCCTGCTATCTCGATTGCGGCCCGGACGGCGAGGACGGCGCCAAGGGCGGCCCCCGCCTGCGCCTGGAACAGGGGCGCCCGCACATCTGGTCCGTCGCGACGGGAACGGTCGCGCCGCGGTACGTCACGTGCTTCTACTGGGAGGACAAGGTGGTCTTCCAGGCGACCGGTCTGAAGGCGGGCAAGACCTATCAGGTCGGCCTGGCCTGGTGGGACGTCGATCACGACACCCGCAAGGGATCGGTGTGGGCACTGACCGGCTCGGGCGAGCAGGAGACGCGGCTGGTCGAGCCGACAGCCATCCCCTCCTGGCAGAACGGGCAGAACCCCCCGCAGGAACTCACCGTGGCCCTGCCTGCCAAGGTCCACGCCGACGGCACGATGCGGATCGAGGTCCGCAACGAGGGCCAGCCCAACATCGTTGTCAGCGAACTCTGGTTGTGGGAGAGCGACTGACCCGCTACTCATGGACAGCGGTGGCCTGGGGGCGGGTGGCGGCGGAGCGCGTCTGTGCCCGCTCCCGGTGGTTAGACATATGGATTTGGTGGAGGCGGTGGGAATCGAACCCACGTCCGGATGCCCGTGACCTGGAGCCTCTACGCGAGTAGTCGGTTATTTCGATCTCGGTCCTCGCGGCGCCAACCGACAGGCTACGCATGGACCCAACCGGGACTGGAATCTCGCCGGCGTCGCACCCGGTCGACTAGCCGGCCAGCCCGCGCCTGTGACGTCCTCATCCGAGCCCACGGACGAACCCGGGAGGACGTGACTACCCGCTATTAGGCAGCCATTTGCATGCCAGTGTTGGCATTTAAATTGTGCCGGCAGTTTTAAGAGGTGGCCGACAACCTCTTCGCGCCACTCCAGACCCTCTAAAGCCCCGTCGAATCCAGTCGCCCCCACTGGGCGTCTGTTCACACTACACTATACCCCACGTTGGGACACAAGTCAACCTGCCGCGCGGCACATCAGGGTGTGACTGCGGATTCTGGCGGGGCCGTTTTTCGTTGTCACTCCGAGCGAAGTCGAGGGGTCTCGCCGTGGAAACCGCCGAACGGCAACGACCACGGCGAGATTTCTCGACTCTTCTTCGCTCGCTCGAAATGACAGCCGTTTTGTGGTGCCAGGAAGATCCGTCACGCCCGCGGGATGGCCCGCGCGGGTCCGCCGCCAGGATTTTGGCTGGCGACGCCGCCGTAAGAAAGGCACCCCCCGTAGGGGTCGGACGTCCGGCGGTCCCCCATCGGCGGTAGGGTCGGGCGGACCAAAAAAACCTCATTTTCCGGCCAGAAAAAGCCGATATTCCACTGGACGTTAGGTAAGCGTTAGGGTATGGTGGAAGAGGACAAACGACGCCGTCCGAGGGCCGACGCGACTCATGGACCATCCACACCCGTACCCGGTCATCCTGCTCGTGGACATCGACGCGTTCTTCCCGCAGGTCGAACAGATCCTGCATCCGGAACTTCGCGGCCGCCCGGTCATCGTCGGCGGCCTGGTGACCGACCGCAGCGTGGTCGCCAGCGCCAGTTACGAGGCCCGGGCGCGCGGCGTGCGGACGGCCATGCCGATCCGCGAGGCCCACCGCCTCTGCCCCGACGCCGCGTTTCTGCGGGGCGACTTCCACGCCTACGCCCGGTTCTCGCGGGCCATGATGGACGTCTGCCGCCGGCACACGCCCCTGGTCGAGCCGACGTCGCTCGACGAGGCGTACCTGAACGTGACGGGCTGCCGGCGACTCTTCCAGACGCTGGGCATCGCCCGGCCCGGCCCCGCCTGGCCGCTCCAGGTGGCCGACCATCTTCAGCGCACCATCCGGCGCGAACTCGACCTGGCCGTGACGATCGGCGCGGGCGCCAACCGGCTCATCGCCAAGACGGCCTGTTCGTACGCCAAGCCGAACGGCGTGGCGTGGATTTGCCCGGGGTACGAGGCCGCGTTCCTCGCCCCCCTGCCCCTCGGCGAACTCCCCGGCATCGGACCCCGGACCGCCGACCGCCTGGCCCAGTACAACCTGCGGCACATCGGCGACCTGGCCCGCATCCCCGAGTCGATGCTCGTCGAGCACTTCGGCCCGTCGGGCCGCGTGCTGGTGGAGCGGGCGCGCGGCATCGACCCGACGCCCGTCACGGCCGGCGGCGGCGACCCCAAGTCCATCAGCCGCGAGACCACCTTCGAGACCAACCTCGTCGACCGCGCCCACCTCCGGGCCATGCTCTCTTACCTGCTGGAGCGGGCGTGCCGCCAACTGCGGAGCCTCGGCCTGCTGGCCCGCACCGTCGCCGTCAAGGTCCGGTACGCCGACTTCCGGACCGAGAGCCGCAGCCGCACCCTGCCCACCCTCTCGGACCACGACGACGATTTCTGGCCGGTGGCGGCCGACCTGTTCGACCGGATTCACACGCGGCGGGTCAGCGTGCGGCTGGTGGGTGCGAGCCTGTCGCACTTCGCCCCGGCCGGCCGGCAACTGGGCCTCTTCGGCGAGGCCGGGTACGACCGGCGCACACGCTTCTACCGCAGCATCGACGGCGTCCGCGACCGATTCGGTTTCAGCGCCCTGGTGACCGGCCGCGCCATTGAACTCATCCAGACGCACGAGCGCGACGCCCACGGCTTCCGCCTGCGGACCGCGTGCCTGTCGCGGTAAACGGCCGGCCCGTCGCCGCTACGGGCTTGTTGCGACAGGACCGTAGCGGCCGGGCCATGCCCGGCCGGGTGTTGGCGCTGGGGCATGGCCCCAGCGCTACGCGCTTAGCCCCGGGTGAATACACCCGGGGCGGCGCGGCGGATACGCGCCTGTGCCACGGCTCGCCTCGGGCGAGCCGTGGTCCTCAGCGCATGCCCCCAGTGTATTCACGGGGGGCTAGAGCAGTTTAACATTGCGTGTTTGCGCGGCGGGTCCCCGCACCCGCCGCGCTCGAGGTCCGACTGCAAGTTGGCGCGGTGGGTACGGGGACCCACCGCGCCCAAGTGGTCGTGTGAATACGCAATCTTAAAACGCTGTAATGACGAGGCTTCAACGCCATGACCACCACGCGCCGCCCATCGAGCGGCTTCGTTCACCTGCACGTGCGGAGCGAGCATTCGCACCTCTACGGCGCCAGCCGACTCGACGAACTCATCCAGGCCGCCCGCGCCCTCGGGTACCGCGACCTGGCGCTGACCGACCGCAACGGCCTTTACGGTTCCGTCGCGTTCTACCGGAAGTGCCGCGAGGCGGGCCTGACGCCCATCCTGGGCGTCGAACTCTCACAACCCGGCCACGCGCGCGATGCCGGCGGCCGCGATGACAGTGACCGCGACGGCGGTGATCGCGATGACATCGTGCGCGGCGGGTCCCCGTACCCGCCGCGCCCGTCCCAACGCCTCCCTGCTGTCACCCTGAGCGAAGCGAAGGGCCTCGCCGTGGGAACAGCGAAAAGACAACGACCACGGCGAGATTCTTCGCTCGCTACGCTCGCTCAGAATGACAGCCAACCGGCGACGCGCAACGGCGACCGGTCGCCGCGCGGCGACCGGGCCGTCCTGCTGGCCCGCAACATCGAGGGGTACCGGACGCTGTGTCGCCTGACGACCGCCCGGCACCTGAACGCCGATTTCGGCCTGGCCGACGCCATCGCCGCCGACCACGCCGACGTCTACGTCCTCGTGCCCGATGCCCGGCTGCTGGCCGACCTGGCCGGGCGTCTGCCCCAGGGGCGGCTCTTCGCGCTGGTGGAGGAGTTCGGCGACCGGTCGACGCGTCTTCGGACCGACGGCCTGGCCCGCGCGGCCGGTCGCCGGCAGATTCCGCTGGTCGCCGGGGGGGCCGTGGCGTTTCACGCGCCGGGCCGCTTCGCCGCCCACCGGACGCTCCGGGCCATCGCCACGCTGACGACCGTGGCCGACGTGCCACGAGGCCAACTCGCCCACCCGAAGGCCATCCTGGCGGGCCCCGAGGCGATGGCCGCGCGGTTCCGTCGGTGGCCCGAGGCGGTGGCGAACACGGTCCGCATCGCGGCCGACTGCCGGCTGGACCTCGTGCTGGGCCGGCCCGTGTTTCCGCGTGCCGCGATACCGGCCGGCGAGACGCCGTACTCGCACTTGGCGAAACTCGCCTTCGCGGGCCTGAAGACCCGCTACCGGCCGCTGCGACCGGAGGCCGTCGGCCGCCTCGAAAACGAGTTGGCCGTCATCGACCGCCTCGGCTTCGCCGACTACTTTCTCATCCTGCACGAGATCGTGGCGTGGACGCGGGGCCAGGGCATCCCGTGCGTGGCGCGCGGCTCGGCGGCCGGCAGCCTGGTGGCGTACGCCCTGGGCCTGTCGGGCGTGGACCCGTTGCGGTACGGCCTGCTGTTCGAGCGGTTCCTGAACCTCGAACGGGCCGACTGCCCCGACATCGACATCGACATCTGCTGGCGGTCGCGCGACCGCGTCATCCGGCACGTGTACGAGACGCACGGGTCGGCGCGCGTGGCCATGATCTCGACGCACCAGAGTTTTCAGGCCAAGAGCGCGTTCCGCGAGGTGGCCAAGGCCCACGGCCTGCCGCCCGAGGAGGTCGACCGCCTGTCGCGCCGGCTGCCGTACTACTCGGCCGCCGGCATCCCCGACGCGGTCGTCTCGTTCCCCGAGTTGCGCGACTTTCCCCTCGAGCGGGAAGACATCGCGCGGGTGCTGGAGGTGGCCGCCGTCCTCGACGGTTTCCCGCGGCACCTGAGCGTGCACGTGGGGGGCCTCGTGATCGCCGACCGGCCGCTGACCGATTACCTGCCGCTCCAGGTGGCCGCGAAAGGCATCGTCATCACCCAATACGAGGCCGACGCCGTCGAGGCCATGGGCCTGGTGAAGATGGACCTGCTGGCCCAGCGGTCGATCTCGATCCTGGCCACCGCGGTCCGCGAGATCGAGAAGAACCACGGCGTCCGCGTCGACCCCGAAGCCCTGGCCGACGGTGACCCGGCGGCCGCCGACCTGCTGGCCCGGGGCGACACGTTCGGGTGTTTCCAGATCGAGTCGCCCGGCATGCGGAACCTGCTGAAGATGATGGGCGCGCGGCGGCGCATGGACGTCATCCTGGGCCTGTCGCTCATCCGCCCCGGGCCGGCCTCCAGCGGCATGAAGGAACGGTTCGTCCGCCGCCGGCGCGGCCTGGAGCCGGCCGAGTACCTGCACCCGGCCCTGCGCGACGTCCTGGGCGACACCTACGGCATCATGCTCTACCAGGAAGACGTCATCCGGGTGGCCCATGCGGCCGCCGGGTTCACCCTGGCCGAGGGCGACCGTCTGCGCAAAGACCTGGCGAAGGGCGTGGCGCCGGCGGCCATCGAGACCTGGCGGACGCGGTTCGTCCGCGGCGCCATCGCCCGCGGCGCCCGCCGCACCGACGCCGAGACCCTCTGGGACCGCGTGGCCCAGTTCGCCGCCTACTCCTACTGCAAGGCCCACGCCGCAACCTACGGCGAGATCGCCTACCGGGCGGTGTGCCTGCGGGCCCGCTGGCCGGCGGAGTTCGCCGCCGCCGTCCTGGCCAACCAGGCCGGGTACTACGAGCGGCGGACGTACATCGAGGACGCCCGCCGGCACGGGTGCCCCATCCTCGGGCCCGACGTCAACGCCTCCGCCGTCGAACCGTCGACCGAATGGGTGACGCCAACCCAGTTTAGCCGCGACCCAGCGGGGAGCGCGCCCGGCCGCCGCGTCGGCGTGCGCGTGGGCCTGATGGACGTCCGGGGCCTGTCGCAGCGGGCGATGCAGGCCATCGTGGCGTCGCGCGAATCGGGCGGGCCGTACCGGTCGGCGGCCGACCTGCTGGCCCGCGTGCACCTGGCGCGCGAGGAGGCCGAGAACCTCGCCCTGACGGGGGCACTGGATTCGATCGCGGTCAACCGGCCGGCGGCGCTCTGGCAGGTCCATGCCCTGGCCGGCGGGCGACCGGCGGGGGCACCGCTCTTCGACGGCGCAGCCGCTTCCGCCCCCTGCCCCGACCTGGAGGATTACGGGCCCCTGCGGAAACTCGAACTCGAGGACCACCTGCTCGGCATGACGCCCTCGGCCAACCCGATGGCCGTCTACCGCCGCCTTACCGAGTCGCCCCCCTCGGCCCCGCTGCCGGGCCCCGCGACATCGAGCCCGACGCGGAAGCGTCGGGCTATCCCAACCTGCCGCATGACCGACCTGCCGAACCATCTCGGCACCGAGGTCACCGTGGC
>DATKZB010000204.1:0-4135 GCA_035528235.1 Phycisphaerae bacterium
ACATGACCTGGGGCGAGGGGGCGACGAGCGATAGAATCGTGTCGGGCGTCAGGTTCAGCAGCGACGCGGCCCGGCCCGATACGCCGAAGAGGTCCAGAAAGCCGAACGGCTGGATGTACTCGACGACGCGGGCCTCCTCGATGCCGGCCCGTTCCCTGGCCACCTCGACGGCCCGGCCGAAGAACCCGACCTCGTCGATGAGACCGTTCGCCTGGGCATCCCGGGCCATGAAGATCCGCCCCGTGGCCAGGGCGAGAACCTTCTCGCGGTCCATCTCGCGGGCCGCGGCCACGACCTCGACGAACTGGTCGTAACCGGGCTCCAGCAGCGCGCCCATGATGTAGTCGCGCTGCTCGGGCGTCATGTCGGCGGCCATCATGTTGGGCCAGTCCTTCTGGTCGCCCATCTTCAGGGTAACCGTGCGGATGCCGAGTTTGTCCTGAAGGAGGCCGCTCAGGAAGAAGTACTGGGCGATGACGCCGATGGACCCGGTAACGGTGGTCCGCTGGGCCACGATGTGGTCGGCGGCGCAGGCGGCATAGTAGCCGCCCGAGGCCGCCACGCCGTCCATGGCCGCCACGACGGGCTTGCCCGTCTCCTGGGCAAAGGACCGGATGGCCTGGTAGAGCATGTCGCTGGCGGTCAGGTACCCGCCGGGCGAGTTGATGCGGATGATGACGGCCTTGACGTCCTCGTCGCGGGCGGCGCGGTCGAGTTTCTTCTGAACCGACGCGACCAGCGGGTCGTAGATGATGCCCTCGATGCGGATGACGGCGATCTTGCGCGACGACGGCCCGCGATGGACGACGCGTTCCAGGTAGGTGTCGTCGATGCCGCCGCCGCCCAGCGACCCGCCCAGCGCGGTGGCCATGCCGATAACCGCCACGAGCAACACGGCGTTGGCGACGATCGAAAGGACCAGCAATACCCCCACCAGGACGGCCAGAACGCTCGTCCGTTTGCGGGGCGCGGGGTTGTTCGGCACCCCCTGCGGTGCGGAGGAAACCGGACCTGCGGGTCCGGGCGTCCAGGGGCCATCGGCCATGGCGGTTGCTCCTTCCGGGGCTTGCCAAGCCGATTGTATGACGGCCCGCAGGATGGGTCAACGCCAAAGGAAGCCCCCGGGTAATCCGGGTGTGCCAGGACTTTCTGGCAAGCCCCCACTCTTGGGTGGCATGCCCACGCCGCTGCTGGCGTGGGCATGTCGCACGTGGGCCGGGGAGCATGCCCAGGCAACGGCGGCCTGGGCATGCCACCCGTGCCAGAAACTCTTGGCACACCCGGGTAATCCGCGCAAAAAAGGGGCCCTCGGCCCGAAGGCCGAGGGCCGGTGGGGTCCCTCCAAACTGGCAAGTGCTCTCAGCGGCGCCGACGGCGCAGCCCTAGAGCACCCGCCACCCCAAGAGCCATCAACGCGAGCGTAGCGGGTTCGGGAACCACATCAAGCGTAATCCCGTGGGTGATCATCCAATCGTACGGGCCCAGCGTGCCGTCGTCGTATACCCAACTGGCACCCTGGATCTCAACGAACGGCCACCACTCGACGCCGCTGACATCGATGACCGACGGGACGACGTTCCAGTCCCAGTCGACCCACTCGCTAGAGCCGGTGCCGTTGGCCCAGGTGTCCATGACGGCGAAGCCGCCCACCGTCAGGTCGAGCGCGTCGTCGACCCCTATGGGCACCTTGATCTGGAACATGTCGTCCTGGTACCCGTAGCCGACGATGCTGTGTCCGACCCAGTCGTCCATGGTTTCGGCGCACGTGGCGCCGAGTTGGACGGGCCGGCCGGCATCGATCTCGGCCTTGAACATGGCGTACGAGAACGGGCCGCCGCCGTAAGGAACGTCGTTGTCAATGGCCGTCGCCGGCAGGCTCTCGTTGCTGGGGGTGGCGGGGTTGTCCCACTCGCAGTACGTCTCCAGGCCCGCCGTGATGTTGACCGCGTAACTGCCGCCGTCGACCGTCTTCATGAAGTCGGCCAGGCAGTTCGGATTGCTCTCGTGGTTGGGGTAGTATACCGAGTTGTGCCAGTCGCCGTAGGTGTAGCCGTTCTCGGCGCCGGCCACGATGTGGGCCGTGCTGGCCACCATGGACTTGGTGCCGGAGGCGCCGCTGCCACCCCAGGCGCCGGCGTCGCCGGGGTACAGGTTGCCGCGCCCGGGCATGCCGTCCCAATAGCCGACCATCATGCCGCCCGCCGTCGGGCTGCACCCGTACCACCAGACGTACTCGGGCACGCCGGCCAACGGGTTGACGCCGTAGACCGGCCACAGGGCATCGGGCGTGATCGTGGCCACGCCGAAATCGCCCGGCCCGGTCGCGGGCAGACTGTACGCCGCCCCCTGCCCGAAGACGGCCTGATACGTCGGTACGCCATCGAGGACCTTGCTATCGGCCCAGGCATACGCCCCCAGCGCCAGCAGTACGAGCGCAGCAGCAGCGATCTTCCTCATCGTCGGTTCCCCTCTTAATGTGCTACAGGTCCGCAAAAACAGAAAGGGCGGCACCGGAGGGCCGTTCCCTCCGAGAGTCGCCCAATCGAGTCCATCACCAGGTTGTCGCGGACTCTCCCCGCAGGGGGGTCCGCCCGTCCGGCCCTGTGTCAGCGACCGGATACGTCGGGCGCGCCGGGCTATCCGCCCCGGGCGCAAACGAAAAGGGCCATGCCGTTCGGTCCCTCCGAACAGTCATGACCCGCTATTCCCGCACGGTATATATTACGCATAAACGGGCCAAAGTCAAATCGGGGGGGAGAAATTACGGCCCGCCGGACGCGAATCACCCCGCCCTGCCCCTTGACCGCCAATGGGCTGGGCCACTACCATCGGCGGTCATGTGAGCATCGGGCACGCGGGGCACGGGCAGGGAGGTACTTCAGATGCCAGAACCGGCAGCGACAGCCAAACCGGCGGATCCCGCCGATACCCTCTACGACATCCTCATCGTCGGCGGAGGCATGGCCGGCCTCTCGGCCGCCATCTACACCACCCGCGAACGGATGAGCACACTCGTCCTCGAGCGCCTCATGCCCGGCGGACAGATCCTGACCACCGCACGCGTCGAGAACTACCCCGGATTCCCCGAGCCCGTCAACGGCATGGAACTGGCCGACCGCCTGACCCAGCAGGCCAAGCGATTCGGGGCAGAGATCGTGACCGGCGCCGACGTCGCCCGCGTCGGCCCCGTGGTCGAGCGCGGCACGCGTTACATCGAGGCCCACGCGGGCCGGAAACGCTACCGCGGCCGCGCGATGATCCTGGCCGTGGGCAGCGAGTACCGCAAACTCGACGCACCCGGCGAGAAACGCCTCACCGGTTACGGCGTCAGTTACTGCGGCACCTGCGACGCACCGTTCTACCGCGACAAACACGTCGTGGTTGCCGGCGGCGGCGACACCGCCCTGGAGGAAGGGCTCCATATCCTGAAGTTCGCCCGGCACCTGACGTACGTCGTCCTGGGCGACCGCTTCACGGGCCAGCAGATCCTGGCCGACGAGGTGGCCTCGCACGCCGACCGCGTCACAACGTACTTCGGCCACGCGGTGACCGAAATCCTGGGCGAGAAACGCGTCGAGGCCGTCGGCCTGACCGACCTAGCCACGCGCGAGACCAGGCGCCTCGACTGCGACGGCGTCTTCGTGTTCATCGGCCTCAGGCCCCAGACCGATTTCCTGAAGGGCACCCTCGACCTGACCGGCGACGGTTTCATCCAGGCCCACGCCTGCCGCCTGGAGACGAACGTGCCCGGCATCTGGGCCGCCGGCGACGTCCGGGCCGGCACACTCAAACAAGCCGCCACCGCCGCCGCCGACGGCGTCGTCGCCGCCCTCGTCGCCAAAGAGTACCTGAAGACCCGACCCGGCCCGAAGGCCTGAAACATGGTCACCCCCCCCCGGGCCGACCATGCCACCCGACGACATCGCAAATCGCCGTTGCTAGCCGCGAGCGCTAGCGAGCGGCACGGCGAGCCGCTTACTCGCGTGCGCGGCTAGTTGTGCGCGGGGGCCTGAACATGGTCACCCTCCGGGATGACCATGCCACCCGACGACAGCGCCAATCGCCGTTGCTAGAGCAGTTCACGCTTGAGTGTAGCGATAGCCACAGTGCCCAAACCAGGCGACCGCATCCGAAT
>DATKZB010000205.1:0-20934 GCA_035528235.1 Phycisphaerae bacterium
CCGGCACGTGTTGCCGGCGGCGGTTCCGCTGCCGGATGAGGCGGCCATGGTCCGTGTCCGCAAGTTCACCGTCGAGCCCGCCGAGCAGGCCGCCCTGGCGGCGCCCATGACCGAGGCGCTCCAAAAACGTCTGTCGCGGCACTGGGCCATCGACGGCGATGCCGAGACCCGTGCCAAGGCCGTCGAGGTGGGCGGCACCGTCCGGGCCGACGTCCGCGACGCCAAGTCGTCCCGGCGCCTCCGCCAGTGGGACGCCGATGCCCGCGAGTGGAGCGAGGTCGAGGTGCCGACGCTGGTCCGGACGGTGGTGCTGGTCGTCGAGTTCGCGGTCTTCCGTCCCGGGGCCGACGAGCGGCTGCTGACGGTCGAGATTCGCCGGTCGTATGATTCGACCGAGGACCCGCGCGTGCGGGGCGACCTGGGCCTGGAGCGGCCCGACGACCCCGACCGCGTGCCGCCGGCCGACGAGATCGCCCGCGCCCTGCTCGAGGAGTGCGCCGACGCGTTTATCGAGATGATCTCGACGCACGAGGTGGCGGCCGAGGTGCCGACGCGGGGCACGTGGAACCGCAACGGGTCCGATGGCCTGAAGGCGGCGGGGCAGGGCGACTTCGAGGCGGCCATCCTCCTGCTGGAGGCCGCCGTGGCCGCCAACCCCAAGGACACGGGCCTGCTCTTCGACCTGGCCGTGGCGTGCGAGGGCGGGGGGCGGCTCCAGGATGCCCTCGACCACTACCGGGCCGTCGTCGAGCGGACCGGGGGCAAGGACCCGGCGGCCGTCGAGGCCGCCGCACGCGTCGAGCGCGTGCTGACCCGGATGGGCGGACGATGAGCGTGCCCCGGCCGGACGACCGAGCGAGCCACAAAGCGATCTACATTTCAGAGCAGGCATTCCTCGGCATGATCCTGTCGGCCGCCGAGGTGTACAGCCGCGAGTGCTACGGCCTGCTGTTCGGGTACTCGCTGCCGGGCAAGGCCATTGTCGAGGGCGCCATCGCCTACCAGACGGCCGAGCGGATGTTCTCGCAGGTCAGCCTGTTCGAGAAGCAGAACAAGGTCATCCAGCGGGTCATCAAGGAGTTCCCCAAGCACGAGTACGTGGGCGAGTTCCACTCGCACCCGTATTTCCGCGGCTGCGACGGCGTGGCCGGCCTCGGGCCCGAGGATGCCATCGGTGTGACCGAGGCCGAGGTCCAACTGGTCATCGCCATCAACCCGCGCCGCCGCACGGTGCCCTGGTCGACCAACGCCGACGGGACGCTCTCGGGGACGCTGGGCGACCACCATTTCCGGTTCGGCGGGTATCACATCAAGCAACCGGTCGAGGGCGGGCGCCCCCGCCGCAAAGGCCGCCGCCGAAAGGCCCAGCCGCAACTCTTCCGGACCTGGGTCTTCTGCCCCTACGCCGTCGGCCTCGACCCCGGCGCATCGCGATAGGGCCGGGTGGCATGGTCATCCCGAAGGGTGACCATGGTCTTGGTTCGCGGCCGGCGCGTCTACTAGCCGCGAGCGCGAGCGAGCGGCGCTGTTGGCCCCGGCGCGAGACTCGCCGCTTGCTTGCGCGCGCGGCTAGCGGCGCGACGACTCGCCGACGCCCGTGGTAGCTGTGAGCGCATGGCCAGCCGCGAGCGCGAGCGAGCGGGGCGCTACTTCTTGGCCGGCGGTGGCAGCAGGGCCTTCATGCGCCGGTATCGGTCGGCGCCGGGGTCGGCGGCGGTCTTCGACCATTGTGCGTAGGCCGGGTCGGCGGTGATGGCGGCCTGGGCCTCGGCGATACGTTTCGACGAGAGGGGGTGAGTCTGGAACATCTCGGTCAGGCGGCCTGGCTCCTTCTCGTTGAGGTCGCTGAGGTGTTGGAGGAGTTCGACCATGCCCCAGGGATTGTAGCCGGCCCTGGCGGCGTAGCGAATGCCGTAGGCGTCGGCTTGGTATTCGTCGTCGCGGCTGTACTTCATGAGTCCCATGTTCGAGACGACCTTGGCGACGTCGCCCACGGCGCTTCCCTCGCCGCCGGCGCGGCCGGCGATCTCGACCAGCACTTGGGTGCCCATCTGTTTCTGCATCTGGCTGACGCTGTGCTTGGCGGCCACGTGGACGGTCTCGTGGGCCAGTACGGCCGCCAGTTGCCGCTCGCTGTCGATGAGCCGCATCAGGCCGGCCGTGATGTAGATGGGCCCGCCGGGAAGGGCGAACGCGTTCGGCACGTCGGACCCCACGAGCGTGTACGTGTACGGCATCGGGCGGTCGCTGACGGCGGCGATCTTCGCGCCGACCGATGCGACGTACTGCTGGAGCGACGCATCGGCCACGCGGCCGCCGAACTCCTTCTCGAGCTCGGGCGCGGCCTCCAGGCCCATGGCCACCTCCTGGTCGGCCGAGATCAAGATGAGCTGGTTGCGGCCGGTCACGGGGTTGACGCTGCAACCCACCAGGGCCGGCAGGGCGAGCAGGGCACAGGCCAGGGCCAGGGCGACGGGCGGGCGGCGGCGGGGCATCATGACGGGGCACTCCCTCCGGGTTCGGGTCCACGGTTCAAGAGGTCGGCCAGCGTCAGACCCTGGACGCCGGCCTCGGCGCGGCGTCGGACGTCGGCCACGGCCGACGCGATGGCCGCATCGCCGGCGCCCTCGGGGGGGGTGGTGTCGTCGGGGCACCGGACGTGCAGCAGTCGCGAGACGGGAAGCATCTCGGCCGGCACGGCCAGGACGCAGCGCACGGGTCCGCTGCCCTCGGCGCGGACGAGGATGCCGGCCTCAGTCAGCCGCTGGAGCAGGGCCTGGGTCCGGTGCGGCGCCAGGCCCAGGGCGGCGGCCACGTCGGCGGCGGGCGCCGGGCCGCCAAGCGTCCGTTGGGCGCGGGCCACCGCCAGGACGGCGGCCACGTCGTGCCACGGCGTCAGCGGGTGGCCGTCCTGGTCCGGCGTTTCGATGAGGCGCGAGACGTTGGCGGCCGCGTAGGCCACCTGCGCGCCGAAGAGGAAAATCCACCACGACAGGTTCAGCCACAGCAGGAACAACGGAAGGAGCCCCAGGGCGCCGTAGAGGCTGGTACTGCCCACGTGGCGGACATACAGCGAGAAGCCCCACTTGGCGACGAGCCATATCGGCACGGCCAGGATCGCCCCCTTGAGGGCCGTGCCGAAGGCCACCCGCGTGTTCGGCAGCAGGGCGTACAGGGCGGCCACGAACAGAATGCCTACCGCGATGGGCGCCACCCAGCCGACGGGCCCCAGCGTCCAGGCCAGGATAGGCACGTTCCGGACCGACTCGACCAGGCTGCCGCCCGCGCGGATGGCTACCACCACGAGGAGCGGACCGAGCGTCAGCGACGACCAGTAGACGAGGACCCGGCGTCCGAAGCCCCTGGCGCGGGGCACGTCGAAGACGCGGTTCATGCATCGTTCGGCGGTCGTCAGCAGCGTCAGGGCCGACCAGATGAGCAGCACGACGCTGACGGGTCCCAGGCGGCCGATCGTCAACTGGCCCTCGACGTGGTCGACGAGCGACTCGACCTTCTCGGCCACGGTAATCTTGGCTTCGGCCTGGGCCTCGGCGGGCGCGGGCTGGCCAGGCGCGGCGTCGGCCGGGGCGGGGGGGGTGACGTACGTAATCTGTGTCATGCCGGTGCGGTCGAGGAACTCGCGGAGCATCTGCTTGCTGTCCTCGACGATGCCGAGCGACTTCATGGCCAGGAACGCCACGATGATGGTGGGAACCAGGGCGAAGATGGTCCGGAACGACAGGGCGCTCGACATGGCCAGGACGTTGTTGTCGCCCAGGCGCCGGACGCAGAACCGCCACAGGTGGATCTGGCCGCGCGCGAGCCGCGCCCAACTGCCGAGTTCCGCCAGCGGCGTCGTCAGCAGACCCCGGATACGCTGCTCGAACGAGTCGAGGATCTTCATGGTTCCTCACACGTCGGCCGCCGGGCGACGAGCGGCGCTGGCGGATTATGGCGGTTCAAGATTGGAGTGTGGCGCGGTGGGCCCCCGCACCCACCGCGCCAACTCCGCGTTTTGCGCGGAGCGCGGCGGGTACGGGGACCCGCCGCGCAAAACTTATGTCAGACGGCTCAGAAGGGCGTTTCCTCGTCGTCCGCCGCCCGCACATCCTGAACGCCCGCGGGGGTGGTCTCGTACTGTTCGACGTTGTAGCCGGTGGGGGCCTCGCGCGGCGACCAGGTCTGGAAGCGGGTGTACTCGCGTTGCCAGGTGAGTTTCAGCGTGTCGGTAGGGCCGTTTCGCTGTTTGCCGATGATGAGTTCGGCCTCGCCGCGCACCTGGTCGTGTTCCTTGGTGCCTTGCGAGTGGCGCATGGACTCGCGGTGCAGCAGCAGGACGACGTCGGCGTCCTGCTCGAGGGCGCCCGACTCGCGGAGGTCGGAGAGGCGCGGGCGGTTGTGTTCCTCGCTCTCGCGCCGCAGTTGGGCGACGGCCAGGATCGGTACGTGGAGTTCGCGGGCGAGGGCCTTCAGGCCGCGGCTGATGGTCGAGACCTCGACCTGGCGGCTCTCGGCCCCCGGCGAACTCATCAGCTGAAGGTAATCGACGATGATGAGTTTGACGTCGTGCCGCACGAGCAGCCGGCGGGCCTTGGCCCTCAGGTCGATGATCCGCAAGGCCGGCGTGTCGTCGATGTACAGGGGGGCCTTGTAGAGGTAGTCGGCCATCTCCTGGATGCGCTGGACCTCGGCGTTGGAGAGGGTGCCCTTGCGGAGTTTCTGGCCGTCGACCTTGGCCCGCGACGATAGCAGCCGCAGCGCCAACTCCTCCTTGCTCATTTCGAGGCTGAAGAACGCGACGGCCTGGCCGGCGGTATCGACCGCCACGTGCTCGGCAATGTTCAGCGCCAGGGCGCTCTTGCCGACCGACGGCCGCGCGGCCAGGATGATGAGTTCGCCCGGCTGGAGGCCGCGCGTCCGGTCGTCGAGGTCGTGGAAGCCCGTCTCGACGCCGGTGACGGCGCGGCCGCCCTGGAGGTCGAGTTTCTGCATGACCTCGCCCAGGATGGCGCGGACGTCGTAAGCCTGGCCGACGATCTTGCGTTCGACGACCGCGAAGATGCGCTGCTCGCACCGGTCGAGGATGTCGTCGACGGGCTCGCCGGTGGCGTGGGCGTCGCGGATGATCTCGGCCGCCGCCTGGATGAGACCCCTGAGGAGCGCCTTCTCCTTGACCACGCGGGCGTAATACTCGGCATTGGCGACGGTGGGGACGCTGTCGACCAGGGTGACCAGGTAGTCGCTGCCGCCGACGGCCTCCAGGTCGCCGCGCTGGGCCAGGGCCTCCTTCATGGTCACGATGTCGATGGGCCGGTTGGCCTCGTACAGGTCCACGAGGCAGGAGAACAAGGAGCGGTGCTCGGCCCGGTAGAAGCAGGCGGCGTCGAGGTACTGGACGCACAGGCCGATGGCCTCGGGGCTGAGCATCATAGCCCCGAGGACGCTCATCTCGGCCTCGAGACTGTGCGGCGGAACCTTGTCAACCAGTGGGTCGTCTGGCATGACTGGGCATCCTGCGGCGCCCCCGGAAACGGGCGGCCCTCGGTGCATCCATTATACGTCCGCTTATAGCCGGGCCGCCATCCGATGGCAAGACAAAGGTGGACAATGAGCACCGCTCGCTTACGCTCGCGGCTCGGTGGCGCCGTTATCCGAGCCGCGACCGGCAGGGAGCGGTCGGCGGCCGTTTACGCCGGGACGACCCAGACGTCGACCTCGGCCTCGACGCCCTCGGCCAGGCGGATGGGCACGCGGAACTTGTCGAGGGTCCGGATGGGCGCTGCCAGGGCGACCTGGGCGACCGTCACGTGGAACCCTTCGGCCGCCAGGGCTTCGGCGATGTGCTCCTCGGTGACCGACCCGAACAGGTGCCCAAGTTCGTTGGCCTTGGCCTTGATGGTGATGCTGGCCCCGGCCAGGCGCGAGGCGACGCCCTTGAGCGTCTGGAGGCGGTCCTTGGCGGCCTTCTCGCGGTCGACGCGTTCCTGCTCGACGCGTTTGAGGTTGCTCCCGGTGGGCTCGACGCCCAGGTGCTGGGGCAGCAGGTAGTTGCGGGCGTAGCCGGTCTGGACCTCGACGACGTCGCCGATGACGCCTAGCGAGGGAACGTCTTGTCTGAGCAAAACCTTCATCGCGTAATCTCCCGATTGGGTGCGCGGCCGCGCGGGCCGCGCCGTGCATCCCGGGTTAACTGACGTACGGCATCAGCGACAGGAACCGTGCCCGCTTCAGGGCCCGTGCGGCGGCCCGCTGATGCTTGGCGCAGTTGCCGCTGCGTTTGCGGCTCAGCATTTTGCCGCGCGTCGTTGTCAGTTTCCCAAGCGTCTGGGTATCCTTGTAATCGATGTAGGTGATGTTCTCGCGGCAGAAGCGGCACTTGGCCCGGTCGCGAAAACGCACCATCTTGCGTCGTTGCTTGCCCACAGCATCCTCCTGTCAGGGTTAGAAGGGGATCGTATCGTCGTCGACGTTCTGGTTGAAGTCGTAATCGGGCGCGTTCTGGGGTTCCTGGCCCGAGGTCTGCTGACGTTGCGTATCGGTCGAGGCGGCCGGGGCCGCCGGCGCCGACGGGGCCGAACCGCTACGGGGCCCGCCGAGAAACTCGAACCGCTCGACGGTCACCTCGAGTTTGCTGCGTTTCTGGCCGTCCTTGCCGTCCCACTGGCTGAAGGTCAGGCGGCCTTCGACAAAGATGGGCTGGCCCTTGACGAGGTACTTCTGGATGGTCTCGGCCTGGCGGCCCCAGGCGGTGCAGTTGACAAAGGTAACCTCTTCCTTCATCTGGCCGTCGGCGCCCTTCCATTTGCGGTTGGTTGCCAGGCCCAAGTCGCAGACGGCCGTCTGCGAGGGGGTGTACCGCAGTTGCGGGTCGCGCGTCAGGTTACCCATCAGAAACACGCGGTTGAGATTGGCCATGATCTACTCCCTGGCTGGTGCACGTTCGTATTCTAGGCGCCGGCGGCGGGCGCGTCGTCGGGTTCCGGTGCGGCCGGGTCGGCGACGGGCGCGGCCGGGTCGGCGGCCTCGGCCTCGGGCTGAGCGGCAGCGGCGGCGGCAGTGGCGGATGCGGCGGCCTCGGCACGGGCGACGGCGATGGCATCGCCCTCGGCCCGGGCGGCGGCGGCAGCGGCGGCAGCGGCCTCGGCAACGGCTTCGCCCCGCATGTCGTACACCTTCTGGGCTTCCTCCTCGCGGATGTCCTCGCCCAACTGCTGGCGCATGTCGGCCACCGTGAAGTGGTCGGCCTTCAGGACGAGCGTCCGCACGATGCGTTCGGAGAGTTGGCAGTCTCGCTCGATCTCGGTCACGCCGTCGCCGCTGGCCATGTGGAAGAACGCCAGCACGTACGTGCCGCGCTTGTGCTTGCCGACCGGATAGGCCAGTTTGCGTTCGTCCCACCGGGTGATGCCGATGAGTAGGCCGCCGCTACGGGCCAGGATGCTCTCGATGTGCTTCGTGAGATCATCCCAGACGGCGGCATCGCCGGTGTCGATGAGGAACATCGCTTCGTAAACGCGCGTCGGGTTCGTGCTGGGCATGGTTTGCGGGCCGCTAGGCCTCCTCCTTCGTGTCTCTACGGATGGCTGGTTCGGTTAAAACGATTCATGGCCGCCTCGGTGCCTTCGGCAATCCAACACTCGGCCGCGTCGGCGGCCTGGGCTATTGCTTCTTCGATGGCCGGCTGCTCCTGGGCCGTAAACGGCGACAGGACGAAGTCGGCGTGCGCCTCGACGGCAGGCGCCGGCCCGATGCCCACCCGCAGCCGCGCGAATGCCTCGTGCCCCAGGTGGGCGATAATGGACGCCAGGCCGTTGTGTCCGCCGTCGGACCCCTCGGCCCGCAGGCGGACCCGCCCGGTCTCCAGGGCCATGTCGTCCAGGACGACCAGCAGGTCGTCGGCCTGGAGTTTCCAGAAGTCCATCAGCGGCCGCACGGCCCGGCCGGACTCGTTCATGAACGTCAGTGGCCGGGCCAGGACGACGCGCCGCCCGTGTGGCCGGATCTCGGCCACGGCGGCCTCGAACTTCTCCTTCCACGCGGTGGCACCGGCGCGGCGGACGAGCAGCTCGGCCACGCGCCAACCCACGTTGTGCCGCGTGTCCGCGTAACGCTTGCCCGGATTGCCTAGACCCAGTATCAGTTTCATGCATCGTCATGCCGCAGCAAAGGCCGGTTAGTCCCACAACGCTACTTCGTTACTTCATTTCGCCTGGCGGCCTTCCTAGGCCGCCAGGAACATGCGTGAACCCGTTCGCGGCGGCCCGCCCAAGGCGGGCAGGCTCTGGGAAGGCCGCCGCGCGACAAGTGGCGCTGTCCAGGCCGGTTAGTCTCGTTTGTGTGGCTCGGGTTCGGCCTCGTCGGTCCCGAGTTCGTCGGGTTTCCGTCCGATGACCTCTGGCTCGCCGGCTCCCTCGGCGGCCGGTGCCGCCTGGATGGCTTCCTCGATGGCGGCGGCCGTCAGGGCGGCGACGATGGTCTCGGGGTCTGAGAGGATCTTGACTCCCGGCGGCGGCTGAATCTCGCGCACGTGGATGCTCTGGCCGAGTGCCATGTTGGCGGTCAGCACGATGATGGCATCGGGGATGTCGGCCGGCAGGCACTCGATCTCCAGGGTGCCGAGCGTCTGCTGGAGGACGCTGTGCTCGACCTTCGGGGTGCCCTTGAGTTGAATCGGGACCTCGAGCGTGACCGCCTCGTCCAGGGCCACGCGCACGAAGTCGGCGTGAACCAGGTCGCTGCCCAGGGCGTCGTACTGGACCTCCTTCAGCAGGACACTGTCCTTGGCCTTGCCGATGTGGAGTTCGAACATGCGTGTGCGATTGCGAATGGCCTCCTCGAGTTCTTCCCCGGAGACCTGGATGGCGAGGACCTCCTGCTGGTGCCCGTAGACGATCGCGGGCACGTCGCCCTGGGCGCGCAGCTTTCGGCAGGCTCTCGTGCCGCGGACCTCGCGTATCTTCGCGTCCAACGTTTGGGTGCTCTTGGCCACGACCGGCTCCTTTTCGTCAGGCTTTGTGTGCGGTCCGGGTAAAGAAGAGTTCGCTTACGGACTCGTGCTTGTGAATGCGATGAATGGCCTCGCCGAGCAGCGGGGCGAGGCTCAGTTGCTTGATGACCTTGACGCGGCGCGCTTCGGCCGACAGGGGAATGGTGTCGGTCACGGTGATCTGCTTGATGGCGCCTTCCTGGATGCGCTCCAGGGCGCTGCCGCACAGTACCGCGTGGGTGGCGGCCACGTGGATGTCGCGTGCGCCGCGGTCCTTGAGGATGCGGGCGGCCTGGTTGATCGTGCCGCCGCTGGTAATCATGTCGTCGACCAGCAGGACGTTGCGGTCCTTGACGTTTCCGATGAGGGCGCCCGCCCGGACCTCGGTGCCGCTGAGGCGTTCCTTGTCGATGATGGCCAGGTCGCCGCCCAGGATGCTGGCGTAGAGGCGGGCCTGCTTCACGTTGCCGACGTCGGGCGAGACGACCGTCAGGGCCGGCAGTTTCAGGCGCCGGTAGTACCGCGCGAAGACCGGGTCCGGCAGCAGGTGGTCCACCGGGATGTCGAAAAACCCCTGGACCTGGTGGGCGTGCAGGTGGACCGTCAGAACGCGGTCGACCCCGGCCGCCTGGAGCATGTTGGCCACCAGTTTGGCGCTGATGGGCACCCGGCCCTCGTCCTTGCGGTCCTGCCGCGCGTAACCGTAGTACGGTATCACCGCCGTAATCCGCTCGGCGCTGGCCCGGTGGGCCGCGTCGATAAACAGGAGCAGTTCCATCAGGTTGTCGTTCTGCGGGGAACACGTGGGCTGGATGATGAAGATGTCGTGCCCGCGGACGTCCTCGTTGATCTTGACGAACGACTCGCCGTCGGGGAACGCCGTGAAGGCGGCGTTGCCCAGCGGTTTGCCCAGGCGCTTGGCGATGGCCTCGGCCAGGGGTCGGTTTGCGGTGCCCGAGAAGACCTTCAGCGTGTTCATTTCGGAGGCTCCCCTTGGTTCTCGGGCCTGGCAAGCGGACGGGCGGGGACGCCGGCGTACGTCTCGCCGGGCGGCACGGGGTGCGACTTCGTGACGACGCTGCCGGCGCCGGTCGTGGCCTTGTCGCCGACCGACGTCGGGGCCACCAGGATGGTGCCCGCACCCAAAAAGGCGCCGGCGCCGACCTGGGTGTGATGCTTGCGGCGGCCGTCGGAGTTGGCCGTAATCGTGCCACAGCCCACGTTCGTCCCCGGGCCTACCGTCACGTCGCCCAGATACGCGAGGTGCCGGGCCACCACGTCGGCGCCCAGGTGGGCGTTTTTGGTCTCGACGAACGCGCCCACCTCGGCTCCGTCCTCCATCACCGTCCCGGGCCTGAGGTGCGCCAGCGGTCCCACGCGGCAGCCCGCGCCGATGCGCGTGGGGCCGCGGATGACGCTGCACGGGCCGACGACCGTGTCCTGGCCGATCTCGACGTCCGCGTCGACGTAGGTGGTCGCGGGGTCCTCGATGGTGACGCCGGCGGCCATGTGGGCCTTCAGGATGCGCCGCCGCATGAGCGAGGCGACCAGGGCGAGGTCCTCGCGGCTGTTGACGGCCTCGCACTCCTCGGGTTCGGCCGCCGGAACGGCGACGGCCTTTTCGCCGGCCTCAATGAGCAGGCCCACGGCGTCGGTCAGGTAATACTCGCCCTTGATGTTGTCGTTGGAGATGCGCGGCAGGATGGCCCGCAGGGCAGGCCACCGGAAACAGTAATACGACGGGTTGACCTCGCGGATGGCCAGTTCGTCGGGCGTGGCTTCCTTGACCTCGATAATGCCCCGCAGGTTGCCGGCGGGGTCGCGGAGGATGCGGCCGAACCACTTCGGGTCGTCGAGGATGGCGGTGATGAGCGTGACGGCGGCATCCTCGCGGTGGTGAATTTTCAGAAGCGTCCGGATCGTCTCGGGCCGGATGAGCGGGGCGTCGCCGACGATGATGACCAGGTCGCCGTCAAAATCGGCCAGCGACGCCTCGGCCGCCATGACGGCGTGGGCCGTGCCGCGCTGCGGTTCCTGGACGACCCACGTGATGTCGGAGGCCTTGGCGTAGGCGTCCATAATCTGATCGCGCATGGCGCCGACGATGACGAGGTGCCGGCCGATACCGGCTTCGCGGCAGGCATCGAGGACCCACCCGAGGATCGGCTTGCCGCAGACCTCGTGCAGGACTTTGCTGCGGGCGGTCTTCATGCGCGTGCTCATGCCCGCGGCCATGAGGATCGATTTGACCGGCCTTTCAGCCACGTCAGCCCCTTCAATGCCCCGCTCGCTCGCGCTCGCGGCTAGCATCGCCACGTCGTTGCCGTTGCTCAGGTACTCAGGCACTCAGGTACTGAGGTACTCAGGTACTCGTTTTCAACTGGCTACCCGGCCTGGACTCGAACCAGGAATAGGAGGACCAAAACCTCCAGTGTTACCATTACACCACCGGGTAGTGCCCGCCTCCGGCGGGAATGGCCCGCCTCCGGCGGGAATGTCGAATGACGAATGCCTAATGACGAATGACGGCAGGCCGGCCACCCCGAACGCTCCGTCGGCGCCGCCATTGGGTCATTCGTCATTGTCTCTTGATTAGTCATTAGGTTATTCGTCATTCGTCATTCTACTTACAGATAGCCCCGGTCGATGCGCTCGTCACCATGCGGGCGTACCGGGCGAGGTACCCCGTCGTGATCCTCGGCTTGGGCCGCTTCCAGGCCTTGCGCCGGCGGTCGAGTTCGGCGTCGTCCACGTCCAGTTGCAGCAGCCGCTTGTCCAGGTCGACGCGTATCGTGTCGCCGTCCTTGACGAGGGCGATGGTCCCGCCCGCGGTGGCCTCGGGGCTGACGTGGCCGATGCACGGCCCCGACGTGCCGCCCGAGAACCGCCCGTCGGTCATCAGGTACACCTTGTCGAGCATGCCCAGGCCGCGCAGCGCTGCTGTGGCGGCCAGCATCTCGCGCATGCCGGGGCCGCCGGCCGGGCCCTCGTACCTCAGGACGATAAAGTCGCCCGCCTCAATCTGCTGGGCCAGGATGGCCTCGTTGGCCGCGTCTTCGCTGTCGAATACGCGTGCCTTGCCGGTGAACTGTCGCATCTTCGCGGCCACGGCCGACTGCTTGATGACGGCGCCCTCGGGGCAGAGGTTGCCGCGCAGGATGGCGATGCCGCCCTCGGCATGATACGGGTTGTCGACGGTCCGGATGAACTTCTCGCCGCCGAAAACCTTGGCCGCCGCGGCAATCTGGCGGGTCGTCTGCCCGCCGACGGTCGGGCAATCGGCCAAGCGGTCGCCCAGGCGCTGGAGCACGGCCGGGATGCCGCCGGCGTGGTCCAGGTCTTCCATCATCATGTCGCCCGCCGGGCGGAAGTTCGTCAGGTGCGGCGTGCGGCGGCTGATCTCGTCGAAGACCTCCAGGTTCAACTCCAGGCCCGCCTCGTTCGCGATGGCCATCAGGTGCAGGACCGTGTTGGTCGAGCCGCCCAGGGCCATGTCGACGGCGATGCCGTTGGCCAGCGCCTCGGCCGTCATAATCTGGCGGGCCGTCACGCCCTGCTTGACGAGGTCGACGATCCGTTTGCCGCTGGCGTACGCCAGGCGGTCTTTCTTGGCGCTCGCGGCCAGGGCAGCGGCGCACTGCGGCAGGCTCATGCCCATGGCCTCGGTAACGCAGGCCATCGTGTTGGCCGTGAAGAGACCCTGGCACGACCCGCCGCCGGGGCAGGCCTCGCACTCGAGGGCCGTGAGTTCCTCCTCGCTGATCTCGCCCTTCTTAAAGCGGCCCACGGCCTCGAACGTGTCGTGCACCAGGTCGAGCCGCGTCATGTTATAGTTGCCCGAGTGCATCGGCCCGGCCGTAACGGCGATGGCGGGGATGTCGAGCCGCGCGGCCGCCATCAGCATGCCGGGCGTAATCTTGTCGCAATTCGTCAGCAGCACGAGGCCGTCGAGCCGATGGGCCAGCGTGATGGTCTCGACCATGTCGGCGATGAGTTCGCGGCTGGGCAGGCTGTAATGCATACCGGCGTGGCCCATGGCGATGCCGTCGCAGATGCCCGGCACGCTGAACAGCCACGCCACCCCGCCGCCCGCAAAGATGCCGTGCTCGATCTTCCGCTCCAGCCGCCGCATGTGGGCGTGGCCGGGTATCAGGTCCGTAAAACTCGATACGAGGCCGATGAACGGTTTGCCGATCTCCTCGGGCCCCACGGTGCCCGTGGCGTACATCAACGCGCGGGCCGGCATGCCGGTCAGAGGCTCGCCGAACCAATCGGATGGACGTTTGATGGTCATGGCGGTTTCCGAACCGAAGTCCAAAGTCTAAAGAGCATTGTGCATCCAGCGCTGTAGCGCGGGGGTTTATCCCCCGCGGCCGTGGGGCTTAGGACATGTGGCGCGGGGGGTAAACCCCCGCGCTACAAGTCATGCTCCGACGGCCGGTTGCGAGTCACGATGCAAAATGCTCTAAAGTCCAAGGTCCAAAGCAAAGGCGCTGCGGCTGGCGCAAGACCAACGCCCGTGAACGTTCGGCACGGACACCGTAGGTCTTCTCGCGCATAAACGAAATGCACGGCACGCTTGGCGTTTCCGAGGCTTGGACTCAGCGGCCGCGACGCCGGAGCCCCACGATCGCCGAGACCGCGAATCTGAGATCACAGATTTCAGATTCTAGGGTACGCGGCGACTCTCCTACCCCGTGGGAAACGCATCCTCCCTCAACGGGAGGGCCGAATTGTAGCCGCTGGCCACGGCCGTGTCAACCGCGAATTGCCCCGAATCGCAGCGGCCTTCTTGTGGCGAGGGGGCTTTGGCTGCGATGCTAGCCGCGAGCGCAAGCGAGCGGTGCCGTTGGGCCGTCGGCTTCGCCTCCCGCCGGAAACGACAAGTACCCCGCATGTGTTGCACGGTTCAACCCGTCGGACACGCTGGACCGGAGGACTCCGCCCGTGACGATGCCCAGAGCCTACGCGATGGCCCTTGCCCTGGCCGTGCTGGTGGTTGTGCCACAGGCGGCCCAGGCGGCCGACTGGCCACAGTGGGGCGGACCCGACCCCGGCCGCAACATGTTCTCGGCCGAGACCGACCTGCCCGAGTCGTTCAAACCCGGCGAGAAAGACGCCAAGGGCGGCGGTGTCAAGATGGGCACAACCGAGAACGTCCGCTGGGCCGCCAAACTCGGGGCTTACATCTACGGCAACCCCACGGTGGCCGGCGGCAAGGTCTTCGTGGGCACAGACGATTCGCTGCTGGGCGGCGACGAACGCCTCAAGAAGACCGGCAGCGGCATGGTCCAGTGTCTCGACGAGGCCACCGGACGGCTCCTCTGGCGGCTGGTCGTCCCCAAACGCGAGAACAACCGCCTGCCCAAGGACGTTCATTACGGACAGCAGCACTTCGGCGTGTGCTCGTCGCCGGCGGTCGTGGGCGACCGCGTCTACGTCATGACCAACGCCTGCGAGATCGTCTGCCTCGACGCCGACGGCCTGGCCGATGGAAACGACGGGCCCTACCAGGACGAGGGCCAGTACATGGCTGGCGCCGGCAAGAAACCCGTCGACCTGGGTCCGACCGACGCCGACATCGTCTGGGTCTTCGACATTATCGACGCCGTGGGCGCGTGTCCGCACGATGTGGCCAGTTGCTCGCCCCTGGTCCACGACGGGTTCGTCTATTGCGTGACGAGCAACGGCGTCGACGGCCCCCATGCAGCGTGTCCGAAACCCGAGGCCCCCAGTTTCATTGTCCTCGAGGCCAAGACCGGACGCCTCGTTGCCAGCGACGACGAGGGTCTCGGCAAGACCATGTGGCACTGCCTGTGGTCGCCGCCCTCGATCGGCGTGGTGAACGGGAAGAAACTGGTCTTTTTCGGCGGCGGCGACGGCATTTGCTACGCGTTCGAGGCCGTTACCGAGGCCCGCGACGAGCCCTACCACCTCAAGAAGGTCTGGTGGTACGACTGCAACCCGCCCGAGTACCGCCTCCGCGACGGCAAGCCCATCCCTTACTATGAAGGGGACAAACGCAAGGGCGAATCGACGAATAAGAACGACGGCCAGTACCTGGGGCCCAGCCAGATCATCTCGACGCCCGTGTTCCACGACGGCCGGGTGTATGTGACCATCGGCCAGGACCCCGCCCACGGCCGGGGCAGGGGCCTCCTGAACTGCATCGACGCCTCCAAGACGGGCGACATCACCCAGACGGGCTGCCTGTGGCGGTACGACGACCTGGAACGGAGCCTTTCGAGTGTGGCCGTGGCCGACGGCCTCGTGTACGCCGCCGACCTGCCCGGCCGGCTGCACTGCCTCGACGCCAAGTCCGGTAAACGCGTGTGGTTACACGAGTTGAAGGGCGAAACGTGGGGCACGCCCCTCGTGGCCGAGGGCCGAATCTACATCGGCACGACCAAGCACTTCCACGTCCTGGCCGCCGGCCGGGAGGCCAGGGAAATGGCCGCCATCCGCCTCGGCTCAGCCTCCTACGGCACGCCGGTTATCGCCAACGGGACGCTTTTCGTGGCCTCCCAACGGTATCTTTGGGCCGTCCAGAAAGGCGCCAAACTCGCCGAGTAGCCCCGCGGCAGGCAAGCCCCCGGCACCCCTGTTCGCCGCGTGGCTTGCCCCTCGCGGGGTGACGAGTTCGCCGCGTGGTTTGCCCCTCGCGAAGTGACGAGTTAGCCGCGTGGCTTGCCCCTCGCGGGGTGACGAGTTAGCCGCGGGGCTTGCCCCTCGCGGGGTGACGAGTTAGGCGCGTGGCTTGCCCCTCGCGGGGTGACAAGTTAGCCGCGGGGCTTGCCCCGCGCGTCATACACTTTGAGATAGCGCACTTCTCCCGCAGCGCCAAAAATGGGCCTTTTGGAAGGCCCAAACCCGTTTTCGACAGCGCCAAGGCCGATTTGCCCCCTTCTTGGTAAGATAGGCAAGGGGAAACGCGCGGTTTTTGATCGCTTTTTTCGATTTTTGATCGGAACGCGCCGGAATCGCTCGTTTCGCGCGTCGTTTTGATCGTAAATGGAGTGGCCTCAATATAAACTAAAGTATACCGAGGCGGGTTGGGCGGTACGCCCGCGGGCCGTCGTTTAGCCGCGGGCGGAACGCCCGCGTGGATGGACGCGGCGGCAATGGTCCCGGCGACCCCGTCGCCGTGCCGGCGACGGCTAAACGGGCGATGGTCCTGGCGCGGCCTGGTCAGTCGCCGGCTATGACGTCCTGGACGACCCGCTTGAACGACTCGGGGTCGATGGGTTTTTCGACGTAGGCGTCGGGTTCCTTGCCGAGGAAGTTGCCCATGTCGTCGGCGGAGAACCGCATGCCCAGTTTGTCGGCCACGCCGGTCAGCATGATGACCTTGGTGTTCTGGGTCTCGGGGGCCTTGATGAGTTCGGTAAAGACCTGGAATCCGTTCACGTTGGGCATCTCGACGTCGAGGACAGCCAGGTCGGGCCGGATCTCTTTGGCCTTGGCGATGCCGACTTTTCCGTCCTCGGCCTCGAAGACCTCCCAGCCTTCGGGTTCGAGGATGGCCCGAACGAATTCGCGGGCATCGCTCTCGTCGTCCACCACAAGCGCTTTTCTCATCGGCTGCTCCTTGTTGGCGCCCGGGGCTGAGCCTCGGGCAGACCACACGCTCAGACCGGCCCTCCGCCGGCGGGTCCGACGGGCAGGACCAGGGCGAACTCCGTGCCCTCGCCCGGCGCGGACTCGACGCGGATCTCACCGCCGTGTTCCTCGACGATCTTCTTCGTGACGGCGAGCCCCAAGCCGGTACCCTTGCCACCCTTGGTGGAGAAAAAGGCGTCGAATATTTTGCGTCGGGCCTCCGGCGGCATGCCGCACCCGTTGTCGCGAACGCGGATGACGAACCGGCCGCTGATGTCGGCCCTGACGGCCTCCACTTTTACCAGACCGCCGCCGGCACCGCAAGCGTCGATCGCGTTTCCGACCAGGTTAATCAGGCACCGCCTCAGGCCGGCCTCGTCCACGCACACCTCCTCCAGGTCGCTGCCGGTGACCAGCGTCACGCCCTTGTCGGCGGCCTGCTGCTGAAGGAGGCCGACGACATCCTCGCACAGGTTGCCGATGCGGCAGGGCTGGTAGAGGGGTTTGCGGTCCTTCGAGTAACTGAGCATGTCCAGGACGATGTCGCTCAGCAGTTGCATGTTGCGTTTGACGATCTTCCAGCCGCGGGCCATCCGCGAGTCGGTCTGGTCGGTCATCTGCTGGTCGATGATGTACGAGCCGGCCCTGAGGCCGTTCAGGATGTTCTTGACGCAATGGGCCATGCCGGCGATGGTCTGGCCCACCACGGCCAGCCGCTCGGCCTTGATGCGGGCCGCGTGTTCCTCGGCGTTGTGGACGGCCACCGCGATGAGACTGGCCACCGCCTGGGCCAGCACCAGGTCGTACTCGTCGAACGACTGGCCGTCGCGGCGGTTCAGAATCTGCATCACGCCCAGGTGGCGGTCCTGCGACACCAGCGGGGCGCAGATGATCGAGCGCGTGCGGAACCCCGTCTTCAGGTCGTAGTCGCGGTTGAACCGGGCGTCGCGGTAGGCATCGGGCACCAGAATGGGCTCGCGGTTCTTGGCCACCCAGCCGGCGATGCTGTGGTCGTCGATGGGCACCGACACGCTCGCCAGGCCCGCCGTCTGGGGCCCGTCGACGATGTGGAAACGCAGTTCCTCGGCGTCGGGGTTCCTCAGCAGGATAGAGCAGGCCTCGGCGTTCATGGCCTCGGCGGCCGCGTGGATCGACGAGCGCAGCAGGTCGGCCAGGTCGAGATCGCCCGCGACCATCTGGCTGACCTGGACGAGTGCCCGCAGGGCCCGGCGGTCGTCCTGGCCGAAGGGCTGTATTGCGGGGGACCCGCCGGCCGCAGGGGTCCGAAGACCCTTGGGTTGATCGATTGCCATCCGAAACGCCCCCAAATCCTGTCCGGGCCGGCCAAGGGCGCACACACTCCCTGCCCGACCGCCTGGCCGTGCCTGCAACATATAAAATAGCGCTAACTCGTCGCTTGTCAACCGGCTTTCCGCCAGGAACGGACGGCAAGGGGCTTTTCAGTGCAGTTTTGTGTGGTTGGCGGCCGGAAAATCTATTGCGCGGTGGGTCCCCGCACCCACCGCGCAGGAAATGGCGTTCCTGGCGGCATCAGACCCCCTCACGCGGCGGGTGCGGGGACCCGCCGCGCAAGAAATGGCGTTCCTGGCGGCATCAGACCCCCTCACGCGGCGGGTGCCCGCCCGAGGCGGGCAGGCTTGGACCCGCCGCGCAAAGTAGCGTTGCCGTGTCAGGTGCTGAAACGTCGCTCCCCGACCGGTATAATGGCCCCGGCGGCGACCACAGGGGCGACCGATGGCGGACACGCTACCCATCCTCGGCATCTTCGGCCACCACAATGCCGGCAAGACCACCCTCATCGAGCAACTGCTGCCGCACCTCGCAGGGCAGGGCTTGGCGGTCGCGGTCGCCAAGGTCCACGGGGCGGACGTCGAAATCGACGTGCCAGGCAAGGACAGCGACCGGCTGTACCGCGCGGGGGCCGACGTCTGGATGCAGGGCCGGGCCGAGGGTTTTTTCCGACAGCATGGCGGGGCGGACGAGAAGGCCCTGGCGTGGCGGCTGGCGGACCTCGCGCGGCAGTACGACGTGGTCCTGGTCGAGGGACGCCGGCCCGCGGCGTGCGACAAGGTCTGGTTGCTGGGCGAAGGCGAGACCGCTCCGCCCCCCGACGCCGGCCGCGTGCTCGCGGTCCTCGCGCGCGGCGACGGGCGGGCCCGTGCCGCGCGGGGCGTCCTCGACGGCTGGCTCGCGCGGCAGTGGCTCGAGATGCCGGTGTACGCGTGCGTGCTCATCGGCGGCAAGAGCAGCCGCATGGGTCGCCCGAAACATCTCATCGAGTCGGGCGGCCGGACGTGGCTCGAGCGGACCGTCGGCCTGCTCGGCACCGTGGCGGCCCGCGTCGTCATCGCGGGCGACGGCTGCGTGCCGGAGTCGTTGTCGGCCGTGGCCCGCCTTGCCGACGCGCCCGAGGCCGAGGGCCCGATGGCGGGCGTGCTGGCCGCCATGCGATGGGCGCCCGACGCCTCGTGGCTGGTGGCGGCGTGCGACCTGCCGAACCTGTCGGCCGAGGCCCTGGGGTGGCTGCTCGCGACGCGAGCGCCCGGCGTCTGGGCCACGCTGCCGCGACTGCCCGGGGCAGCGGGCGTCGAGCCGCTGCTGGCCCATTACGACCCGCGTGCACGGGGGCTGATAGAACGCCTGCCGGGCGAGGGGAACTTCAGACTATCGGCCCTGGCGCGTCACCCCAAGGTCATCTCTCCGACGCCGCCGGCCAACCTGGCCCCCGCCTGGACCAACGCCAACACGCCGGCCGATCTCTAGGTTTCAATCCCAAGCCGCCACGGCGCGGTGTAGACGTTCATGCGGCGGCTGCGCGCGAAACCGGCCAGCGCCACGTCGGCCACGGCCGCCAGGTCGATGGCCCGCGACGTGACCGCCCCGCGGCTGACGACGACGGGCAGGCCCACGCGCGCGGCCTTGGCGAGGATGTCGGCGCTCGCGCGGCCGGTGGTCAGAAGCGCCCGGTCGGCCAGGGCCAGGCCCGTACGCAGGCACCGGCCCAGGGCCTTGTCGACGGCGCTCGCGCGGCCGAGGTCCTCGGCGAAGGCGTCGAGCGTGTGGCCGTCGGTCACGGCGGCGGCGTGGACACCGCCCGTTTCGCGGAAGAGCGGCGAGGCGTCGGCGAACTCGGCCATGCGGTCGAGAAGGTCGTCGGCCCGGAAGCGGGCGGCGCTCGCACAGCGGGGCAGGGCATCGGCCGTGCTCGCGGCGCCACCGCCGCAGCCCGTGCTGATGGCCAGACGCTCGCGGAAGGCGACCAGGCGGTCGGGGTCGACGTCGGCCCCCACGTCGATGCGCGTGGCGTCGGGCGAGACGGACACCTCGTGGATCGAAGCAACGTCGCTGACGAGACCCTCCGCCGCGAGGAACCCCACGGCGAAGTCCTCCAACCGGTCGGGCAGCACCGTGGCGCGGACGACCGTGCGGCCGTTCAGCGCCAGGTCGACGACCCGTTCGGTGACCACGCGGTGGCGGGCCGCGTCGGCGCCGGGCCGCGGCGGGCCGACGCGCCACACGGGCACGTCGCGAGTCGCATCATCGCGCTCGGGCGGATCGGTCATGGCTCGGCTGGGCCGCAGGGTTCGATGCGGGCGGCGCAGACCTTGAACTCGGGGATCTTGGCGACGGGGTCGAGCGCGGCAATCGTCAGGCGGTTGGCGGGCGCCTCGCGATAGTGGAACGCCAGGAAGAGCGTGCCGGGGCCGACGCGGTCGGTCACGTGGGCGGGCAGTTCGATCTGCCCGCGCCGCGACGCCACGCGGACCATCCCCGAGTCGGCGATGCCCAGGCGCGACGCGTCGGCCGGGTGGACCTCGATCGTGCCCACCGAGACGAGTTGGTCGAGCACACTGGACCGGCGCGACATCGTGCCGGTATGGAAGTGCTGGAGGATGCGGCCGGTCGAGAGGACGAACGGATACGCGTCGTCGGGCAGTTCCTTCGGCGGAAGAAACTCAACCGCGTGGAACTTGCCCAGGCCCCGCGCGAACGTGCCCTTGTGCAGGTACGGTGTGCCCGGATGCTCGCGGTCGGGGCAGGGCCACTGGAGGCCGCCCGCCTCCAGCCGGTCGTACGTAATGCCGCCGTACGAGGGCGTCAGGCGGGCGATCTCGTCCTGAATGGCCGACGGGTGGTCGTACGTCATGGGGTAGCCCATGCGGCCGGCGAGGTCGCAAAGGATCTGCCAGTCGGGGCGGGCCTCGCCGGGCGGGTCGAGGGCCTTGCGGACGCGCTGGACGCGGCGCTCGGTGTTCGTGAAGGTGCCGTCCTTCTCGGCGAACGAGGCCGCCGGCAGGACCACGTCGGCCAGGGCGGCCGTCTCGGAC
>DATKZB010000206.1:0-2589 GCA_035528235.1 Phycisphaerae bacterium
CCCCCGTGCGCCGGAAATACCCCCTTTGGGACACCCCCAACTGCGTTCAAGACAGCGCCAAGGCCGATTTGTCCCCACGGTGGTAAGATAGGCAAGGCAAAGCGCGCGATTTTTGATCGTTTTTTTCGATTTCTGATCGGACTTGCGCCGAATCGCTCGTTTTGCCACGGAAACGGGTGCCGATTAGGCGCCTTTTTCACCGACCCCATTATTCACTAAAGTGTCGATGCCGGCCCCACCCCGGCCCACTTCAACTGGATTCCCCATTGCCTTAATCCTACAACGCAACTTCGCTACTTCATCTCGCCTGGCGGCCTTCCTAGGCCGCCAGGAACATGCGTCAGGCCCGATCGCGGCGGCCTGGGAAGGCCGCCGCGCGACAAGTTGCGTTGTAGGATTAACGCAGGGTGTCGGCAGGGGTGCGGCGGGGGGAGACCCGGCCAGGGCCGTCAGTCCGGCGGCAGCCGCAGGATGTGGTACGCCCTCTTGACGTAAACCCGGCCGCTGAGGCCCGTAAAGAGCGTCGCGCCCCACACCAGGACGTCGCGGGCCACCTGGGTCCAGGCCGGCCCGTCGGTCCAGAGGGCCACCCACACCAGCGACCACGAGATGGCCGTGCACTGGAGGATCATCTTGACCTTGCCGCTCCACGTGGCGCCGAAGCCGACGCCGTGCGACTCGCTGAAACTCCGCATCCCGGTCACCAGGAGTTCCCGCGACAGGATAAGGACCACCATCCACGTGTGCCAGCCCGTCGCGTTCACGGGGCTCGCCCCACCGCCGGGGTATGTCCAGAACTGGTCGCCGACAAAGTAGACCAGCGCCCCGCACACGATGATCTTGTCGACGAACGGGTCGGCGATGCGCCCGAACGTCGTCATGTGCCCCAGGCGACGGGCCAGGTACCCGTCGACCATGTCGGTGCACACGCCCACAAGAAACACCGCGAAGGCCACGTCGAGGATGGGCCAGCCGGCCTCGCGGCCCGGGTCGTAGAACCCCAGGATGATGAAGAACGCGATCGCCATGAAGAACCGCGACGCCGTCAGCAGGTTCGGTATGTGGCGCCTCATGCGATTGGGTCCTCGACCACCTCGGCCACCAGGGCGTATCCTTCGGCCCCCGTCACGCGGACGCGGGCAAACGTGCCCACCGCTGCCGACCCCGCCGGCACCAACACCACGCTGTCGACCTCGGGCGCCTGACCGGCGTGCCGCGCCACCAGGCGACCCGTCTCGTCGGCGCCGTCGACCAACACGTCGAGCGTCCGGCCCTCTTGCCTCGCGGCTGCCGCGAGGGCCAGCACCTCGGCCGAGGCCATCAACCGGTCCCACCGGGCGCGGGCCACCTCCGGCGGCGGCCGGTCCGGCAACCCGGCCGCCCGCGTGCCGGCCTCCGGACTGTACACGAATACCCCCACGTGGTCAAACAGTCCTTGGGCCAGGAAGGCCGCCAGTTCCCCGAACTCGGCCTCGGTTTCGCCGGGGTACCCCACGATGAACGACGTCCGGATGGCGAGGCCCGCCACGGCCGCGCGGAGCCGGCCGAGCAGGTCCTCGATGGCCGCGCGGTCGACCCGGCGCCCCATGCCCCGCAGAATCCGCGAGTTGACGTGCTGGAGCGGCAGGTCGACGTACGGCACCACGGGCGGCCCCGCGGCCAACTGGGCGATGACCTCCGGCCCGAACGACGCCGGATGCGTATACATGAGCCGTATCCACGGCACGTCGAGGCGCTCCCGCAGCCTCTCGATGAGCCCGGCCAGGTTGCACCCGCCGGCGGGCCGGTCGCGGCCGTAGGCCGTGGTGTCCTGGCCGATGAGGATGAGTTCGCGGGCCCCGTCGGCGGCCAGTTCCTCGGCCTCCGAGAGGACCTGCTCCAGCGGTTTGCTCCGAAGCGGCCCGCGGATGTCGGGAATGGCGCAGTACGCGCAGCGGTTGTCGCAGCCCTCGGTGATCCGCAGGTAGGCATAGTGCCGCGGCGTCAGACGCAGCCGCACGCGGTCGTCGGGCGCCGACCCCGGCACCGGGCCCACGCACACGGTCGGCCCGTCGCGGCGCCGGCGGGCGAGAACCCGGCGGCAGACGGCGGCCAGGCCGTCGCGCCCGGCCAGACCGACGACCGCGTCGACGCCCGCGTGCCGCGCGAGGATCTCCCGCCCGTACCGTTGGGCCATGCACCCCGCCACGACGATGCGGCCGAGGCGCCCCGCGGCCTTCATCGCCTCGAGGGCGTCGATGTGCTGGTCGCTCTCGGCCCGCGCCAGGTCCAGGAACGCGCACGTGTTGACGACGGCCACGTCGGCGCCGTCAGGGTCGGCCGTCACGGCGAAACCGTCGAGGGCCAGCGCAGCCAGCATCCGCTCGGAGTCCACGAGGTTTTTGGGGCAGCCGAGGCTCACGAGGGCGACGCTCGGCAAGTCTTCGGCAGCCATAGTGGGTTCCCAACGCTGCGGCGCCCGCGCACCGCCGCGCGGGCGCCGGGGGGCGACTCTATGGACCCGCCCCGGCACTGTAAAGCGAAAACGCAGCGCGTGCCGTATGCCGACGCAAGCGCGCAGCGCCGTATGCTAGCCGCGAGCGCCAGCGA
>DATKZB010000207.1:0-2472 GCA_035528235.1 Phycisphaerae bacterium
CACCAACAGGCACAGAATACGGGGCCACACCTTTCGCGCGGTCATTCGGCAGTCCTTCCCAGGCAGGATTGTCGGCCCGACAGGCGGCCGGCGCCGCTCGGGGGTCAGACGGCCAGTCTGTCGAACTCCTCCCGCTGGGCCTTGAGGAACCCCACCGGGTCGTCGCCCTTGTACTGTGTCTCGATCATGGTGAAGTGGCGGAAGTCAGCGGCTTTCAGCAGAGCGAAGAGTTCCTTCCACGGGTAGCCGGGTTCGGTGAGCGTGTGGATGTGGACGTGCTTGATGTACGGCGCGCACATTTTGAAGTACCGCTTGATGGAGCCGTCCTCGACGTCGACCGCGTTGCAGTTCCAGCACAGGCAGGCCGACGGGTGGTCGCAGATCTTCATGATCCGCATCATGCGGTCGGGCCGGCTGGTGTCGCGCCCGTGACACTCGACGAAGAGGTTGATCTTCTTCGGCGCAGCGTACTCGGCGCACGTGCGGACGGCTTCGCCGATCTGGTGGAGCGTTTTCTCCTCGCTGACTTCCTTCGGCAGGCCGTTGGGCCGGATCTTGACGCCCCAGCACCCCAGGTCGGCGGCCAGGTCAACGAACTGCTTCGTCAGGTCGATGTTTTTCTGGAGGACCTTCGGGTCGGGCGAATGGTACTCGCACGCCGACCCGAGGGCGTAGCATCGGACGGGCGACTTCTCGAACAGCGCCCGGACCTCCTTGCGCCGCTCGGCACTAAGGTCCGGCTCCACGCCGTGTTTGTGGGTCGAGCGCAGTTCCACGCCCTCCATGCCGCTCTTCTCGCACGTCTCGATGAGCGTCGGCAGGTCCATCTTCGCGCCGACCATGTAGGTCACCAGGCCGATGTGCATCTTGGGTTTTCTTTCGGCGGCGGTTGCGCTCAACGGTTGGGCAGCGACGCCTGCGGCCAGCGTCCCTCCGGCCACGAGACCTGTGCGCAAGAAGCCTCTTCGCGTCAAATGGCTCGACATGATCCGCTCCTGTTGCCGACACCCCATGCAAACGGGCATCATAGAGCGGGTTCGGCCCGTGTCAAGCGGCGCTCGTGCCGGAACCGCGCACCTTGAACTTGGGGGGCCCCGGCGACTAGAATACCGGCGTGAACGGCATCGTTACCGACATCCAGCGGTTCAGCGTCCACGACGGGCCCGGCATCCGCACCACGGTCTTCCTGAAAGGCTGCAACCTGCGGTGCGCCTGGTGCCACAACCCCGAGACGCTCCGCCCCGGCCCGCAACTCCAGGTCCTGCCCGACAAGTGCATCGGCTGCGACGCGTGCCTGGAGGCGTGCCCGCGCGACGCCCACGAGGTCACCGGCGGCCGACGCGTCTTTCACCGCGACCGCTGCACGGCGTGCGGGGCCTGCGCCGAGGTCTGCTACAGTGGGGCCCTCGTCCTCGTCGGCCGCGAGATGACCGCCCGCGAGGTGATGGCCGAGGTCCTGGAAGACCGCGTCTTCTACGAGAACTCGGGCGGCGGGGTCACGCTCTCGGGCGGCGAGCCGCTGTGCCAGCGCGAGTTCACTCTCGACATCCTGGGCCGCGCGCGGGCCGAAGGCATCCACACCGCCGTCGAGACGAACCTGGCGGCCCCCTGGCAGGACGTGGCCGCGCTGTTGCCGGTCACCGACCTCTTTCTGGTTGACGTCAAGGTGATGGACCCGGCCGAGCACGAGCGGTGGACGGGCGAGCCGAACGAGTCGGTTCTCGAGAACGCCCGGCGTCTCTCGCGCGAGGGCGTGCCGATGGTCGTCCGGACGCCGGTCGTGCCGGGCGTGAACGATACGGTCGAGCAGGTCGGGGCCGTCGCCGACTTCATCCGCGGCTTCGGGTGTCTGGAGTATTACGAACTCCTGCCGTACCACCCGCTCGGGACGGGCAAGTATCGCAGCCTGGGCATGGACTACGCGATGGAGGGCCTGGCGCGTCCTGAGGCGGACGTGATGCAGGCGCTGGCTGCGGCGGCGGGGGAGCGCGGCATGGCGGTCCGCATCGCCGGCGCGGCGAGGGCGGAGGAGGCATGATCACCGAGCCCCTCACCTACCGCCGGCGCCTCGACCTTCTGCGCGAGAGGAAACTCGAGCAGACCCGGGCCAAACTCGCCCGCAACGGGTACATGGACGAGGACGATTACGGTACCGTCCTCCCGCCCGACGACTTCCGTTGGGAACCGACGCCCAACCACCCCGACGGCTCGTGGTACGGGGCCGAAGGGTGGGCCCGCAACTTCCGGTCGCTCATGGAGGTGCACCCGACGTACGTTGACCCGCTCGATGCCCTGGCCGGCCGGTGGATGATCTTCATGAACCGCGAGCGGCCCACGAAGTGGCCGCCCGAGTACGCGTATTCGCACCTCGTGCCGGAGCAGGAGCGGTACGGCATCGATCCGGGTATCGGCGCCGACGCCCACTTCACGCCCGACTACGCCATCGGGTTGGCCGTCGGTTGGGGCGGACTG
>DATKZB010000208.1:0-2342 GCA_035528235.1 Phycisphaerae bacterium
TGGGAATGGATCGCCAAGGGCGTGCCGTGGATCGACCCGCTGAAAGAGGTTAACGCCGACATCGCCGCCGTCGGCGCCGGCCTGACGAGCCGGACGCGGATCTGCAAGGCCCGCGGCGAGGACTTCGGCGACATCGCTCAGGAACTGGCGGACGAGAACAAACTTCTGACCGACCTGGGCCTGCCCACCAACGTGACGCCCGCCAACGCGCAGATCGTGGAGATTGCCCAATGAACCTGACGACCCGCCAGGTCCCCGCCGCCGCCTGCCGGATGGTGGTCGGCGAGTTTGAACTCGGCGAGAACGGCGCCGACGCCAAGACGGCCCCAATCAAGATGGTGGCCCGCAGCGGCCGGGCACTGGAACACTGGTACTGGGGCAAGGTTGTCCACGACCTCAGCGGCATGACGACGCACAAGCCGCGTCTGGTCATCGACTATTGCCACTACGACAAAGAAGTCATCGGCTACCTGAACCACTTTGAACAACACCCCGACGCCGACGGCATACCGGCCATGATCGTAAGCGGCGCCCTGGTGCCGTTCAAAGACTCCGACCGCGCCACCGAGATCATTTACAAGGCCCGGGCCGGCGTCCCCTACGAAGCCAGCATCGATTTTGTCGGCGGCGATCCCGGCGACACCCTCATTGAAGAAGTCGCCGAGGGCGCGTCGGCCGAAGTGAACGGCTACACCCTCGGGGGTCCCGCCACGATCTTCCGCAAGTGGCCGCTTCGCGGCGTCGCCGTCTGCCCCTACGGCGCCGACATGCACACCGAAAGCCAACTGTCCGGCCGCGAGGCCGAGCAGGTGACCATCACCGTTGCCAACATGACTCCAACCGAAGGAGACGTAACCATGCAGGATCAAAAACCCGCGGAGGCTGCCCAACTGCAGGCGGCCGTCGAAACGGAACCCGTGGTCGAGGCAGCCGTCGAAGCGCCGGAAACCCCCGCCGCCGAGGTTGCCGAACCAGAGTCCCCGGCCGTCGAACCCGTTGAGGCCGCCGCTGAGGCTGCCGTCGAAACGGAAGCGACCGAGGCAACAGAACCTGTCGAACCCGTTGAGCCGGCCCCGGCCGAAGCCGTGGCCCCCGGCCAGGCGTTTCTTGACGCCTACGGCGACAAGGGTGCCGTGTGGTTCGCTCAGGGCAAGACGTTTGACGAGGCCCGCGACCTGTTTGTCGCCGACATGCGGGCCGAGAACAAGCGCCTGACCGACGCCAACGCCGAACTGACCGACAAGATGGCCGCCCTGCGCGGCGAGCCGTCGCCGGTTTCGTTCCAGGCTGAGACGCCGCCCAACCCGCATGCGGCCGCGCTTGGTGACAACCTCGGCCGGTTTGCCAACGGGATCAAGATGCCAAAACGCTGAACGCAGTTGACGTACACGCCCACAACCTTTGCGCGCACACCCGGACCGACACCAGGACCAGAAGCGTCCCGTTGAGGACGCGAAAGCAAAGGACACACGACCATGACCAGACCGACTCTACTGGACATCGCCAAGGCGAACGGGTCAGACGCCGCCGCCGGCCTCATCGATGAGGCCGCGAAGGTACACCCGGAAATCGTCATTGGCGAAGCGCGGACGATCCAGGGCATCAACTACAAGACCCTCGTCCGCACCGCCGTTCCGACCGGTTCATCGTTTCGTGACGCCAACGAGGGCGTCGCGGCGGTGAAGGGCACCTACGAGAACCGCCTCGTGGAGTGCTTCATCTTCAACAAGCGGTGGGAGTGCGACAAGGCCGTCGCCGACTGCTACGAGGACGGGCCCGAGGCGTACATCGCCCTCGAAGCCGACGCGATCCTCGAAGCCGGCTTTCAGGACCTCTGCACGCAGTTCTACTACGGCACGAATGCCACGTATGGCAACGCGAAGGGCTTCCCCGGCCTGCTGCAAGCCTACGACTCGACCAACATGGTCGTGGACTCCGGCGGCACGACCGACAGCGTGGCCACGAGCGTATGGGGCGTCAAGTTCGGCCCGAAGGCCGTCCAGTGGGTGCTTGGCCGCAACGGCGAAGTCGCCCTTGACGATCCCCGCGTCGAATCCGTTCTGGACTCCGGCGGCAGCAACAAGTTCACGGCTTACGTCCAAGAACTGCTGATGCGGCCCGGCCTTCAGGTCGGCAGCCAGCGGTACGTTGTCCGCATCAAGAAAGTCACCACGGACGCCACGATGGGCCTGACCGATGCCAAACTCGCCGCGGCCCTCGGCAAGTTCCCGGCCGGGATCGTCCCGGACATCTGGCTGATGAACCGCCGAAGCCTGATGCAGTTGCAGGCCGCGCGGACCGCGTACAGCCCGACCGGTGCCCCGGCCTTGATCCCGGATCAG
>DATKZB010000209.1:0-18341 GCA_035528235.1 Phycisphaerae bacterium
CCAACGACGCCCTGTGGCTGGAATGCGGCCCCCCGAACTCCGAGGTGCCGACCGAACGCCACGAGGCCGAGTCGCTGACCGTGTCGGCCGCCGACCGGTGTCACACCACGCCGCAGGACATGGGCCCCTGGGGCGGCCCGATGTGGAGCGGGGGCAAACAACTCCTCTGCCGCGCCGAGGAGGGCGGGTTCGTGGAGTTCAGCCTCCCCGTCCGCAAGGCCGGCCGGTACCGACTGTGCCTCCTGGCCACGGCGGCCCCGGACTCAGGGGTCGTGCGGGCCTCGCTCGACGGCAAGCCGCTGGGGGAGGCCATCGACCTCTACAGCGGCCGAATCAGCCCGTCGGGCCCGGTGCCGCTCGGCACGGTGCACCTCGCGGCCGGTCCGCACCGGCTCCGCCTTGCGACCGTGGGCCGCAACGCCTCCTCGGCGGGTTTCTCGTTCGGCCTCGACGCCATCGACCTTCTGCCCGCCCCGTTTTAGGCCTACAACGCCACTTGTCGCGCGGCGGCCTTCCCAGGCCGCCGCGATCGGGCCTGAAGAGTGTTCCTGGCGGCCTAGGAAGGCCGCCAGGCGGGATGAAGTAGCGAACTGGCGTTGTAGGATTAGCCCGCCGCGCTCAAGCCCGCGGGCGTACCGCCCGCGGCTAAACGACGGCAGGCGCGCCGGGCAAGTAGGGTGCGTGCTTCGCACGCACCAGAATCGTCGCGCAGCCCAGCCGCGGGCGGCTTTGGTATGCTTTAGTTTATATTGAGGCCCGTCCATTCACGATCAAAACGGCGCGCGAAACGACCGATTCCGGCGCGTTCGGATCAAAAATCGAAAAAAACGATCAAAAACCGCGCGTTTCCCCTTGCCTATCTTACCAAGAAGTGGTCAAATCGGCCCTGGCGCTGTCGAAAACGGGGTTTGGGCCTTCCGCAAGGCCCATTTTGCCCCCCGCGGCAAGAGGTCGTGTTCCTAAAGCGTATAACGGCGGGGGCTGGCGCGGCGAAACCGGCCGCAGGGGCCGCGCTGCGAACGCACTTTGGCGGCGGAAAACCCCTTGTGTTGACCGATGAAGACAACGCCGGGGGGATACGATGTCTGGGGGACTTCCCACCGCGGACCGCGTTAGGCTTGACAGGGCGCGCGTCCGCAAGGTAAGACAGGTGTCGGGAGGGTCCCTTCGGCAGCCCCGCCTGGGAGCGATCCGGCCTTCGGACGGGGCGGCCGGCATACCCGAGAGCGAATCGTCGGCGTCAGCGGTCCCGGCAGCGGCCGGTCGGCGCCGAGCATCGGCTGGAGCGAATGAGCCCAAACAGTTTTCTATCGTCCCTGAGGGGGCCGTCTTGGCGCCGTCTGTTCGGCCAGGAGACCGACCGACCGGCCGAAGCCGAGCACCCGCTACGGGCCGAACTCTTTGCGCTCGGCCAGTTGGAGACCCACGGCCGCCGCCTCGCCGTGGACCAGCAGATCGACCCCACCCCCGGCCCCGAGGTGCTGCTGGGCCGTCTGCGCGAGAACGAGCAGGTCATCCGCCGATCGTACCAGGTGGTGGCCGATGCCGTCGGCAAAGGCCTCCAGACGGCCCCCGGCGCCGATTGGCTCCTCGACAACTACTACCTGGTCGAAGAGCAGATCGACATTGCCCGCGAGCACCTGCCCCCCGGTTACAGCCGACAGTTGCCGCGCCTCGCCACCGGACCCCTCAAGGGATTCCCGCGGGTCCACGAACTGGCGCTGGAACTGGTGTCGCACACCGACGGGCACGTCGACATGGAGAACCTGTCGCGGTTCATTAAGGGGTTCCAGACGGTCCTGCCGCTGGGCCTGGGCGAACTGTGGGCCGTGCCCATCATGCTGCGGCTGGCGCTGCTGGAGAACCTGCGGCGGGTGTCGTATCGGACGGCGTCGCGGCGGCGTCACCGCGACCGGGCGCTCGGGTGGGCCCGGCGGTTCCTCGAGGTGGTCCACACGCAGCCCAAGGGGCTGATTACCGAACTGGCCGATTTCGTCCGGGCCTCGCCCAAGATGTCGCAGGCGTTCATCGCCGAGTTGTGCACGGGCCTCCAGGGCCAGCACCCGGCCCTGGCGCTAATCATCAGTTGGATCGAGCAGGAACTGGCCGAGCGCGGCCAGACGATCGAGCAGATTCTGCGGGCCGAGAGCCACGACCAGGCCGCCGACCGCATTTCCATCGCCAACAGCATCACGAGCCTGCGGACGCTGACGGCGATGGACTGGCACGATTTCGTCGAGGCCCTCAGCGCGACCGAGGCCGCCCTGCGGCGCGACCCGGCGGGCGTGTATCCGACGATGGACTTCGCCACGCGCGACGCCTACCGCCACGTCGTCGAGGAACTGGCCCGCTGGGGCCGCCAGGACGAGCACGAGGTGGCCGCCGCCGCCGTCCGCATGGCCGAACAACAGGCCGCCGACCCCGAGGCCGACCCGCGTCACGGCCACGTCGGCTGGTTCCTCATCCGGGCCGGGCGGGCGGACCTCGAACAGGCCCTGGGCTGCCGGCCGCCGCTGCGCCGGCGCCTGAACCGCCGGATTGGGCGATGGCTTCCCTGGGTCTACGTTCTGGGCGAGGCGGTCGCCACGGCCGTCGCCACCGGCGCGCTGGTGCTCCTGACGAAGAGCCTCGTGGTGTACGGCTGGGCGTGGCTGGCGCCGGTCACGGTGGCGCTGCTGGTGTTCGTATCGCAGTCGGTCATCTCGCTCATCAACTGGCTGGCGACGGTGCTGGTACCGGTGCGGGGGCTGCCGCGGCTCGATTTTTCGAAGGGCGTCCCGCGCGAGCACATGGCGGCGGTGGTCATACCGACGCTGCTCACGTCGCGGCGGGCGGCCGACGCGCTCCTGGAGAGCCTCGAAATCCATTACCTCGCCAACCGCAGCCCCAACCTGGTGTTCGGCCTGCTGACCGACTTTCCCGACGCGCCCCAGGAGTCGATGCCCGACGACGACGACACCCTGCGCCTCGCCGTCATGGGCGTCCGCAACCTGAACGCCACGTACGCCGAGCCCAGCCAGCCCATCTTCTTCCTGCTGCACCGTCCGCGGACGTGGAACGCCGCGGAAGGCGTCTGGATGGGCCAGGAGCGGAAGCGCGGCAAACTGATGGCGTTCAACCGTCTGCTTCGTGGCGGGCCGGCGGGGGCGTTCGCGATGGTCGTCGGCGACGTCGAGATCCTCCGCCAGGTCCGGTACGTCATTCCCCTCGACACCGACACCCAACTACCGCCCGAGACCGCCGCCCGGATGGTCGGCGCCATCGCCCATCCGCTGAACCGGCCCATCCTCGACCCCGAGACACGCTGCGTCCGGCACGGGTACGGCGTCCTCCAGCCGCGCATCGCCATCGGCCTGGCGGGGGCCAGCCGGTCGCTGTTTGCGCGGCTGTTTGCCGGCGAGGTGGGCATCGACCCGTACACGCGCCAGGTCTCGAACGTGTACCACGACCTGTTCAGGCGTGGCCAGTTCATCGGCAAAGGCATCTACGACCTGGAGGCTTTCGACGAGGCGGTGGGCGGCCGGTTCCCCGACAACCGGATCCTCAGCCACGACCTCATCGAGGGATGCTTCGCCCGGTGCGGGTTCCTGAGCGACGTCGAACTCATCGAGGACCACCCCGCCCGGTACCTGGCCGACGTCAAGCGCCGT
This sequence comes from Phycisphaerae bacterium, assembly GCA_035528235.1. Classification (GTDB taxonomy): domain Bacteria; phylum Planctomycetota; class Phycisphaerae; order FEN-1346; family FEN-1346; genus DATKZB01. Next base: position 3,651 of record DATKZB010000209.1, read on the forward strand.
CACCGGTGGATCCGCGGCGACTGGCAGATCGCCCCCTGGCTCATGCCGCGCGTCCCCACGCCCGACGGCAGCCGCGCCCCCAACCCCCTGGGCCGCCTGCCCCGCTGGATGATCTTCGATAACCTGCGGCGAAGCCTCGTGCCGCCCGTCGCCCTGGCCCTGCTCATCGGCGGGTGGCTGGCCCTGCCCGACGTCCAGCCGGCCTGGACGTTCTGGCTGCTGGCCATCTACTTCGCGCCCGACGTCGTGCGGACGCTCTGGGCCCTGGTGGCCAAGCCAAGCAAGCTCCTGTGGACGGCGCACCTGCGGCACGCAGTCATGACCGCCGGCCGGCAACTGGCCATCAGCGCGCTGCACCTGGCGCTGCTGCCGTTCGAGGCGATCACACACGTGGACGCCATTGCCCGCGTGGCCTGGCGGACGCTCGTCAGCCATCGGCACCTGCTCGAATGGCTGACCGCCCACGCCGCCGAGCGCAGCGTCCGGACGGGCCTGGGGCCGACGCTCCGCGAGATGTGGGCGGCCCCGGCCCTCGCCGCCGCCACGGCGGCGGCGGTGCTCGGCCTCGGCATTGCCGTGCCGCCCGTCGCGTGGGCCATCCTGGGGGCGTGGGCGGTCGGACCGCTGGCGGCGTGGGTCATCAGCCGGCCGCTGAAGCGGCGCGAGGCCCATTTCACCGGCGACCAGACTCGCTTTCTCCAGGGCCTGGCCCGGCGGACGTGGGCGTACTTCGAGCACTTCGTGGGACCCAACCAGAACTGGCTGCCGCCCGACAACTTCCAGGAACAACCCCAGAACCGCGTCAGCGAAAGGACCTCCCCCACCAACGTCGGCCTGGCCCTGCTCTCGAACCTGGCCGCCCACGACTTCGGGTACCTGACGGTCGGCGCCCTGATTGAGCGGACCGAGAAGACCTTCGCCACCCTCGAACGCCTGCCCCGGTACCGCGACCATTTCCTCAACTGGTACGACACCTGGACCTGCGAGCCGCTGCACCCCAGCTACGTCTCCACGGTCGACAGCGGAAACCTGGCCTGCTGCCTGGTGGCCCTGCGGGGCGGCATGCTCGAACTCATGACCGGCCGCATCGTGCCCGCTCGGTGGCTCGAGGGCCTTCGAGACGTCGCCGGCGTCCTCGAGGAAGAGGCCCAGAAGGCCCTGGCCCGCATCGTCGACGCGCGCGTGCGCGAGAACGTCCAGCAGGTCGTCCAGACGGTCCGCGACCATCTGGAGCGTCTCGCCGAGACGGCCGCCGCGCCCGCCGCCATCGAGCGGGCCGTGCGGCAACTGGCCACCGACCTGAACCGCGTGGCCCGCCATTGCCAGCACGACACGGGCATGGTGTTCTGGCTGGCGGCCCTCAGGCGCCAGGCCGACGGATTGCTCAACGACCTGGCTTACCTCGCGCCGTGGCTCGCCGCCGATCCGAGCCGCGCCGATCCGAGCCCCGACCAGCCGAGCCGCGCCGATCCGAGCCGCGACCGTGAGGGAGCGGTCGACACCGTCGGCCGCCTGCGCAAAGAACTCGACCGCGTCGAGACGCTCAAGGACCTGGTGGAACTCGACCGGCGACTGGGCCCGCGCGTCGACGAACTTCTCGGCAACCAGGCGCCGGCCGAGGCGTCGCCGGACGAACCGCTGCGGCGCCTGCGGGCCCACATTACCGAGGCCAGCGAACGGGCGTCGGCCCGGATCCGTGCCCTCGAAGACCTGGCCCTGCGATGCCAGGAACTCTCGGAGATCGACCTGGAGTTTCTGTACGACCGGTCGCGGAAACTGCTCTCGATCGGCTTTGCGCTCGACGGTCGCCGCCGCGACCCGGGGTATTACGATTTGTTCGCGTCGGAGTCGCGGTTGTGCTCGTTTCTGGGTGTGGCCCAGGGCCGGCTGCCGCAGGAACACTGGTTTCTGCTGGGGCGGCAACTGACGCCCGGCCTCGACCGGCCCACGCTCATGTCGTGGAGCGGGTCGATGTTCGAGTACCTCATGCCGCTGCTCATCATGCCGAACTTCGAGGGGACGCTGCTGGACCGGGCCTGCCGCAACGCCGTCCAGCGGCAAATCCAGTACGGCCGGCGGCAGCGGGTGCCCTGGGGCATCTCCGAGTCGTGCTACAACCAGGTCGACGTCCAGATGAACTACCAGTACCGGGCGTTCGGCGTGCCGGAACTGGGTCTGAAGCGCGGCCTGGCCGACGACCTGGTCGTGGCACCGTACGCGTCGGCCCTGGCGCTGATGGTCGCGCCGAAGGAAGCGTGCGCCAACCTCCAGACGCTCGCCCAGCTGGGCATGGTGGGCCGGTTCGGCCTGTACGAGGCCGTCGATTACACCCCCAGCCGCGTGCCCGCCGACAAGGAGTTCGCGGTGGTCCGGTCGTTCATGGCCCATCACGGCGGGATGAGCCTGCTGGCGATGGCCCACACGCTGCTCGGGCAGCCCATGCAGCGCCGGTTCATGATGGAACCGCGGGTCCGGGCCACCGTCCTGCTGCTGCAGGAGCGGGTGCCGGTGGCGCGGGCGAGCGCGCGGCAAGAGCATCGGCAGGTGCCGCTCATCCACCGCGAACCGGGCGACGCCGACCGCGAGGCCACCATGCGGGCCTATGCCGACCCGGACTCGCCGGTGCCGGAGGTCCACCTGCTGTCCAACGGGCGGTACCACGTCATGGTCACGAGCGCGGGCGGCGGGTTCAGCCGGTGGCACGACCTGGCGCTGACGCGGTGGCGCGAAGACCCGACGCGCGACAACTGGGGCCTGTTCTTCTACCTGCACGACGTCGAGGACAGTCACACGTGGTCGTGCACGCACCAACCCCTCGGCCGCCGGGTCGGCCGCTACGAGGCCGTGTTCTCGCAAGCGCGGGCCGAGTTCCGGACGGTGCACCGGCAGATCGAGGCCCACACGCAGATTTCGGTGTCGCCGGAAGACGACATCGAACTGCGCCGCATCACGCTGACGAACCTGTCGAACAAGACCCGGACGCTGGAACTGACGTCGTTCGCCGAGGTGGCGCTGGCCGAACAAGCGGTCGACCTGGCCCACCCGGCCTTCAACGCCCTGTTCATCCAGACCGAGACGCTGCCCGAGAAGTCGGCCATCCTCGTCAGCCGCCGGCCTCGCTCCAGCGAGGAGACGCCCCCCTGGATGTGCCACGCCATGATCGTCCACGCCGACAAGATCATGCCGTGGGCCTCGTTCGAGACGGACCGGGCGCGTTTCATCGGCCGCGGACGCACGTCGGCCTACCCGGAGGCGCTGCAACACGCGGGGCCCCTGTCGAACACGGCCGGGGCGGTGCTCGATCCCAGCATCGCCGTCCGGCGGCGCCTCCGCCTCGGGCCCGGCGACGTGGTCGTCGTCGACGTCATCGCCGGCGTCGGCAAGAACCGCGACGAGGCCATGGCCCTGGTCGACCGGTACCACGACCGGCGCCTGGCCGACCGCGTCTTCGAACTCGCCTGGACGCAGAGCCAGATCCTGCTGCACCAGTTGCAGGGCACCGAGGCCGACGCGCTGCTGTTTGCGCGGCTGGCCGGATCGGTCGTCTTTGCCAATGCGCGGTACCGGGCCAATGCCTCGCTGCTGGCCCGCAACCGCAAGGGCCAGGCCGACCTGTGGCGGTACGGTATCTCGGGCGATCTGCCCATCGTCCTGGTCCGCGTGACCGACCAGTCGGGCCTGGAACTGGTCCGCCGGATCACCCAGGCCCACGGATACTGGCGGAGCAAGGGTCTGCGGGCCGACCTGGTCATCTGGGTCGACGCCTTCTCCGGGTACCGGCAGAGCCTGTGGGACCAGATCATGGGCGTGGTGAACGCCGGGCCGATGGCCTCCGCGATGGACCAGCAGGGGGGCGTCTTCATCCGGAGCACCGACCAGTTGCCCGAAGACGACCGGCTGCTGCTCCAATCGGTGGCCCGGCTGGTGCTGTCGGACCGCGGCGGCACGCTGGCCGAACAGGCCGACCGCCGCCGCCGCACCAAGACCCCTATGCCCGAACACCGGCCGGTCCGGAGCCCCGAGCCGCTGCTGCCGGGCGAGGCCGACCTGCCCCGGCGCGACCTGGCGTTCTTCAACGGTCTGGGCGGCTTCACGCCCGACGGACGCGAGTACGTCACCATCCTGCCGCCCGGTGCGGCCACGCCGGCGCCGTGGACCAACGTCCTGGCCAACCCGGAGTTCGGCTCGATCGTGACGGAGTCGGGCGGCGGGTACACGTGGTTCGAAAACGCCCACGAGTACCGGCTGACACCGTGGTACAACGACCCGGTCTCGGACACGATGGGCGAGGCGTATTACGTCCGCGACGAAGAGACGGGCCGCTTCTGGTCGCTGACGCCTCGGCCGGCCCCCGGCCCCACGCCGTACGTCTGCCGGCACGGCCTGGGGTACTCGGCCTTCGAGCACACCGAGCAGCGTCTCTTCACGGAGATGTACGTGTACGTGGCGACGGACGAGCCCGTCAAGTTCGCCCTGGTCACGCTGCGGAACCTGTCGGACCGCGACCGGCGGCTGAGCGTCACGGGGTTCTGCGAGTGGGTTCTGGGTCAGACCCGCGACCGCGGCGCCATGCACGTGGCGACGCGGCTCGACCCGCAGACCGGCGCCATCATGGCCACCAGCGCCTACGGCACCGACTTCGCCTCGCGTGTGGCGTTCTTCCAGTCGAGCGAACTCGACCGCAGCCTGACCGGCGACCGCACCGAGTTCCTCGGCCGCAACGGGTCGCCGGCCGACCCCGCCGCCATGCACCGCCAGCGCCTCAGCGACACCATCGGCCCGGGGGTCGACTCGTGCGGCGCCATCCAGGCGTTCGTCACGGTGCCGGCCGGGCAGGAGCGGCAGGTCGTCTTCGTCCTGGGGGCCGCGCGAAGCGAGCAACAGGCCCACGACCTGCTGAACCGGTACGGCGGCGTCGACGGGGCCCGGGTGGTCCTGGAGACCGTCTGGGACTTCTGGAAGCGGCTGCTGGGCGGCGTGTACGTCGAGACGCCCGACCCGGCCGTCGACCTGCTGGCCAACCACTGGCTTCTGTACCAGACGGTGGCCGGCCGGTTCTGGGGCCGGAGCGGGCATTACCAGTCGGGCGGGGCGTTCGGGTTCCGCGACCAGTTGCAGGACTCCATGGCCTTTCTGCACGAGTGCCCCTGGCTGATGCGCCAGCACCTGCTCTCGTGCGCGTCGCGCCAGTTCCGCGAGGGCGACGTCCAGCACTGGTGGCACCCGCCGACGGGGCGCGGCGTGCGGACGCGGTTCTCCGACGATTACCTCTGGCTGCCTTACGCCGTCTGCCGATACGTCGTCGGCACCGGCGACACGGGCGTGCTCGACGAAATGGTCCCCTTCATCGAAGGGCGGCCCCTCGAGGAGAACGAGGAATCGTACTACGACCTGCCGCAGGTCGCCGACGAGGCGGCCTCGCTGTACGACCATTGCGTCCGGGCGATCCGCCGGAGCCTGACGTTCGGCCCGCACGGCCTGCCGCTCATCGGCTGCGGCGACTGGAACGACGGCCTGAGCCGCGTCGGCAAGGACGGCAAGGGCGAAAGCGTGTGGCTGGCCTTCTTCCTGTACGACCTGCTGAAGCGGTTCGCCCCCCTGGCCTTGGGCCGCAACGACCACGCCACGACCACGAAGTGCCTGGAGACCGCCGAGACGCTGCGGGCCAGCATCGAGACCGGCGGCTGGGACGGCCGGTGGTATCGCCGGGCGTACTTCGACAACGGGGCCCCGCTGGGTTCGGCCCAGAGCCCGGAGTGCCGCATCGATTCCCTGCCGCAGTCGTGGGCCGTCCTCTCGGGCGCCGCCGCCCCCGACCGGGCCGCCATGGCCATGCAGTCGGTCTACGAGAACCTGGTGGACTGGAACCTGCAACTGGTCAAACTGTTCGAGCCGCCGTTCGACGGCGCCCCGTGGGACCCCGGGTACATCAAGGGCTACGTGCCGGGCGTCCGCGAGAACGGGGGCCAGTACACGCACGCCGCCGTCTGGGTGGCGATGGCGGCCGCGGGGCTGCACCAGTCCGACATGGCGTGGCGGCTGACGACGGCGCTCAGCCCGATCCACCACGGCGACACGCCCGAACGCATCGCCCGCTACAAGGTCGAGCCGTACGTGATGGCCGCCGACGTCTACACCGCCCGCGGACACGAGGGCCGAGGCGGGTGGACCTGGTACACCGGCGCCGCCGCGTGGATGTACCGGCTGCTCATCGAGAACCTCCTGGGCCTGACGCGGGACGCCGACACGCTGACGCTCTCCCCCGTCCTGCCGCCCGGATGGAAGGGGTACACCATCCATTACCGGTACCGCGAGACGCAGTACCATATCAAAATCAGCGTGGTGGGTCCCGCGACGTGGAAGGTCCGGAGCGTGCGGATCGACAACGTGGCCCAGCCCGACGGCAAGATCCACATGGTCGACGACCGCAAGGACCACCTGGTACGCGTCCAGGTGGGTTAGGGCAGCAACGCGACGGGCCGCGCGATTGGCGCGGCGGGTCCCCGCACCCGCCGCGCTAGCGGTTCGACTGCGGGCTGGCGCGGTGGGTACGGGGACCCACCGTGCCCAAGTGGTGGTGTGAACAGGCAATCGTAAAACGCCGACCGTCGGCGCGCGAAGGCGATACGATAGGGACACGGCGACACGGCCACACACAGGAGGAGCGCGACATGCAGAAAGAACGGCAGCAGTTCCTGGAAGACCTGATGGCGTCGTGGTCGCCCTCGGGCTTTGAGGAGGAGGGCCAGGAGGTCGTGCGCCAACGGCTGACCGGGCGGTGCGACGTGGTCCGGACCGACGTCCACGGCAACGTCCTGGCGGGGGTGAACGGCGAGGCGTCCCTGCGGGTCATGCTGGCCGGGCACATCGACGAAATCGGCCTGATGGTCACGCACATCGACGAGAACGGGTACCTCTTCTTCCAGGCCATCGGGGGGTACGACGCCAACGTCCTGGCGGGGCAGCGCGTTCTCGTCCACGGCGCCCAGGGGCCCGTGCAGGGCCTCATCGGCCGCAAGGCCATCCACCTGCTCTCGGAGGAGGAACGCAAGGCCGTGCCGAAGATGGAAGACCTCTTCATCGACATCGGGGCCAAGAACGCCAAGGACGCCCGCCAGCGCGCCCGCGTCAGCGACCCCGTGACGCTGGACGTCGGCCTGAAGTACCTGCTGAACGACCTGGCCGTGTCGCGCGGGTTCGACGACCGCGTGGGCGCGTTCGTGGTCATGGAGACGCTGATCGAGGCGGCCCGTCGCAAACCCCGCGTGGCCCTCTGGAGCGTGAGCACGGTGCAGGAGGAGATCGGCCTGCGCGGGGCCCGGACGAGCGCGTTCGGACTGGACCCGCACGTGGGGATCGCGGTGGACGTGGGGCACGCCTCAGACTTCCCCGGCATGGAGAAGGACAAGCGGCGCTTCAGCGACGTCAAGGTAGGCGGCGGCCCGATCCTCTGCCGCGGGCCCAACATCAACGCGGTCGTGGGCGCGGGCCTGGAGCGCGTGGCCAAGGCCAAGCGGATCCCGTACCAGTTCCAGGCCGAACCGCGCGCCACCGGCACCGACGCCAACGCCATCCAGGTCAACCGGGCGGGTGCCGCCGCGGCCCTGGTAAGCGTGCCGAACCGCTACATGCACACCCCCGTCGAGGTCGTCAGCCTGAAGGACCTCGACCAGACGATCCGGCTGCTGACGGAGTACGTCCTGACGCTCAGGCCCACGGACACGTTCATCCCCGGCGTGTCGGCAAAGGGGTGATCGGGCCGACGGACCTCGGGACGGCGCTCGCGCGCCATCTGAAATCCGAAATCTGAAATCCGAAATGGTTACGCCGGGTGCCACGGCCGGTCTTGCCCGGCCGTGCTCCTCGCTTGCGCTTGTGCGCGGTGGGTCCCCGTACCCACCGCGCAAAGAAAAGGATGGCCGCCGCGCAATCCGAAATCACCGGGTGCCACTGGCGGCTTGTCCGCCAGTGTTCTGGCGGCACTGGCTGCAAGCAGCCAGTGGCACGCGGCGCAATCCGAAATCCGCAATCTGCAATCTGAAATCTCAAATCTGAAATGGTTTACGCCACCTCGTCCGGATGGGTGATGCACCCGGTGACGGCGCTGGCGGCCGCAACGGCGGGACCCGACAGGTACACGTGGCTCCCCGGGTGTCCCATGCGGCCGGTGAAGTTGCGGTTGGTGGTGGCCAGGGCGACCTCGCCCTCGGCCAGGACACCCATGTGCCCGCCCAGGCACGGCCCGCACGTCGGCGGAGAGACGACCGCCCCGGCCTCCATGAAGATCTCTAGCCAGCCTCGGCGCAGGGCCTCGCGCTCAATCTCCGGCGTGGCCGGGATGACGATGCACCGCAGGCCGTCGGCCACCTGGCGACCGCGGAGGATGCTGGCCGCCACCTTCAGGTCGCTCAGCCGTCCGTTCGTGCACGAGCCGATGACGACCTGGTCCAGCCGCACGCCCGCCACCGCCGAGACCGGCTTGGCGTTCTCCGGCAGGTTGGGGCACGCGACGACGGGTTCGAGGTCCGAAACGTCCCACTCGTGGGTCTGGGCGTACGTGGCACCGGGGTCGCTGGCGTGGTAGACGGCGGGGCGTTCGAGCCGGCCCTCGGCGTACTCGCGCGTGACCCGGTCGGGCGGGACGATGCCGTTCTTGGCGCCCGCCTCGATGGCCATGTTGCACATCGTGAGCCGGTCGTCCATCGGCAGCGACTCGATGACCGGGCCCGTGAACTCCATGGCCCGGTACAGCGCCCCGGAGACGCCGATCTGGCCGATCGTGTGCAGAATCAAATCCTTGCCGCCGATCCACCGGCCGCGCACGCCCGTGAACACGAACTTCATCGACTCCGGCACGCGGAGCCAGACCGTGCCGATGGCCATGGCGGCCGCCAGGTCGGTCGATCCGACGCCCGTGGCGAACGCGCCCAGGCCGCCATAAGTGCACGTGTGACTGTCGGCACCGATGACCAGGTCGCCGGGCCCCACGACGCCCTGCTCGGGCAGGAGGGCGTGCTCGATGCCCACGCGGCCGACCTCCCAATAATGCGTCAGGCCCTGGGCATGGGCGAAGTCGCGAAGCACCTTCGATTGCTGGGCGCTGGCGATGTCTTTGTTGGGCGTGAAGTGATCGGGCACCAGCACCACCCGCTCGCGATCCCAGACGCGCTCGATGCCGGCCTCGGTGAACTCGCGGATGGCGATGGGGGCCGTGATGTCGTTGCCCAGGGCGATGTCGACCGAGGCGTACACGAAATCGCCGGGCGCGACGGCGTCGCGACCGCAGTGGGCGGCGATGATCTTCTCGGTAATCGTCATGGGCATGGCGGCTGGCACTCCACCGGTCGGCCGCGCGGCACGGCGCGGGCGAGTCTCAGTGATACGTTGTCGCCTCCTTCACCTGTTGCGCGGCGGCCTTCCCAGGCCGCCGCGTCAGGTTGTCCGGCACCCACGCGGAGTTGACCAAGTAGCCTCAGTTGGTCTCGAAGCGCGCCCGCAGACGCATCCCCCGCGACAACGGGTCCTTGAGGTACGCGGCGTGGCACGCACCGCACAGGTCGAACCGGAACGACTTGTAGACCTGGTCCTCCAGATGCTCGGGGTCCATGTCGGCCATCTCGTCCAGGAGGTCGCGGATCTCGTCGGACCGGTCGTCCTGGAGGTCCTCCGGCGCAATCTCCATCGGGTCGTAGGCGGCATAGACCTCGATCTTGACGACGTACCGAATGTCCTCGTCGGCCAGCAGCGGCTTGCCGCACAGGTCGCACGTGAAGTGAATCATGGTGCACACCCCCACAAAAGGACCACGGCCGAAGCCCTCGCAGTCCGCCCCCCGGACCGCCGCGCGAATCATACCGCGCGACCGGCGAAGTGCAAACCGAATCCCCCGCCGCCTGAACCTGCACGGCCGTGGCCGCATCGTGTGGCAGCCCCGTCAGGGGCGGCTGGTCTGTAGCCCCGGACGCGAGCCCGGGGATGGGCTGCCGACAAACGCCGTCGCGCCCCCGCCCGGTAAGCCCCCGGCACCGCCGGGGGATCGAGTGCCGAAGGCACGATAGAGAATAACCCACGCCGCAAGCCGTGGGAGACCGCGTCGCCCCGTCTCATTCCTTCGAGCCCCGAAGGGGCAACAGGACGATCGACCCGCCCGCCTTCTCTCGCCCCTGCCGGGGCTCAACTGCAAAAAACGAACGTGGCCCCCTCCGCCCGCCTACCCACGGCTCACGCCGCGGGCTATTACCTGACGCCCCTGGCGGGGCTGCCACAACACGCACCCACACACCCATGCCAGTCTGACATCGGAATGTATTGGCACAGTTCGGGTCTGCCGCGTATACTCCATTTCAGCACGTAGTCTAGAGTCGCGGGCGTCTCATGCGGCACACCAGATCGAGCTTGGGGCGTCAAGCGGATCGACCTAGGCATTGTTAGAAAGCAAAAGGAGGAATGTTCAATGGCAGAGAAAACGGTACCGTTAAATCAGAAGGGCGTGGAAAAGCTCCCGGATAACAAGCCCGTCGTCTACAAGATCCTGACAGCTGGAGGCAGCAACAACTACACTGGCGTCGCGCAACGAGGCCGCGTCCAAGAGCGACTGAAGGAGCACCTCCCGGGCGGCAAAGACCATGTTCCGGGAGCGAAAGTTCGGATCGAGCAGATGGGCACCATCAAAGAGGCAGAGACCAAGGAGAGACGGATCATCTCTCGCGCCAAACCTCCGCACAACAAGAAGGGCAAATAGCTCGCGGTCTGGCAACCGGTTGCAGCGGCTGGCACTGCAAGCCGCTCATGCTGGGCGTTGGGCGTGTTCCTTGTCGATTCTCACTTGTCCACAGTCCAGGCAGCGCCAGCGGCGGCGCATGATGGGCGCGTAGGGCGTGCCGTCGGCCAAGGTATCGAATCTCGCGTGCAACGACATTGGTCGACGTATCGGTCCTTGACAGGGACAAGGAGGCCGGGTAGAGTGGGGGCCGTCCCGTTCGGACGGCGGGCCGGATGGGGCTTCGCATAGGGGTCGCGCCGACCCCCGATTTCCAGCCACTTCGGGAACGCGACCCCGTTCCTAACCGAACGAGAAAGGAGAAGTCAATGCGCGTATTGATCAAGAGTCTGGGAATAGACATGCAGGTCAAGTCCAAGGGCATCGAGTTTGAAGTGCGCAGCCCGGACAACAGCAAGCAGCTTGGCGATGTGTACTTGACCAAGACCGGCCTTATCTGGTGCAAAGGCAGAACTGACAGGAGCCACGGAAAGTGGATCGCGTGGGACAAGTTCATCAGCATGATGAACGCACGGTAGGCACGCCGCGAAGGCCGGCCCCTATACGGCACTCCAAGCCGGGCTTGGGGTGTCAGGCGGATCAGCTGGCACATTGTTATGCCCACATTTGGGAAGGACAAGGAACATGGCGACAAAGGTATTCATAAGATGGAGCGGGGACTTGAGTCGGAAACTCGGCGAAGCGTTGCGTAACTGGCTTCCGGCCACTTTGCAGTACGTCAAGCCCTACTTCTCGCCCGACGACATCGAGAAGGGGGCAAAGTGGAATTCGGAAATCGCCAAGGAACTGGAAACATCGAACGTCGGCGTCATTTGCCTCACGCAGGACAATACCGAAAGGCCTTGGATACTCTTTGAGTCGGGCGCCTTATCGAAGAGTCTCGATAAGGCGCGCGTGTGCACACTCCTTTTTAACTTGGATGCGGCAGATGTGAAGGGGCCTTTGACAAGCTTCCAGGCAACGAAGTTCGTGCGCGACGACTTTAAACGCCTAGTGTCCACGATCAACAGCACTGCCGGAGAGGCCAAGCTGGAGACATCGGTTCTTGAAAGCGTCTTCGACAAGTGGTGGCCAGAATTAGAGGAGCAGGTTGCTGAAATTCTGGGGACCCACGAGAAAGGGGCCGAAAGGGAGCGGCGCCCGGAAAGAGATATTCTGGAAGAAATCCTCGAACTGACTCGAATGAACGCAGAACGTGCCCACAGGTCATCGAGAATTGGTCCACGAGCCATGATGGAACTGCTCGACAATCTCACTGAACTGCTGTATTTCACCGCTCGCGAACACGGAGACGTGGGCGTACCCATGGTGCGGCGTATGGACCGTGCAATAAGGCATCTATGCTTCGAGGCAGGGAGTCCGGAACTCTATGAACGCTACCGCATGCATATGCACGATATCATGCCTTCCTCCCCTGGGGCGAGAGAGAGAAGAGCCGAACAAGAGCCTGCAGCGGACACGGACAAGCCGCGCCGATCAGGCTGATTGTTCGTTCGTTACACGTACTCCTTGTCAATATGCAGCAGACCGCAGTCGAGACACCGGCACCGGCGGCCCGAATGATGGCCGCGCAGGGCGTGCTGGCGCGTGATTCGTGGCGAAGTAGCATCGCGACTTCGGAAAGCAGCATCGCAGCGGAGACCTTGGCATGTGGCGAGTAACCGCCCGATCAAGGCCGGTCCAATACGTCCTCCTGGGGTTCCTGCTTTGGGTCATTATCGATCTGGGGACAGCGGGCGGGTTCAGGCTTTCTTACTTCACCACGTATGGCCCCCTGCTGCTCGTGTTCTACCTGGGGTATCCACTGGCCTTTTCGTATCTTATTTTCCGTCGCCAATGGTCAGGCTGGAGACTCTTCCTGGCGACGGTCGTCGCCATCGGTCTCATCGAAGGGGTCTGCACGCGGAATCCGTTCGTCCTCTCGTTTCCGCTGCTGCTCGCGGGCATACCCCTGGCGATCTGCATCTACGCCCCGCTGACGTACTTTCCGCTCTGGATCGTCAACCACGACATGCGCCGGCACAAGGCCGTTGTCGCGGTCTCGTCGCTTGTGGTGATCGTGGTCATGTTCCTGAGCACGTTTGGCGCCAGATCGTGAATGCCGCTGACTGACGACTGCCGCCTGCGTGCCGCGGAGCATGCCCAGGCAACGGCGAGCGTTTTGCATCCACCGCTGTAGCGCGGGGGTTCATCCCCCGCGGTCGTGGGTATACGAGGCGCGGCGAGCACAGGCTGTAGCGCGGGGGTTCATCCCCCGCGGTCGTGGGGCTTAGGACACGTGGCGCGGGGGGTAAACCCCCGCGCTACAAGTCATGCTCCGATGGCCGGTTGCGATTCACGATGCAAAATGCTCACGACGGCCCGCCCAAGGCGGGCAGGCTCTGGGCATGCCACCCGCGTCAGAAACTCTTGGCACGCCGCCAGGGTCTCGTTGCGAGATTTGCCGGTGGCACCCGGTGGCGGGCGGGGTTTAAAATGGCGGCGTCCGGGAAGGCGAGATCGTGAATCGACCGCATCCACCTGACCGCAGGTCCCCGTCATGAAGTCCATCATCCGTTCGCTCAGGCATCGCAACTTCCGACTCTACTTCATCGGCCAGAGCATCTCCGTAACCGGCACGTGGATGCAGAGCGTGGCCATGGGGTGGCTGGTCTATCGGCTGACGGACTCGAAGATACTGCTGGGGGTGGTGGGGTTTACGGCCCAGATTCTGACGTTCGTCGTGGCCCCGCTGGCGGGCGTGCTGGCCGACCGGTGGGACCGGCGGCGGGCCCTGATCGTCGCCCAGACGCTGGCCATGGCCCAGGCGCTGGCCATGGCCGCCATCACGCTGACCGGGACGGTGGAGGTCTGGCACATCATCGCGCTGAGTTTTTTCACGGGCCTCGTCCGGGGGTTCGAGGTGCCGACGCGCCAGTCGTTCATCATCCAGATGCTCGACGACCGGTCCGACCTGCCCAACGCCATCGCGCTGAACTCGTTCATGGTGAATGCCGCGCGCCTGGTGGGACCGCTGATGGCCGGCGGCATCATCGCGATGGTCGGCGAGGGGACGTGTTTCCTCGTCAACGGCGTCTCGTACGGGGCGGTCATCGCGGCCCTGGTGGCCATGCGCATCGCGCCGCGTCCGCGGCTGCGGCCGACCGGCGGCGTGATGGCCGGACTCGTGGAAGGGTTCGCGTACGCCCGGCGGACGCCCGTCATCCGGGCCGCCATCATCGTCCTGGCCGTGACGAGCCTGGTGGGCGTCCCCTACACGACGCTGATGCCGGTCTTCGCCCGCGACATTCTGAAGGGCGGGCCGCACACCCTCGGGTACCTGATGGGCGCCACGGGCGTGGGTGCCCTGGTAGGCGCGGCACTGCTGGCGGCGCGGAAAGAACGGATGCGGCTGGGCCGGATGATTCTGCTGGCGGCGGCGGCGTTCGGGGCGGGTCTGATCGCGTTCGCCCTGGCGGCCCACTTCCGGCCCACCCTGTGGCTCAGCCTGCCGATCCTCGTCTGGGTGGGCTGCGCCATGATGGTCCAGATGTACTCGTCGAACACGCTGCTCCAGACGGTGGTCGACGAGGACAAGCGCGGCCGCGTCATGAGTTTCTACACGATGGCGTTCATGGGGGTGATACCGTTCGGGGCCGTGCTGGCCGGGTGGATGGCCGAACACCTCGGCGCCCCCACGACGCTCGTCATCGGCGGCAGTGCGTGCCTCGTGGGCGCCCTCGTCTTCGGCACCCGCCTGCCCCGCCTGGCCGACCCGCCCGATCCCCCCGCCGCGCCCGCCGCCGCGTAGGCGGTCCGACACGAGTGTTTTCAGATTCGTGCGCGGCGGCCTGCCCAGGCCGCCGCCATCAGGCCTGACGCACGCTCCCAGACTTGTGCGCGGCGGGTCCCCGCACCCGCCGCGGCAGTGC
>DATKZB010000210.1:0-3900 GCA_035528235.1 Phycisphaerae bacterium
CGGCCAAGTGAAGCGGCGTGCGGCCGGCCTTGTCGCGGGCGCGGGCGTCGGCGCGATGGGCCAGCAGGTACTCGACCACCGGCTGGCTGCCTTTGGCGGCGGCCAGGTGGAGCGGCGTGCTGCCCCTCGCATCGGCCGCCAGGACGTTGGCCTTCTTGGCGACGAGGAGTTCGACCATGGGTCGGTTGCCCTCGCCCGCGGCCACGTGCAGGGGCGTGCGGCCGTAGGCGCCGGGGCCGTTCACGTTGACGCCTTCGCGGATGAGTTGCCTGACTGCCTCCGGGTCGTCGGCCCGGATGGCCGCGAGGAGCCGCTCCGTCTCGGCGGCAGCCGAGGGCGAGAGGCCGGGGGCGGGTTCGGACGTGTCCGTCCGGGGCTCGGGCGGCGGCTCAACCTTGCTGTCGCACCCCGCGCAGACCGCCAGCGCTGCCAGCAGACACAGCCAACTCCTGGGCCTCGTCATCGACGCACATCCTTGGGGTGGGCCGGCGGCGACCCGGGCGCTTGCTCCGCACGTGCTTCCACAGGGATAACCAAGGACCTCGTTCATTCAACCCCGCTCCGACACGCCGGTTACGCGCCGGTTGCAGGGGGTGCCGCGCGCCGGGATATTCTGTTGCCTGGCTGCGCGGTGCCCGATAAACAGTAAAGCCGCGTGGTTTTCCGCCTGAAGCGGGTTACCTGGTGGTGGCCCCCCGCGCGAGGACGCCCTTTCTCCGGGGGGCCGTAACATGACACCCCGCAGCGTCAGCCCTGACGGAAGCGAGTCGGCGGGTCCGCCCGCGCGCCTGTCGGGCTGGCGGTTGTGGGCAGCGCGGCTGGTGGCCGTGGTGGCGGCCCCCGTGCTGGTCCTGTCGGCGGCGGAGGGTGTGCTGCGCCTCGCCGGGCACGGATGCCCGCCCGAGATGTTCGTTCGGACCCAGGGCGGCGACGCGTACCGGTCGAACGGAACGTTCAGCCGGCGTTTCTTTCCGCTGGCGCTGGCGCGCGAGCCGTACCTGGCGACGTTCCCGGCCCGGAAGGCGAAGGGCACCTTCCGGATCTTCGTGCTGGGGGGCTCGGCGGCCCAGGGGGTGCCGAGTCCGGAATACGGTTTCTGGCGATTCTGGACGTGATGTTGCGCGAGCGGTACCCGGGCGTGCGGTTCGAGGTCGTCAACACGGCGATGACCGCCATCAACTCGCACGTGGTCCGCGCCATTGCCCGCGAGTGTGCCGCCTATGAGCCCGACCTCTTCATCGTCTACATGGGCAACAACGAGGTGACCGGTCCGTATGGGGCGGGGACGGTCTTCGGCAACTACGGGCCGAACCTGACGCTCATCCGCGCCGGCGTGTGGACCAGGACGACCCGCCTGGGCCAACTGCTCGGGGGTCTGACCGAGACGCTCCCCGCCGACCCCCACGCGCCCCGCCGCTGGGAAGGCATGGCGATGTTCACCGCCAACCAGGTGCCCGCGGACGACCCGCGCCTGGCCGAGGTCTACGCGCACTTTGCGGCCAACCTCGCCGATATCCTCGACGCCGCGACCGACGCCGGCGCCCGCGCCATCGTCTGCACCGTCGTCACGAACCTGAAGGACTGCCCGCCGTTTGCGTCGGTGCATCGCCCGGACCTGGCGGACGCCGACCGCGCGAGGTGGCAGGCGCTCTACGACGCCGGCGTCGCGCTGGAGGACGCCGGCCGGCACGCGGAGGCCGTTGCGGCGTACCGCCGGGCGGAGGCCATCGACGACGCCCATGCCGACCTGCACTTCCGCCTGGGCCGGTGCGGCCTCGCCCTCGGGCAGTCGGCCGAGGCCGTGGGGCACTTCACGCGGGCCCGCGACCTGGATGCCTTGCGGTTCCGGGCCGACACCCGTATCAACGCCACCATCCGCGAGGTGGCGTCGGCCCGGAAGGACGGCGGCGTGATCCTCGTCGATGCCGAGGACGTCTTCGCCGCGGCGACCCCGGGCGGCATGCCGGGAGGCGAGTGGCTGTACGAACACGTCCACTTCAACCCCGTGGGCAACTACCGGCTGGCCCGCGCCGTCCTGGACCGCGTCGCCGCCCTGCTGCCGAAGGAGATCCGCGACCGCGCCCCGGCCGATGCGCCGGTGCCGAGGCTCCAGCAGTGCCAGGACGCCCTCGTGCTGACCCCGTGGAACGCCTGCCAGGTGGCCAGGAGCATCGAGGACATCATGCGCAGGCCACCCTTCACGAACCAGATTGGTCACGCGGCCCGGCAGGCGGCCCGGCGACGCGAACTCCGCGCGCTCAAGGCCGGCCTCACGGCCGAGGCGGCCCGGGCCACCGCCGCCGCCTATCGCCGCGCGCTCGACCGCCACGGCGACGACCACTTTCTTCGCGTCTCGTTCGCCGCGTTCCTCCGCAACACCGGCAACGCCCCCGAGGCGGTCCGGCAGTGGCGCCTGCTCCGCGAACGGTTCCCCGGACACCCGTCGACGATCGCCACGCTGGGCGTGACGCTGCTATGGGCGAAGCAGCCCGAGGAAGCCGCCGCCCTGTTCCGCGAGGCCCTGCGCCTCGACCCGAAGCACGCCACCGCCCACCGCTGCCTGGGCGACGCCCTGGTGGTCATGAAGAGACCCGCCGAGGCCCTTGATTGCTACGGCGAGGCGCTTCGCCTCCGGCCCGACTACGCCGATGCCCACAACAACCTGGCGGCCGCCCTGAACGCCCTCGGCAGGCGCGACGAGGCCGTCGTGCATTTCGAGGAGGCCGTGCGCATCGAGCCCGGCGCCGTGGGCCACTGTAACCTTGCCAATGTGCTGGCCCGGCTGGGCAGGACACGGGAGGCCGTCGACCATCTGCGCCGGGCCCTGGCGATGGATCCCGAGAACCCGGACGTCGTGGAGAAGATACGCCGGCGCCTTCGGTCGTTCGGCGTGAGCGACGACAGCGGCCGCCCGTGAGAGCGGTTTGACGTTGCGTGTTTGCGCGGCGGGTCCCCGCACCCGCCGCGCTCGGTATGCGGCTATGCATGGCGCGGTGGGTACGGGGACCCACCGCGCCCAAGTAGTGGTGTGAATACGGAATCCCAAAACGCTGGAGCCGGTGCAGGCGGCCTGATCAGAACACCGTGTAGATGAACGGTGCCAGGCTGGTTCCGCCGAGGATGGCCAGTGCGCTCAGCGCCAACAGCGCCACCAGGATCGGCACCAGCCACCACATTCTTGTTGTGCAACAGGAAGTCCCAGAACTCCCGCACCAGACTCGGGCGTTGCCGGGCGGCCTCGCGTCGGAAATCCGCAGCCTGAGACGGCTCGTGTGACATGACTTGTGCTCCCCGTGCAGGGCCCTCCCGCAACGAGCGTCAGACGGCGCCCCGCGGGCACTTCAGAATTGACGAAAACTTCGTTTCGCGTCCGGGCTCGGACCGCGGCGGACCCAGTAGGTCCGGGCGTCGGGGTCGAACCGCCTGTGCAGCGGATCGTGCCCCAGCAGCCGCATGACGAGCCCGATAGGCGTCACCACGAGGTAATATACCCCAGCCAGCGCCAGGTGAGAAACCAAAAATCCGACCGGCGCGCTCACCAGGCTCAGCCCCAGGTACAGCGGCCGGAGGGCCCGTGGGGCCACCAGCGCCAGCACCCCCGATATACCCGCCACGGCCCACAGCACGCCGGCCACCGCCTGGGCCGTTGCGGCATCCATCGGACACCCGAACACGGTGTGCCTGAAGAAGATCCATGCGCCGAGCGCCCCGAAGGCCACGATGGCGGCCAGGCCGAAGCCTCGCAGCCGCCGGCGGTCGGGCCGCCAATTGATTTCGATGAGGGCCATCGCGGTTAGTCCTACGACGCAACTTCGCTACTTCATCCCGCCTGGCGGCCTTCCCAGGCCGCCAGGAACATGCGTCAGGCCCGATCGCGGCGGCCTGGGAAGGCCGCCGCGC
>DATKZB010000211.1:0-28817 GCA_035528235.1 Phycisphaerae bacterium
CAGCCCCGTGAGCGTCCGCGCGACGCGGCCGCCCTGCCACCCGGCGCCCTCGCGACCCCCGGCTCACCTCCCCACGCGGACCAGCCCCTCGCCCATCACCTCGCCCCATCCGCCAAAACGCCCACAACGCAAATGGCTCTCTGCGCAAGTCGCTTGACGGAGGCTACATTTTGGGCTATACTTCAGTCGGTTAAGGGGAAGCAAAGCGTCTTGCCGGATGAGGGCCGTGGGGAACCCGGGCGGCTTGGTTGGCGCCAGACAGTAGGGGGACTACCATGGTTGCTCGTCTGCTTGTGGTCTGCCTCGTTCTTCCGCTGTTTTCCGCCTGTGCCGGCGCCTCCATCATGGCCGTGTCCATTCCCGAGGACAGCATGGACGCCGGCTGTTGGCCGGTGTGGCACGACGTCTGGAGCGTCAGCGCGCCGCCGTATCCCCTGAACGTGACCTCGGGCATCGGCTACCTTGTCAACGAGGCGCCGCCGGGGTCCGCGCAGTTCGCGCTTCACGACCATCGCTACGCCTCGCCCGGCGTTCCCGACCCGGCGCGGGCCGTGGTGACGTACAAGTTCAGCACGCCCACGGTCGTGGACCAGATCCAGATTATGCAGCACGGGAACGGCATTCGCGCCATCGAGGGCTTCGTAGGCAACTCGCTCGGGTCCCTCGTGTCCATCAACACCGTGGACCTTGGAGCCGGCACCTACCCGGAATATCAGATGAGCACTTTTGACTTCAACAACACGACCGCGGGGCTGTACTTCCAGTTCATCGTCCGGCAGACCTCCATCTCAAACGGCTGGGCATCCTATCGGGCGTATCCGGCCCAGGCCGACGGCACGCACATCCCGCCCGCGCCCGAACCCGCCACCCTGGCACTCCTGGCCCTGGGCGGACTTGGGGTGCTGGTTCGCCGCAAGCGGCCATAGCCCGCCGCCGGCCTACTCGAGCGGCGGGTGGACGAGCCGGTCGATCTCGCCGTCCGACAGGTTCTCGCGCGTCACCAAGACCACGCCTGTGTCGATCCGCTTCTCGACCTTCTCGCCGCGAAGGTGGGCCACGAGCGACCGCACACCCTCGTAACCCATGCGAATCGGGTCCTGCACCACGAGGGCGTCGACCTGGCCCTTCTTGAGGGCTTCCAGGAGCGGGCCCGAGGTGTCGAAGGCGACGAACTTGATTTGCCCGGCCCGCCCGGCGGCCACCAGCGCCCGCAACATGCCCCAGGCCAGCGGCTCGTTCACGCAGAACACGCCGTCGACCTCGCCCGGGCCGAACTTCGCCAGCAGCGCCTCCGACGCCTTCATCGCCGTCTCCACGGTCGGGCCGCCGTACTGGTTGCTCGATACCACCTCGATGCCGCCGTGCCGGGCCATCTCGTCCAGGAACCCGCGCTCGCGGTTCTCGTTCGAGGCGCTGCCCACCTGGTACCGCAGCAGGACGACCTTGCCGGTGTCGTTCAGAATCTTCGCCAGGTGCCGGCCTGCCATCACGCCGCCCTGAAAATTGTCGGTGGCCACGAAACTGACGTAGGCCTGGGGGTCGGCCAGGGCCGAGTCGATGATGACGGTGGGAATGCCCGCGGCACGCGCGGCCCGGACCGGCGCAATGAGGGCCTTGTCATCGAGCGGCGCCAGAACGATGCCGTCCACCCGCGCCTGAACGAACGTCTCGACCAAACTGATCTGCGCCCCGCGGTCGTCCTCGATGGCGGGCCCTTGCCAGAGGATGCTGACGCCCGGCAGTTCGCGTTCGGCCTTCCGGGCCCCCGCGTGGATCGACTTCCAGAAGACGTGCATCGTGGCCTTCGGGATGACGGCCAGCTTCAGGGGCCTGGCGCCGTCGGGGGAGGGCGGCTCGTCCATGCTGGTGCAACCGGCAACCGCCAGCCATAGTCCGCCCAACAGGAAGGCCCCGGCCGAAGAGCGTCGCATCGTCGTACCCCCTGAAAAGGTCGCCCACGTGCCGCCCGATTCTAAAGCCTCCTGGCACACGCCGCAAGCGCGTCCATGACCCGCCTGGATTCCCCTCTGCGCCCTGGGGGAGAGGGGCCGGCGGTGAGGGGAAAGCCCCTTCCGGGCCGGAATCGGCCCTGGCGCGCGGCCATCGCCCTTTACGGTCAAGTTCAGACGCAACCTATGCCGAAATAACACCTTGGGAAGCGGACGGATCGTGCCGGGTAAGGGGGCCGCGAGGCTTCCGGCACGAGAGGGGTCTCAAGGGGCGGCGGCGGTGTATAACGACTACTTCCGGTTCCGCGAAGACCCGTTCAGCATCACGCCAGACCCGCGGTTCCTGTACCTCACGGGCCAGCATCGCGAGGCCCTCGACCACCTCCTGTACGGCATCCGCGAGCGCAAGGGATTCATCTGCCTGACGGGCGAGGTGGGCACCGGCAAGACCACCCTGTGCCGCACGCTGCTGGGGCGCCTGGGCCCGAGTTTCCATACGGCCCTCATCCTGAACCCCATGCTGACCGAGACGCAATTGCTGCGTTCCATCGTCGAGGAATTCGGCATCGCCGACAAACGCCGCGACCGACTGGGGTACCTCAGGCTCCTCAACGAGTTCCTGCTGCGGGTCAACTCGGCCGGCCACGACGCCGTCCTCATCATCGACGAGGCCCAGCTCATGTCCGTGGCGTGCCTGGAACTCGTGCGGCTGCTCAGCAACCTTGAGACCGAGCGCCAGAAACTGTTGCAGATCGTCCTGGTGGGCCAGCCGGAACTCCGGTGGAAACTCGACCAGCCCGACCTGCGTCAGTTGGCCCAGCGGATCGTCGTCCGATTCCATCTCGAGACCATGAATCGCCGCGACACCGAGGGGTACCTGTCCCACCGCCTGCGGGTGGCCGGCCGCGACGACGGGCCCCTGGCGTGGTTCGACGCCGGGGCCATCCACGAGATTTACCGGTACAGCCGTGGCACGCCTCGCCTCATCAACGCCATCAGCGACAAGGCGTTGCTGGCGGGGTACGTCAACCAGACGGGCCGGATTGACCGCCGCCTGACCCGGCTGGCGGCGGCCGAACTCAAGGGGGCCCGCGGATGAGTCTCATCAACGAAGCCCTCAAGCGGGCCGACGAGGAAAAACGCCAACACCTGGCCGGCCAGACGCCGCCCGGACCGTCGAACTCCACCCATAGCGCCCCGCGCCGACGCTGGGGCCGGCGCCTGGCTATCCTGGGCGGCGTGCTTCTCATCGTGATGGCCCTGGCCGCCTACGGCGTATGGTGGACGGCCGGGCGGATGATCCGGCAGGCCGCCGCGGCCGTCGACCAACTGGCCGAGCAGAACGCCGCCCTGGCGGTGGGCGCCGCGGCGTTCGCGCCGACCGCGCCCGTCACGCCGCCGCCACCCGAACCCGGGCCGGACGCACAGGCGTCGGCGTCCCCCGCACCCGCCGATGCGCTCGCCGGCGCGGAGAGGAAGCCGACGGACGGCCCCGGCACGGCGTCGACTCCCTCGCCGCAAGGTTCCGGGAAGGAATGGAGGCCGGACGGCCTCGCGACCGCCCCATCGTCTGCGCCGCCGCCCCCGAAGACCGACACGCCGACCGCGCCTGATCCCGAGACGACCGCCAAGACCTTGGAGCCCGAACCCAAAGAATCGACACCCGCCGCCGAGTCTAAAGCACCTGCCAAGGCGCCCGACGCGGCCGCGCCGAACGAGGCGGAACCGAAGTTGAAGCCGCAGCCGCCGAGCCCCGCTGAGGCCCCTGCTCCTGAACCCAAGCCAGTGCCCGAGAAGCCGGCACCCGAGAAGAAGGCCCCGCCGGCGCCGCCCGACACGTCGGGTTTCAAGATCAGCAGCATCCTGGTTGGGCCGCGCGGCGGAACGGCCATCATCAACGGCCAGTCGGTCCACGTCGGCGAGACCATCGGCGGGGCGAAGGTCCTCGAAATCACCCGCCGCGAGGTCCTGGTCGAGATCGACGGCCAGCGCGTCGCCCTGCGGATGTAACCCCCCTCTCAGTCCCACGTTATCAACTTCCTGACTGCTCGCGCAACCGGTGGCAGGGTTGCTTGACGCGGCCCGCGCGGACCGCTATAGGTAAGGGTGTAACCCGTGCGAGGCCGGGAGATACCGCCGTGCCGATGGGGTATAGTCCATGAACCGTCGCGGATTCCTCTCGACTGCCGCACGCCTGGCCCTGGCCGGGGCAGGGGCCTCGGTCCTGCCGCATGGGCTCGCCTGTACGCCGACGGGCGTCAGGCAGGCCGAACCCAACCGCCTGCCGAACATCGTCATCGTCTTCACCGACGACCAGGGGTACCAGGACGTGGGGTGCTTCGGGTCGCCGCTCATCCGCACGCCGAACCTCGACCGCATGGCCCGCGAGGGCGTCCGCTTTACCGACGCCTACGTCGCCCAGCCGGTGTGCGGGGCGTCGAGGGCGGCGCTGATGACCGGGTGTTACCCGAACCGCATCGGCCTGCTGGGTGCGCCCGACCATGGCGCCCGGCACGGCATCGGCGACGGCGAGATGACGCTGGCCGAACTCGTCAAGCAGCGCGGTTACGCGACGGCCGTCTACGGCAAGTGGCACCTGGGGCACCATCCGCAGTTTCTGCCCTTGCGGCACGGGTTCGACGAGTACTTCGGCATTCCGTACTCGAACGACATGTGGCCGAACCACCCGACCGGGGGCAGCCGGTATCCGCCGCTGCCGCTCATCGAGGGCGAGAAGGTCGTCCAGACCAACCCCGACCAGCGCCAACTGACCACTTGGTACAGCGACCGGGCCTGCCGATTCATCGAGAAGAACCGCCAGCGCCCCTTCCTGGTCTACGTGGCCCACAACATGCCGCACGTGCCGCTGCACGTCTCCGCCAAGCACCAGGGCAAGTCGAAGCGCGGTCTGTACGGCGACGTCATCGAGGAGATCGACGGGGGCCTGGGCCGCATCCTCGACACGCTGAAGCGGTGCGGCCTGGACGAGCACACGCTCGTCATCTTCACCTCCGACAACGGTCCCTGGCTGAGTTACGGCGACCATGCCGGCTGCGCCCTGCCGCTGCGCGAGGGGAAGGGCACCGTCTGGGACGGCGGCGTCCGCGAACCGTGCATCATGCGGTGGCCGGGGCGCATCCCCGCCGGGCGGACGTGCGACGAACCCATCATGACCATCGACTTTCTGCCGACCATCGCCGGCCTCGTGGGCGGCCGGCTGCCCGACCACAAGATCGACGGCCTCGACATCCGGCCGCTCATGGAGGGCCGCGCGGACGCCACCAGCCCGCACGGGGCGCTCTTCTTCTACTGGGGCCGGCACCTCCAGGCCGTGAGAAGCGGCCAGTGGAAACTGCACTTTCCGCACGATTACCGGACGATGGCCGGCCATCCCGGCGGGACGGGCGGCAAGCCCGGCCCGTACTCGCAGGCCAAGACGGGCCTCGCGCTCTACGACCTGCGGGCCGACATGGGCGAGACCACCAACGTCGCCGACAAACACCCCGACGTCGTCGCGCGAATCGAGGGCCTGGCCGACGCCTGCCGCCAGGACCTGGGCGACTCGGCCAGGAAGATTAAGGGCACGGGCCTCCGCGAGCCGGGCCGGTTGGCCACCTGACCAGCGGCTGAACACGACGTTTGCGGCCCCGTCGAACAACATGAATGCCTTTGGGCCGATTCGGTTCGTCGAATAGGGAGTGTGAACATGATGACCACGCAGACGGGACGTACGGTTACACGACGTTGCCTGGCGGTGGCTGTCGCGACCGCTTTGGTCGTCGGATGGGCGGCGACCTCGGGTGCGGCTCCCGTGCCCATTGGTCTGGGCGGGTTGCCGCGCGCGAGCGGCCAGGATGATGAGAAGATGGCCAAGGAACTCGGCCTCAACTTCATGCACGATAAAATGCGATGGGACGAGGACCGGGAGGGCGACTATGCCTGGAAGGAGTTCGCGGACAACGACCCGCTGGCCGCGCGCCTGAGGAAACTCAAGGCCGCCGGGTACACCATCGCCATCACCCTGAACAACGTCGACGACGACAACAAGAAACACATGCCGCGATACCTCTTGGACAGAGCCTTCGACGACCCCAAGATGCTGCAGCGTTGGGGCGAGTTCCTGAAGGCGTTCCTGGGCCGTTACGGCGAGTGGATCGACTTCCTGAACGTCGGGCACAAGGTGAACAAGTACTTCGGCAGCCACGAAAAGGAATGGCCGGGGTTCGTCACGTTCGTCGCGGCCGGGGCGTACGTCATCCGCAAGGAATGGCCCAAGGTGAGTCTGGGCGTGGTCCTGACCGACCAAGACGAGCCGGCCAAGTTCTGGCGAGGCCTGGCGCCCTCCTGCATGCACTACGCCATGACCTACACGGCCCCGTGCAGCGTGATGGACCGCAACCCCACGGCCAACGCGCTCAACCCGAGACATCCGAAGTACTTCGCCACGGTGTTGGAGGGGGCCATGCGCCTGGCGGGCAACCGCCGGCTGCTGCTGACCGAGGTGCTGTGCCCGACGCACGGGTCGGTCGAGTCGTCGCCCGCCGTGCAGGCGCGGCTGATTACGTCGCTGTTTGGGTGGCTTCGGCGGGCCGAGAGCCGCGTGGCCGGTCTCTCGTACGCGGGCGACAAGGATTGGCCCTACGACGCCACCAAGGACACCCTGCGGAAGATGCTCGGCGACCAGATTCTCCAGTACCGCAACATCATCTGGTTCCTGACCTCCACGGGCCTCCGCGACGAGAAGGGCACGGCGAAGCCGGGCTACGAGGCCTTCAAGAAGGGCATCGAGACCTACCGCAAGCGGTAATGGCGGGCGCCAGGATTTTGTGGCAGACACGGGTGGCATGCCCAGGCCGCCGTTGCCTGGGCATGATCCCCGGCCCACTGGGAACATGCCCACGCGAACAGCAGCGTCGGCATGCCACCCCAGAGTAGGATGCATGCCAGAAAGGTGGGTAGACGCGGGGGGGGCGCCGGAGGGCCCTATCGTTGCGTGTGCCCTTACTGGCGCAGCAGGGGGTAGGGGAGCCCCCTCGGTATATGTTTTAGGATAACGGTGTTCCGCCGCAGGGGCGAAAAGTGGGGTTTTTCAGGGCCTAAACCTCGTTTCGAGAGCGCCAGGGTCGATTCACCCCCGTTTTGGTAAGATAGGCAAGGGGAAACGCGCCGCTTTTGATCGCTTTTTTCGATTTTTGATCGGAACGCGCCGGAATCGGCCGTTTCGCGCCCCGTTTTGAGCCTAAATGGAGTGGACTCAATATATACTAAAGCATACCGAGGCGGGGGCGGCAGGCTTCAGGCTGGAGGCTGGAGGCTGGAGGCGATTGATTTCGGATTTGGGATTTCAGATTGCAGAATGGCGCGGTCGGGCGCGAAAGGGCGGAAAGTAGGAAGGTGTCCCCCGAGTATGTGGCGTCGCCCGATTATGGAACGGCTTTCAGATGACTGAACTTACGGAACTTGAGCGTGCTGTCTTGGCCAAACTCCTCGAGGGCAGACACCGGCTCTTGGAGCAGTTGCGCGAGCAGCTTCCCAACTGCCGCGTGACTCGTCGCGAGCTGACGGGTGTGGGTTTTTACGCCTACCTCGACTGCGGAGACGCGCCGCGGGCCAATCACGCTAACCTTCGCTTCGGTGACGTCGTTGCCCAGATCGGCGGAATGGCCGATGGAGCGGGGTTCGTGCTATACGTCGAACACGGCCGGCTGTATATGCTTGAAGGGTACGGTTATTCCGACCCATGGCCAAACAGGATTGCTGGATACGCCTTACAATACAACGGTGGCGACAGACGCGACTGGGGGGCGCTAACGAAGGCTCTCGAATGAGTAGGACTGTGGGCAACACATCACAATGGAACCGGGGGGAATCAGAGGACGCCCATAACCGTGCCTGTCAAGGGGCCCTGGCCCGAGCCTCCGCCGCCGTGGTTCTTCGGCCTTTGGCTCTTCCCTGGACTCCCTTCTGGCTGTGAGTGGTTGCGAGCGATGGGGCTTGCACGCAGCCTACGCCTGAAACATGGTCACCCTTCGGGATGACCATGCCACCCATCCGCGTAGTAGCATTACTTCCGGCGGTTGTATTCCTGGAGAGGTTTGACGGAGATGCCGCGCTTCTTGAGGGCTTCGATGCCGTTGACGAAGGCGGCGGCGGCGCTCAGCGTGGAAATGAGGGGGATGTTGGTGGCGATGGCGTGGGTGCGGATGTGAATCTCGTCGAGGCGAGGGTTCTTGCCGCTGGCGGTGTTGATAATCAGGCAGACGTCCTTATTCTTCATGAGGTCGAGGACGTTCGGTCGGCCCACCGAGATCTTCCGCAGCGGCGTGACGCGGACGTCGTTGTGGGCCAGCGCGGCCGCGGTGCCTTCGGTGGCCACGAGGTTGAACCCCATGTCGTCGAGTTTCTTGGCGATAAAGATGATGTCGCGTTTGTCGGCGTTGCGGACCGAGATGAAGACCGTCCCGCTGGTCGGCACCACGTGTCCGGCGCCCAGTTGGCTCTTGGCATAGGCCGTTCCGAACGTCGTGTCGATGCCCATGACCTCGCCGGTCGATTTCATCTCCGGCCCGAGCACGGCGTCGACGCCCGGGAACCGCGCGAACGGAAACACGGGCGACTTGACCGCGACGTGGTCGATCCGCACTTGCTGGGTGAAGCCGAGTTCCTCGAGCGACTTGCCCAGCATGACCTTCGTGGCGATGCCGGCCAGGGGCACGCCGATGGCCTTGGCGACGAACGGCACCGTGCGGCTGGCCCGGGGGTTGACCTCGAGCACGTAAATCGTGTCGCCGCGGATGGCGTACTGGACGTTCATGAGGCCGACGACGCCCAGTTCCATGGCGAGGGCCTTGGTCTGGCGGGCGAGTTCGGCCACGATTTCGTCGGTCAACGTCATGGGCGGGATGGCGCAGACCGAGTCGCCCGAGTGGATGCCGGCCGGCTCGACGTGTTCCATGATGCCGCCGATGACGCATTGCCGACCGTCGGCGATGGCGTCGACGTCGACCTCGATGGCGTTATCGAGGAACTTGTCGACCAGGATGGGGTGCTCGGTCGAGGCGTCGGAGGCGATGCGGGCCTCGGCCATGTACCGCTCGAGTTCCTCGGCGTCGAAGACGATCTCCATGGCCCGGCCGCCCAGGACGTACGAGGGGCGGACGACGACCGGGTACCCGATCTCCTCGGCGACGGCGCGGGCCTGGTCGTAGGAGAAGGCGGTGCCGTTGGGCGGCTGGAGGAGTTTGAGTTTCCCCAGGAGTTGCTTGAACCGCTCGCGGTCCTCGGCTCGGTCGATGGAATCGGGGCTGGTGCCGAGGATGCGGACGCCGGCCTCTTCGAGGGGCACGGCCAGGTTCAGCGGCGTCTGGCCGCCCAGTTGGACGATGACGCCCTCGGGCTGCTCGGCCTCGATGATGGCCAGGACGTCTTCGCGGGTCAGCGGCTCGAAGTAGAGTTTGTCGGAGGTGTCGTAATCGGTCGAGACGGTCTCGGGGTTCGAGTTGACCATGATGGCCTCGTACCCGAGTTCCTTGACGGCGTAGGAGGCGTGGCAGCAGCAGTAATCGAACTCGATGCCTTGGCCGATGCGGTTGGGCCCGCCGCCCAGGATGACGACCTTCTTCTTGTCCGTGACGCGGTTCTCGTCGACGGGCTCGTAGGTGGAATAGTAGTAGGGTCGGTCGGCGTTGAACTCTCCGCCACACGTGTCGACGAGTTTGTACGACGGGCGGATGCCGCGCCGTTGGCGTTCGCGGGCGACGGCCGTCTCGCGGGTGCCCGTCAGGTGGGCGATCTGGACGTCGGAGAAGCCGGTCCGCTTGGCGTCGCGCACCAGATCGGTGGGCATCTTGCGGAGCCCCTTGGCGCCCTTGTGCCGCGCGATCCGCTCCGCCATGTCGTTGATCTCCTGCATTTGGTCGATAAACCACCGGTCGATTTTCGTCAGACCGGCTATCCTCTCGACGCTCCACCCTTTTAGCAGGGCGTGTTGGACGTAGAAGTGCCGGGCGTCGTTCGGCGTCACGAGCCGCTTCGTCAGTTCGGCGTCGTCGCGGGGTGCGGGCACCAGGTAGTCCTTGCCGTCGAACCCCAGACCGTAGCGGCCGATCTCCAGGCTCCTCAGGCCCTTCTGAAGGGCCTCCTTGAACGTCCGGCCGATCGACATGGCCTCGCCGACCGACTTCATCGACGTGTTGACCGTGGGGTCGGCCTTCGGGAACTTCTTGAACGTGAAGCGGGCCACCTTGAAGACGCAGTAATCGATCGTGGGCTCGAAGTACGCGTAGGTCTTGCCGGTGACGTCGTTGGTAATCTCGTCGAGCGTCATGCCGATGGCCAGTTTGGTGGCCACCCGGGCGATGGGGAAACCCGTGGCCTTCGAGGCCAGGGCGCTGGAGCGCGACAGGCGGGGGTTGACCTCGATGATGACGATGTCGCCGTTGGCGGGGTTTCCGCCGAACTGGATGTTGATGCCGCCGCCCGTGACGTCGATCTTGCGGATGATCCGCCGGCACAGGTTGGTGTACTCGGCGTATTCGCGTGCGGTAAGCGTCTGCGATGGGGCCACCACCATGGAGTCGCCCGTGTGGACGCCCATCGGGTCGACGTTCTCCATCGAGGTAATGATGATGACGTTGTCGGCCGAGTCGCGCATGACCTCGAACTCGATTTCCTTCCACCCGAGGACCGACTGCTCGACCAGGACCTGGCCGACGGGGCTGGTGGTGATGGCGCGGGTCAGGCAGTCGGCCAGTTCCTCGAGGTTGTAGGCGATGGACCCACCCGAGCCGCCCATCGTGAACGCGGGCCGCAGAATGAGCGGGAACCCGATTCGCTGGCCGATCTCCAGGCCTTGCTCAACGGTGGTCGCGATGCCGCTCTCGGGCATCTTCAGGCCGATCTCGAGCATGGCGCGCTTGAAGAGGTCGCGGTCCTCGGCCCGGGCGATGGCCTCGGGGCTGGCCCCCAGGACCTCGACGCCGTACTTGGCATACACGCCGGCCCGGGCCAGAAAGACGGCCACGTTCAGGCCCGTCTGGCCGCCAAGTGTCGGCAGGATGGCGTCGGGCCGCTCGGCCGCGATGATCTTCTCGATGGCCTCCGGCGTAATCGGCTCGATGTACGTGCGGTCGGCCATGCGCGGGTCGGTCATGATCGTGGCCGGGTTCGAATTGATCAGCACGACCTGGTAGCCCTCTTCCTTGAGGGCCTTGCAGGCCTGGGACCCCGAGTAGTCGAACTCGCAGGCCTGGCCGATGATGATGGGCCCGGAGCCGATGATCAGGATCTTCTTGATGTCGGTTCGTTTGGGCACGGCGGCGTTGTCCCCTAAAGCGATTCCGAGAACCGTGCGAGTACGGCGTCCGGCGCTTCGGTTTCGTCGCGACACGGATGGAACTGGACCCCCGCGGCGTCGAGGGCCTGGCTTCCGACGCCTTCGATGGTCCCGTCGTTCAGGTTCGTGTGGGTCACCTCGACGCCGTCGCTCATCGAGTCGCCGTCCACCGCGTAACCGTGGTGCTGGACGGTGATGGCCAGCCGGCCGCCCGTCAGTTCCTTGACGGGGCAATTGACGCCGCGATGGCCGGTCTTCATCCGCTCGACCCGGCACCCCAGCGCCAAGGCCAGCACCTGGTGCCCGAGGCCGATGCCGAGCAGGGGGGCCTTGCCCAGGAGGGCCTTCGTGGTGGCCACGGCCCCCTCAAGCGCCCGCGGGTCGCCCGGCCCGCCGGCCAGGATGATGCCCTTCGGCTTGCCGGCGAGAACCTGTCGGGCGGAGGCCGGGTGCGGCACGACTCGGACGGCGAAGCCCAGGTCGGCCAGTTGGTCGAGGAGGCTTTCCTTGACGCCGAGGTTCACCAGGGCGAGGGTGCCCCGCTGCTTGCCCCGCGCGCGGCGTTTGCCTGCCCAGGTCGCCTCGGCGGCGAGGTCTCGAGCGGGGGCCGAGGCAGCGGCCCTCAGCTTGGCGGCCACCTTCGTGGCGTCCGACTTGCCGCGGACGATGGCGGCCTGCATCTGGCCGTGGTCGCGAAGGTGCACGGCGACGGCCCGCGTATCGACCTGGGAGATGCCGACCACGCGATGGGCCTTCAGAAAATCCTCCAGCGACCCGGTGGCCCGGAAGTTCGAGAACGTGCGGCTGTATTCCCGGACGATGAGCCCCGCCGGGTGGACGGCGGGCGACTCGTTGTCGTCGGCGTTGACGCCGCAAGCGCCGATGATGGGGTACGTCAGGACGGCCAGCGTGCCGCGATACGACGGATTGGTCAGGAGTTCATGGTACCCGACGACGCCGGTAAAAAAAACGGCCACGCCGAAAACATCTCCGGCGTGGCCGAAGGAATTACCTTCGAACCGGGCCCCGTCCTCCAGGATCAGAACTGCCTTCGCGGGTTTCTTCATAGCTCCTCTACCCGGTTCCTGATTGACCGATGTTCCGAAGCGACCTGCGCCAACTCGCGGCGGCCTAGGAAGGCCACCGCGCGGGCTCCAAGGGGCCCACGCCGAGTTGACAAAGTAGCACTAGATGTACTCGATCGTGCTGGGCGGCTTGGGCGACAAGTCGTACAGCACCTTCGTTACGGACGGGATCTCCTTGTAGATCCGCTTCTGGATCGTCATGAGCGTCGACCAGGGCAATTTCGTCGCCGTGGCCGTGACGGCATTCTCGGAGTTCACGCACCGGACGGCCACAAGGTGCCCGAAACGGCGATGCCCGTCCTTCGTGACGCCCGTGGCCTGGTCGGCCAGGAGGACGGCGAAGGCCTGGAACTTCTTCAGCCGCACGGTCTCGTCCTCGACGATCTGGCACGCCTTGCGGACGATGGCGATTCGCTCGGGGTTCACCTCGCCCAGGCAGCGGGTGGCCAGGCCCGGCCCGGGGAAGGGCATCCGCGTGTACAGTTGCTTCGGCATGCCCAGGGCCCGGCCGACCTTCCGGACGCCGGGCTTGTAGAGCGTCTTCAGCGGCTCGATGGTGGTGTACCCGTACTGCTTCTTGGCGCTGATGCCGATCTGGTCCAGGACGTTGTGCTGGGTCTTGACGCCCTTGCGGGTCTCGAGGATGTCGGCCGCGATGGTCCCCTGGATGAGAAACTGGGCCTTGGAGTCGCGCACGGCCTTGCTGAAGGTCCGGTAGAACGTGTCGCGGAAGGCCTTCCGTTTCTCCTCGGGGTCGATCTTGCCCCGGAGGGCCTTGAAGAACGTCTTGGCGGTGCGCAGGATGGTCACCCGGATGCCGAGTTTGGCGAACTGGTCCTTCACCCACTTCGGCTCGTCCTGCCGCATGAGACCGTCGTCGATAAAGATGACCTTCATCCGGTCGCCGATGGCCTGGTGGGCCAGCACGGTGCACACGGCGCTGTCCACGCCGCCCGAGAGGGCGCTGATGGCCTTGCCCTTGCCGACGGTCTTGCGGATGGCCTCGATCTGCTGGCGCGCGAACTTCTTGTAGTCCACCGTGTTCCCCTTGCGTGGCGGCCGGCGGAACGTCTCGTGCGGCCTCTGTCCCGCCAGGAAACATATCGGCCAGCCGACCACTTGCAAGGAAAATCCAAGGAAAATCCCGGCGCGGACGGGTGTTGGGTGTGCCAAGACTTCCTGGCAAGCCCCGCACTCCTTGGGTGGCATGCCCACGCCGCTGCTGGCGTGGGCATGTTGCACGTGGGTCAGGGAGCATGCCCAGGCAACGGCGGCCTGGGCATGCCACCCGTGCCAGAAACTCTAGGCACACCCCAGATGTTCGGACCTCACCTTGGCCGAAGCGCGGCCCCATGCCACCGCCGACATTACGCTTGTAACGCATACCGGCCACCGATACAGTTGTCGCGGCGCGGTCGGCAGGGGCCGACGCCGCCTCGAAACCCGGCGCATCAGGGACACCGCGATGACGACCACTTCCGAGCCCGCGTTGCCCGGCCCCAGCGCGCATCCCAGGGCGATTGGCGTACGCCTCTCGACCATGATGTTTCTGCAGTACGCCGTCGGCGGCCTCTGGGTTCCCCTGCTGGGCACCTACCTGAAGGACGGCCTCGACTTCAGCCAGGACGAACGGGGCTGGATCATGGGCGTGGCCGGCACGGTGGGGGCCCTGGCCTCGCCGCTGGTGGCCGGCCAGCTGGCCGACCGGTACTTCCGGACGCAGC
Organism: Phycisphaerae bacterium; assembly: GCA_035528235.1. GTDB lineage: Bacteria > Planctomycetota > Phycisphaerae > FEN-1346 > FEN-1346 > DATKZB01. Next base: position 14,093 of record DATKZB010000211.1, read on the forward strand.
GGCTCATGGCGGTGCTGCTGATGGTGTCGGGCGTCGTCATGTGGATCACGGCCTACCAGACGGTGTTTGCCGTGTGGCTGCTGCTGTCGGTGGTGTTCAGCCTGGTGTCGGCGCCCACGGGGTTGCTGGCCAATTCGCTGTCGTTCACGCACATGACGGACCCCGACCGGCAGTTCCCGCGTGTCCGCGTGTGGGGCACGATCGGCTGGATCGCGGCGGGGTGGCTCTTCGCTTGGGTCTGGCTGCTTCAGGACCTCCACCTGAGTTGGCTGCCGCCGTTCCTGGTGGGCAGTGACCGGCCCGACGTAACCGCGCGGCTGGCCGACGCCTTGAAGGCCGCCGGCATCGTCCTGGTTCTGTACGGGCTTTATTGCCTGACGCTACCCGATACGCGGCCTCAGCGGCATGCCCGCGAGGCGCTGGCCATCGGGAAGGCCCTGCGGATGCTCCGCCGCCGTTCCTTCGCGGTGCTCATGGGTTGCGGCATCGTGCTGGCGGCCGTCCACCAGATTTACTTCATGGAGGCCGGCAACTTCCTGATGGCCATGCACCTCGAGAAGGGGTACATCCCCCCGGCCATGAGCCTGGGCCAGATCTTCGAGATTCTCATGGTGGCGGTCCTGGGACTGCTCCTGAAGCGGCTGGGCTTCAAACCGGTATTGCTCATCGGGGCACTGGCGTACGTGGCCCGGTATGCCATTTTTGCCGCCACCGGCCTGCCGCTATGGATCATCGTGGCCAGTCAGGGCCTGCACGGGGTGTGTTTCGCGTGCTTCATGGCGGCGGCCTGCATCTACGTGGACCGCGTGGCCGACAAAGACGTCCGGCACTCGGCCCAGATGGTGTTCGGCCTGGCGCTGGCGTGCGGACCCATCGTGGGCGGATGGTTGAACGGTGCCCTGGGAAGGTGCTTCACGCCGGCGGGCGGCGAGTTGAATTACAGCAGTTTCTGGCTCTCCCTGTCGGGCATCGCCTTGGCCGCAACCATCGTCCTGGCAGCGTTTTTCGTGGTCGAGGGCCCGGCGGCACGTGAACCGGACCCCGCGTCAGCGTAGGGCGGGGCAGCGGCCGGGTTTTTTTGATGCATGCCCCCCTGGAACGACCGATAATGGTCATCAACGACTCGATTTATGCCACGACTGTCAAGCACCTGTCCTCAGGCGACATGCTCAAGATCCGCTTTGCGCGGCCACCGTTGGCCGAGCTGGGGGCAATAACCGCTTATCTCGACCGCGAGAAAGGCAGGATCGACGCGCGGGGAGAAGTGGACTGATGAACAGGGTAGCCGTTAGCACGAGCGTCCTGCACTGGGCGGTCCACCGTTCGGGAAGGTCGCTCCAAGAACTGGCGTCCAAATTCCCGAGAATCGGAGAGTGGGCGGCCGGTGAGGCACTCCCCACGCTGCGTCAGTTGGAGTCTCTGGCGAAGGCGACGTTGACTCCCCTCGGGTTCTTCTTCTTGGCAGAGCCGCCGGAAGAGCGCCTGCCAATTCCGTATTTCCGGACGCTTCGCAGCGACTCCCCGGAGCAGCCGAGCCCGGACCTGCTTGAGACGGTTCAGATGATGCAGCGGCGACAGGCTTGGATGAGCGAGTTTCTGGTCGAAGAGGGGCGAGATCGTGTGCCATTCGTCGCGTCGGCTAAGATCGCAGAGCAGCGCGCTGCGGTGGCCGAACGCATACGGGGGGCCCTGGGCCTTAAGGTGGGCTGGGCGGCTGGCCAGCCGACGTGGACTGATGCGTTGCGCGCCCTGCGCGAAGCAATCGACGAAGCAGGAATCCTCGTGGTCGTCAACGGGATCGTCGGCAACAACACACATCGGAAACTGGATCCAAACGAGTTCCGCGGTTTCGTGCTGGTTGAGGAGTATGCGCCACTTCTCTTCGTCAACGGGGCCGACGGCAAGGCGGCCCAAATGTTCACGCTCGCCCATGAACTGGCGCATGTGTTCTTCGGGAGCAGCGCGGCCTTTGACCTGCGGCAACTCATGCCTGCCGAGGACGCCACTGAACAGGCGTGCAATCAAGTGGCAGCGGAGTTCCTCGTTCCAGAGCGGCTGCTGCGCCCGGCGTGGTCGTCTGTTTCTGATGAGCCCTCGCCCTTCCAAGTGATGGCCCGTCGATTCAAGGTCAGTGAGATTGTGGTGGCGCGGCGGGCCTTGGACCTGGGGCTCATCGGCAGAGAAGCATTCTTTGCGTTCTACGACTCCTACCAGACCGGCGAAAGGCGCGCGGCGTCGTACCAGCCACAGGGCGGAGACTTCTACGCCAACCAGAACCTCCGCATCGGCTACCGATTTGCCAGGACCGTGGTGAGAGCAGCCAGGGAGCAGAGGCTGCTCTATTCCGAGGCGTACCGACTGACAGGCCTTTACGGCAAGACTTTTGATGCCTACGCCGCGTCGCTCGGAATCGGGGGACCGCGGCGATGAACGGCTACAGATACATCCTGGACGCCGATGTGTTCATGTGCGCGGCCCGTTCGTATTACGCTTTCGATCTGGCGCCGCGTTTTTGGCAAAGTCTTATCGCACACGCACAGGACGGGCGAGTTATGAGTATCGACCGCGTGCAAACAGAAATTCAAAGAGGAAAGGATGAACTCGCGTCGTGGACCAAGGAGCGCTTCGCCAGTGCGTTCATGCCAACGGACGATCCGCAAGTCATTGATGGCTATCGAGAGCTGATGGAGTGGGTACAGTCACAGGATCAGTTCTTCGCTGCGGCAAAGGCCGAGTTCGCATCCAAGGCGGACGGATGGCTGGTGGCCTACGCGACAGCGAAGGGGTATGTGGTGGTGACGCAAGAGGTTCTCAATGCGGACGTGAAGCGAAAGGTGCCGATTCCGAACTTGTGCGAAGCGTTCAATGTGCCCTGCATCAACACATTCTCCATGTTGCGTAACTTGGGCGTACGATTTGGCTAGATTCGCGTAGGCGGCTCCCGCCACGCATCATCAAGGACGCTATCACTACGGGCCACCCATGTCAGAAAGCCTTGGCGCAGCCCCCCATGTCGGTGGCCGGGGTTTTTCGGAAGATGCCGCCTGGGAACGACCGATAACGTTGTGGGAGAGGCATCGCGGGGCTCTTACGGGCCTGGCCGGGAGACATTTTTTTTGTTCACGCGATGGAAAAAGGCTTGCCTTGCCGGTGCTCAAATTGCCATATTAGCCGCATCGGAAGGTTATAAGGCGCTCAGGAAGGCTGAGTTCGCGGATCGGCTGCGACCCCTGGCAAAGGGTGTCTGGGGCGCGGCACAAGCAGGTACAGGACTCGGTTCATCGGGATGAGGGAGGAGAATCCTATGAAGAGCCTGCGTCTGGCCGTCTTGACCGTCGTGGCGGTGGCCCTGGCGATGGGGATGGCGGGTGTGAGAGCCGTTGCCGCCCCGGAATCGCCGGAGGCCTTCTTCAACGAAGATGACCTGTCGCTCTACCTGAACGGCGTGGCAGCCGACGCCTTGGCGGCAGACGGGGCCGCCGGCGAGGCCGGCGCACCCGCTGAGGCCGCCGGCGCGGCCGACCAGCCGCCGGCGGGCGATGGGCCGCCCCTGCCGCTGCACAGCCTCGAGGGCGTGGCCGGCGGGGCCTGCACGCCCATGGCCTACTTCGCCAATCCCGGGGTGCCCGGAACGAAGGTCGGCCTGCCGTCGGTCTCGTACACGTACCTGGTGGCCGGCTCGAAGGTCATCAACAGCATCGCCCTTTCGGAGGTGTTTTACCGGCGGATCGAGTTCAGTTACGCCTACAACCGCGTCGGCCTGGGCGACTTCCCCGGCGACGTGCGGGGTGCGATCGGCGTCCATCTTGGCCGGACCCACGTGAATATGCACAACTGGAACCTCCGCGGCATCCTGGTGGAGGAGAACACCTCCGGCCCGTGGATGCCCCAGATCGTCGGCGGCGTGCACTTCAAGCACAACCAGAGCGTTCAGAACATGGACACCCGGCTCGGCGGCGGCGCCAGGGCCCTTGGCTTTGAGCGCAACAACGGCGTCGATTACACCATCACGGCCGGCAAGATGTTCCCGAAGGGGTTCCTCGACCGGCCGGTCCTGGCCAACGTGGGCCTGCGGTGGACCACGGGGGCGCAGACCGGGTGGCTCGGCTTCAGCGACACGTATCGCACGAACGTCGAGGCCAACATCGCCTGGGTGCCCTTCGACTGGCTGGCCATCGGCTACGAGTACAAGGAGAAGCAGAATCCATACGGACGGGTCGGCAACCTCATCGGCGTCGAGGACGCCTGGCACACGATCCTGCTGGCCTGGATTGTCAACGAGCACTGCACCCTCGCGGGCGTTTATGGTCACCTCGGCAACATCGTTAATGGCGAGGAGAACGGCGGCTGGGGCATCCAGCTGAAGTATGAGTTCTAGGGGCTCTTGCTGCCAGGCAGGGCTTGGATGCCGGCAACGTTGGCTGACGCCGGCTGATTGACGCAGTGGCATGGACTTCAGCGGCGCGGGGTCTTGTCCGTCGCGCGGGTGCGGCCAGACAAGGCCCCGTGCTTCTTGATGGTCGGCTCACGCCAAGGCGGACTTTCCACGCGGCAACGTGTACCGCCTGAAGGCCTGACGTTAAGGGGGGTTGTGTTTCCGAAGGAGCGCCGTCCTGATGAAGTCGACTGTTCGAATGTCGTGGTTTGGCGCCTGCGCGATGGTCGCGGCGATGCTGGCCCTGCCGGTCGGAACCCAAGCGGCCGAACCCACGGCTGCTGAAGAACCGAAGCCGGCCAGCGCCGAGGAAAGAATCGAGGACTTCCTGGCCAAGTCCAAGAACCCCTTCGAGTGGTTCGCCTGGGGCGCCGACCTTCGCCTCCGCGAAAGCTACGCCAACAACCATGGCACGCTCGACAAGGGCGCCGCCAACAACGAACTCGCCATGCAGCGGTACCGCACCCGCTGGTGGATGACCCTGTCGCCCGTCAAGGACGTCGACGTCAACCTGCGCCTGATCTGGGAGGGCCGGCACTACACCCAGCCCGACAACCGCCAGGATTACGACCAGGGCGACGTCCTGTTCGATAAACTGAACCTCACGCTCAAGAACCTGGGCGGGTCGCCCCTGTCGGTCGTGGCCGGCCGGCAGGAGTTCACGTTCGGCGACGGTTGGCTCATCTTCGAAGGTACGCCACTGGACGGGTCGCGGACCATCTTCTTCGACGCGTACCGTTTTACCTACGACCTCAAGGACGCCAAGACGGCCGTCGACGTCATTTACCTGGAGCAGACCCACAACGGCGAGCGGTGGCTCACGCCCATGCAGAACATGCACCGCAACATGATGGAGCAGAACGAGCGCGGCCTGATTCTGTACGTGACGAACAAGGCGCTCCCCAAGACCCAGGTGGACGGGTACTTCATCTTCAAACGCGATCTCAGGCAGACCATCGCGAACACCGTTCAGGGCGAGATCTACACCTTCGGCGGACGGCTCGCACAGGACCTCTCGGACCACTGGCAGTACCACGTCGAGGGGGCCCACCAGTTCGGCCACAAGAACGGCCGGTACCTGCGGGCCTTCGGCTTCAACAGCGAGGCCACCTACCTGGTGAAGGACAAACTCAAGAACCGCCTCGGCGTGGCCTACGAGTTCCGCTCGGGCGACGACCCCGACTCGCCCGGAACCGACGAGGCCTTCGACTCGCTCTGGAACCGGTACCCCATCATGAGCGAACTCCTCTTCTACACCTGGGCCCTGGAGACCCGCGCCGGCGACGTCACCAACCTCCACCGCATCGCGGGCATCTGGCAGTGCGACCCCACCGCCAAGACGACCCTCATCGGCAAGTATCACCTCCTGTTCGCCGACGAGAACACGCTGCGCGGCGCGGCGGGTTTCAGCGACAGCGCCTCGTTCCGCGGCCAGCTGCTCGCCCTCTGGATCAAGCACAAGTTCAGCGAGCACCTGAGCGCCCACGTCGTCAACGAGTTCTTCTTCCCGGGCGGATACTACACGGACCTGCGGAACGACGTGGCCACGTTCCTCCGCGGCGAGCTGGTCTTCTCGTGGTAAGCCAAACGGGCGGGACGGGCTCCGGCTGGGATGCCGCTTGTGGGTTAGCCGCAGCCTAACGTTGCGTGTTTGCGCGGCGGGTCCCCGTACCCGCCGCGCTCCCCGCGAAATGTCATGTTGGCGCGGTGGGTGCGGGGACCCACCTCGCCACAATGCAATCTTAAATCGCTATAAATCCTGGGCCAGGGCGTGAATCTCCCCGAGCAGGGCGTCCAGCAGTTCGGTCTCAGGCAACTTGCGGACCTCCTGGCCGCCGCGGAACAGAACACCGTGTCCCTTGCCCGCCGCCACGCCCAGATCGGCCTCGCGGGCCTCGCCGGGGCCGTTGACCACGCACCCCATCACGGCCACGGTCATCGGCGCCACCACGTCGCGCGTGCGGCGTTTCAGTTCCTCCACCAGGCCCACGAGGTCCACCTGGCACCGGCCGCACGTCGGGCACGACAGGATCCGCACGCCCTGTTGCGGCCGCAGACCCAGTTCCGCCAGGATCTCCTCGGCCACCGTGACCTCGCTCGCCGGGTCGCCCGTCAGGCTGACGCGGACGGTGTCGCCGATGCCTTCCGCCAGCAGTGTGCCCAGGACGATGGCCGAGCGGGTGCGGGCCTCGTCGATGGGGCCGGCCGCCGTGATGCCCAGGTGCAGCGGCAGGTCGCACGCCTCGGCCAGCAGCCGATACGCCGCGATAGTCGTCGGAGCGTCCGACGCCTTGGCCGACAGCACGAGGTCGTGAAAGCCTTCGGCCTCGGCCGCGCGCACCCACTCCATCAGCACGTCGACCATCAGCGGCGCCAGGTCGCGCTGGGCCCGGTCGGCGTGGGCCGTCCGGACGCTGCCCGAGTTCACGCCGAACCGCAGCGGCACGGCCTTCTCGGCGGCCAGGGCCAGCACGCGGCGAAGGCCGTCCGGGTCGTCGATGTTGCCGGGGTTCAGACGCACCTTGGCCACACCCGCCTCCAGGGCGCGGAGCGCCAGGGCGGTCGTAAAGTGGATGTCGGCCACCACCGGCAGCGGCGACGCCGAAACGATTCGGGGCAGGGCCTCGGCGTCGGGCGCCGCCGGCACCGCCACGCGCACGATCTCGCACCCGGCGGTCGCCAGGCGACGAATCTGGTCGAGCGTGGCCGCCGCGTCGCGCGTGGGCGTCGTCGTCATCGACTGGATGCTGACGGGCGCGTCGCCGCCCACCCGTACCGTACCGACGTGGACCTGCCGGGTCGCTCGGCGCGGGAAGATGCCGTTGTTTGCCATGGCGGCATTATGCTCGGCGCGGGGCGTAACTGTCAACCGCCAAGACAGGCCGTCTATACCGTAGGCCGCAACGCTACTTGGCTACGTCATCCCGCCTGGCGGCCTTCCTAGGCCGCCAGGAATACACGTTAGGCCTGATCGCGGCGGCCTGGGAAGGCCGCCGCGCGATAAGTGGCGTTGTAAAACGAACCATCGGACCGCTTGGGTCCTTCGCAAGTTCCCTCTTGACGCCCGTGTTACGGACGGGTAAGTTGTGTTACGGGGAAGGGAGTGGCCCATGAGTGAACTCGTACGCTTCGGCGTTTCCATGGACAAGCGGCTTCTGGCCACGCTCGACACGTTGGCGGAGCGGCGCGGCTACGCGAACCGCAGCGAGGCCATTCGCGACCTCGTCCGGGCCGAGCAGGTCCGGGAATCCTGGGAGGGCGGGAAGGGCCCCGCCATCGCCACGCTGACCCTCGTGTACGACCACCACGTCCGCGAGGCCACCGAACGGCTGACGGCCCTTCAGCACGATCACGATCACCTCGTCCACGCGACGATGCACGTCCACCTCTCGCACCGGATGTGCCTGGAGGTCATCGTCATGCGCGGCCAGCCGCGCGAGATCCAACGGCTGGCCGACCATTTGGTGTCGGCCCGCGGCGTCAAGCACGGTCGCCTCGTGGCCACGAGCGGCGAAGAGTTGGTCTGAGTGCCAAGGGGGATGCCATGCACATCGGCTCCGGTTTTCTGTCGCCACCGGTCTGGGGTACCATGGCGGCCGTGAGCGGCGCGGCCATGGCGGGGTCGCTGGCGGTCGCGGGACGCCGGCTCGACGACCGCAAGGTCCCGCTCATGGGGGTGATGGGCGCATTCGTCTTTGCGGCCCAGATGGTGAACTTCCCGGTGCTGGCGGGCACGAGCGGCCACCTGGGCGGGGGATTCCTGTTGGGCATCCTGCTGGGCGCGCCGCTGGGGATCATCGTCATGGCCTCCATCCTGGTGGTGCAATCGCTCGTGTTCCAGGATGGCGGCGTCGAGGCGCTTGGCGCCAACATCTTCGTGATGGGTGTCGTGCCGTGCGTGCTGGGGGCTGTTGCAAGGCGGCTGTGGATGCGGCCCCGGGCAGGCCTGCTGGCAGACGTCGTCACGTTCGTCGGCGGCACCGTGGCCGTGGTGGCGGGCGCCACGGTCGTCATCCTGCTCCTGGCCTGGTCGAAGGCGCTGCCGGGCAGCGTGTCGCTGGCGCAGGCGCTGGCCGTCATGGATTTCATCCACCTGTTCATCGGCCTCGTGGAGGGGGCGGTGTCGGTGGCCGTCGTCCGGTTCGTCCTGGCGACGAGGCGGGAGGCCGCTTTCGGGAGCCCGTCGCTGGCGGCCGAGGAGGCGGCGACATGACCACCTACAACCGCAACACGCTTCTCGTGGGCGTGGTGTGTGCCCTGGCGATTAGCGGCATCGTGTCGTACTTTGCGTCGGGCCACCCGGACGGCCTGGAGAAGACCCAGGAGGACCTGGGCGCGGCCGAGGCGGTCCACGGCGGTCTCGACGCCCCGCTCGTGGCATTCAACGAGTATAGCCTGATGGGGCTGGGCGACGGATTCTGGGGCAACGCCGCGGCCGGCATCATCGGCAGTGGGCTTGTCATGGGCATCCTGCTGGGAGTTGGGTGGCTGCTGAGGCGGCATCGCCCCGCGGGCTCCGCCTCCGCCACGCCGTAGCCCCTGCCGGGAGGCCGAGAGTGCATCACCGGATGCTCGACCATTTCGCCGCCGGCCGCAGCGCCGTCCACCGGCTCGACCCGGCGGCCAAGACGGTGGCCCTGGTGGCCGTCGTCCTGGCAACGGTCCTGGTGGGCCGCGACCATTTCCTTCCTCTGGTTCCAACGGCGCTCGCCCTGGGCGTCTATCACGCCCTTGGCCGCACGCCTCCGCTTTATGTGGCCAGACGGCTTCTCGTCGTATCGCCGTTTGCCCTAGCCATCGTGGTCCTGTTCCCGTTCCTTGAGCCCGGACGGGTGGTGTGGACGCTGGGGCCGTGGGGCATCGCGGTCACGCACGAGGGTTTGGTCCGCGCCGGGCACCTGGCGGCCAAGTTCGGCCTCTCGGCCTGGGCCACGGTGCTGCTCCTGGCGACGACGCGGTTTCAGGACGTGCTCCAGGCCCTGGCCCGGCTGCGGGTGCCGCGCGCGTTTGTCGTCCAACTGGCGTTCCTGTATCGGTACCTGTGGGTGTTGCTGGACGAAGGGATGCGCGTGGGCATGGCCCGCGCCGCCCGCGACGGCGGCCTGGGACCGTGGCGGCTGCGGTTCCACAGCCGCGTGGGCGTCGTCGGCGTCCTTTTCCTGCGGACGTACGACCGGGCCGAGCGGATTTACTGGGCCATGGCCGCCAGGGGCTTCGACGGCACGTTGCACGGCCCCGCGGCGGCCCACATGCATGCGACGGATTGGCTGTTCGCGATGCTCGTCTCGGCGTGCGGGGCAGGCGTCGTCGTGTGGGATCAGGTGGCCTATGGCTGAGCCGGTGCTCGAACTCGTCGACGTGCGATACCGTTACCCGACGGGGTCGGAGGTGCTGCGCGGCGTGACGTTCTCGGTGGCGGCGGGCGAGCGGGTCGGCCTGGTCGGCCCGAACGGGGCCGGCAAGAGCACGCTGCTACTGGCCATGGCGGGGTTTCTGGCGGCCGGCGGCCGGATAGGCGTGGCGGGTCACACGCTGACCCGAGGCACGGCCCGCGACGTCCGTCGGCACCTGGGCCTGGTGTTTCAGGACGCCGACGACCAACTCTTCATGCCACGCGTCGTCGACGACGTCGCCTTCGGCCCGGCCACGATGGGCCTGGTGCCCGAGGAGGTCGCCTCGCGCGTGGCCGAGGCTCTGTCGGCCGTCGGCCTCGACGGCTACGAGGAGCGGGCGCCGTACCATCTCTCGGTGGGCGAAAAACGCCGGGCCGCCCTGGCGACCGTGCTGGCCATGCGGCCCCAGATTCTGGCGCTCGACGAACCGTCGGCCAGCCTGGACCCGCGAGGCCGTCGGCGGCTCATCGCGCTCCTGTCGGGCCTGTCGAACACGTTGCTCCTGATCGGCCACGACCTGGACATGATTCTGGAGGTCTGCGACCGCACGGTCGTCATGGACGCCGGCCGCGTCGTGGCCGACGGCCCGTCGCGGCAGGTCCTTGCCGACCGGGCCCTCCTGGAGGCGCATGGCCTCGAGTTGCCGCTCTCTCTGGCCGCGCGGGGCGGCCCGCGGGAGGCGGCGGCCGGCCATCCTCCATCCCTTGCGCCCGGGAACGTTGACAGCCCGCGCGCGACGGGCTAGAGTGTCTCGGACCGGACTCTTGTCCCTTGCCTTGCCTGCGGCAGGGGCTGGGGCTATCGAGGGAGTGTCATGATCGCGTTGGTGGCCCACAGGATCCTCCGCTGGCTTGAGCGGCAGCGGGTGCGGTACTACATGGCCCGGATGCACGTGGGCGAGCGCGTCAGCATCAAGGAAGGGCTGCGGGTGGCGCGGCCCGAGAACGTCACGATTGGCAACGACGTGCGGATCAATTCCGACGTGCTCCTTCAGGCGCACGGCCCCATCAGGATCGGCGACCTGACGATGTTGGCGTCGCGCTGCGCCATCGTCACGGCCAACCACGACATCGCCAAGCGGGGCATCGGGGCCTTCGACACGTTCTCAAAGGCGCCCGTGACGATCGGTCGCGACTGCTGGCTGGGCGTGGGCGTCATCGTGTTGCCGGGCGTGACGATCGGCGACGGGACGGTGGTGGGCGCTGGAAGCGTGGTGACGCGCGACCTGCCGGCCGGGATGGTCTGTGCGGGGGTTCCTGCCCGGCCGATGCACGAGAGGCCGTCGCAGGCCCAGGAGTCGAGGCCCGAGTGACGCAGGGGCTGGTCACCAACCATGCGATTCGCGGCCTCTTGTACCGCGAGGCCGTCCGCCGCGGGGCCACGCGGCTGCCCTACGCGCCGTCGACGATTTACCTGGACGTCTGCAACGCGTGCAACCTGAAGTGCACGTTCTGTCCGCAATCGCACTGGGAGGGCGGGCCCCGGGGCCGCATGGCCTGGCCCATGTTCGAGCGGGCCCTCGCGCAGGTGGCCGACCTCGCGCCCGCCAGGCTCTTCCTTTTCTGTTATGGCGAGCCCACCCTGCACGACCGCCTGGCCGACATGGTGAAGGCCGCCGTGGACGCCGGTCTGCGCGTCCGCCTCCACACGAATGCGGCGGCGGTGACCGACGAGATGGCCCGGGGCCTTATCGAGGCCGGCCTCCAGGAATGCCGGTTCAGTTTCGACACGGCCGACCGCGAACTCTACGAGCGGATGCGCTCGGGCAGCCGCTTCGACCAGACCGTGGCGAACATCCGCCGCATGGTCGAACTCCGCGCCCGGGCCCGACGCCGCCACCCCGTCTTCGAACTCCAGGAAATCGTGCCGTACGTCGCGGGCGTCCCGGCCCGGAACACGGAGGCGTATCGGAGGCTCTTCGAGGGGCTCGACGTACGTGTCATGGCCAAGTTCATGCACTCGTTCGCCGGGCAGGGCTCCGAGAAGGAGTTTGCCGGACAGCGGGCCGAGGGGCGGTCGCACTGCAGCCAACTGTATCGGCGGATCGTCGTCAACTTCGACGGCAAGGTCCACGCCTGCTGCCTCGACCCGTTCGGGTACAACGTGGTGGGCGACCTGGCCCAGGGCGATACCGTGGCGGGGGCCTGGAACAGCACGCGGATGATGGAACTCCGCGATCGGACCAACCGGGGCGACGTCGCCGACCTGCCGCCCTGCAACGGCTGCGAGATGCTGACCCGGGCGGCGCCGACCGCGCGGCGGGGTCCGGCAGGGCTGCTCGCCTCGGTCCTCTGGCGGTTGACGGGCGCCGGGGCGTGACGGGCGAGCCAGGGGCCTAGCATGGCAACGATGACGTCGCGCGAGCGGGTCGACAAGGTCATCCACTTCGAGACGCCCGACCGCGTGCCGCTGTGCATGGGCGGGGCCACGGCTGCCACCATCTCGGCCTTTGCGTACCAGGACCTCAGGCGATGGCTGGGCCTGGCGGAGAAACCGGCCATCATCCACGACCTGATGCAGGGCGTGTGCCTGCCGCACGACGACGTGTACCGCCACTACGGCCTCGACATCGTGCCGCTGTCGCTGCCGGTGTATCTCGACCGCTGGAAGCCGTGGAGCCCGCGCCCCGGGTACACGTTCAACGTGTTCCACAATGCCGACCTCGCGGCACAGGCCGACGGCGGCTGGAAACTGCGGCACCCGGCCAGCGGGCGATGCGTCCAGATGCCGCCGGGCGGGTATTTTTTCGATGACCTCGAACGGGCCGGCGTTCCGCCCGAGAACGTCGACGCCATGCTCCTCGCCGCCCGCGACGAGGGCGAGCGGGTGTTCGGCGAAACCTAAGCGGCCCCAAACACGTTCTCCACAGGCGCCGCGCGGCGGGTCCCCGCACCCGCCGCGCTCGAGGTGTGACTGCGGGTAGGCGCGGTGGGTACGGGGACCCACCGCGCGGCAAGTACTGTTGTAGGCTTACGCCCTGCGCCAGTGGCGGAGGAGGGCCACGGCCCCGACGGCCACGAGCGCCAGCGTCGCCGGCTCGGGTATCCAGGCCATCCGCAGAACCGAGTATGCCTGGCTGTCGTACGCGGCGTAGGCGATATAGGGGTTATCGCGGTCATCGAACTTCAGCGACGTGGCCGTCAGGTTGTAGATGTCGGCGTCGACCGTCTCGAAGGTCCATGCGGCCCCGTCCCACGAGGTGTACATGAGGCTGGAGGTGTCGTACCAGTCGCAGTAAACGATGTGCGGGTCGTCCTGGCTGTCGAGCGCCAGGGCCGCGTAGGTCCCGCCCGGCCCGAGGGTGCCCCCCGGGGTCACCCGCTGGACGGCCCAGGTGGAACCGTTCCGCGCCGCGTACCTCAGGTGCCAGTGGCTGTAGTCGTAGTAGGCGATGCGAGGGAGGCCGGCGGAATCGAGGGCGAGCGACGCGTACTTGCCGACGTCGTGGCCGCCGCCGGTGTCGACGACCTGGATGTCTGAGCTTGTACCCATTGACTGGACAGTTGAAGCGGTGCGTTAAGGTGTAACCGTCTCCAACATGCCCAGCGTTGCTGCTGCGGAGGGAGCCCGAAGGGCGACCGGAGCAGCAGCAACGCTCCCGGCGACGGACCGTCCGTCGCCTGTCTCGATTCTACCGCCCGTCGGCGGCGATGCAATCCCTGGATTCTCCTGGAGCGAACGCGCCAGGCCGTACACGCTCGCCGGCGTCCGCCGGCCCAGCGACCGGTGACGGCGGCGATGGTCGTAGTACACGAAGTACCGCCCCAGACCCAGCCGCGCCTCGGCCGGCGTCTGGTAGTCTCGCAGGTACACGTCCTCGTACTTCACCGTCCGCCACAGCCGCTCGACCAGATGAGAATCGAACGCCCGCCCCGCGCCGTCCATGCTGATCGCGATCCCCTCGCCCGTCAGCACCCCCGTGAACGCCTCACCGGTGAACGGGCTGCCCTGGTCGGTGTTGAAGATCCCCGGATGCCGGCCCGTCCCAAGCGCCGCCTTCAACGCCTCGACGCAGAACCCCGCGTCCAGCGTGTTCGAGAGTTCCCAACTCAGCACGTAGCGGCTGAACCAGTCCATCACCGCCACCAAGTACGCGAAGCCCCGATGCAGCCGGATGTACGTGATGTCCGCCGCCCACACCGGGTCCGGCCGGTCGATCTCCAGATTCCGCAGCCAATACGGGTATTTTGAGTGCTCCTGGTTCCCCTGGGACGTGTTCCGTCGCGGCCGCGGGTACACTGCCTGAAGGCCCATCTTCTTCATCAGCCGACGCACCCGCTTGGGATTGACCTCGATCCCGCATTCCTCGGCCAATGCGTCGGTCATCCCGTACCGGCCCAGATGCGGCCGGGCGGTATACAGCGCGTCGATGGTGTTCAGGACCTCCTGCTCGAACGCCTCCCGGTCGGGGTCCCGACGCGGCCGGTAGTACAGGCTGCTCCGCGCAAGACCGAGCAATCGGCACTGCCGCGCCACCGAGATGGCTTGGTTGTCGCGTTCGACCAGCGTCCGTTTGGCCTCAGACGTCAATGCCAATCTGTCGACCTTTTTTTTTCAGCCAGTCCAGTTCCACCTGGAGCCGGCCGATCTGCTCGTACAGCCGCGCCTCGTGCTCCTCGGCCGCCTCCTTATCCCGCGTCGGCTTCCGGCTGAACGCCTCCGGCATCGCCTCGGCGACCTGACGCTTCCACTCGGTGATCTGGTTCGGGTGCACGTCGAACCGGCTGGCCAACTCCGCCAGCGTTTTGTCCTCCCGCAGCGCCGCCCGAACCACCCGGGCCTTGAACTCCGCCGAAAATCGCCTCCGCTTCCGTGCCATCTGATCGCCTCCTTGACCCTACTCTACCCGGAGACGATTCCACCTTAAACCAGCGCCCAGTTTTTGGGGACACGCTCA
>DATKZB010000212.1:0-3136 GCA_035528235.1 Phycisphaerae bacterium
CAGCCCCGTGAGCGTCCGCGCGACGCGGCCGCCCTGCCACCCGGCGCCCTCGCGACCCCCGGCTCACCTCCCCACGCGGACCAGCCCCTCGCCCATCACCTCGCCCCATCCGCCAAAACGCCCACAACGCAAATGGCTCGGCTTCGGCTTGACTTCCGCCGGGCGGGCGCCTATCCTACCATTGCTTGAGGTCGGCGATGGGCAAGCGCCGGTGTCCGCGGCGACGGTCGAGTTTCCCGGTTGCCGAAGCGTGTTACCCGCATGCCTTGGGTGCACGAGCGCCTTTCGGGGAAGGGCGTTTTCGTGCGCGTTGGCTGCTGCTCCAAGGGCGAGAGCCGTATCGCAAGGGCACCCTTGAGGGCTTTATGAAGATCGCGGTCAGCGGCAAAGGTGGCGTCGGCAAGACGACCGTCACGGCCCTGTGGGGCCGCGCGTTTGCCGCCGAAGGCCGGCCCGTCTTCCTCATCGACGCCGACCCCGACGCCAACCTCGCCGCCGCGCTGGGCGTGCCGCGCGATAGCCTCCCTGCCCCGCTCGTCTCGCTCAAAGACCTCGTGAAGGCCCGCACGGGCGCCGACCCCGACCAGGTCGGACAGTTCTTCCAGTTGAACCCGCACGTCGCGGACCTGCCCGACGCCTACTCGGTGGCCGTCGAGGGGATGCGCCTGCTGGTGCTCGGCGGCATCCGCGGCGGCGGCAAGGGATGCGCGTGCCCGCAGGGGACGTTCCTCAAGGCGATGATGCGGCACCTGATGCTCGAGCGCCAGGAGGTCCTCCTGGTCGACATGGAGGCGGGCCTGGAGTTCCTCGGCCGCGCGGCCGTCATGGGCACCGACGCGCTGGTGGCCGTGGTCGAGCCGGGCAGGCGGAGCATCGAGACGGCCGAGGCGGTCGCGCGCATGGGCCGCGACATCGGCGTCCGGCGGTTCGCCGCCGTGCTCAACAAGGTCACCGAGGCCTCGCAGGTCGAGGTGGTCCGGGCCGCGCTGCCGCCGGGCATGGACCTGCTGGGCCACCTGCCGTACAGTCCCGCCCTCGCGCGGGCCGACCTGGAGGGCCGCTCGGTCCTGGGGGTCGACCCGGCGGTCGAAGCGGCCCTGGCGGGGGCCAAGAAGAAACTCGAAGCGCTCGTCGCCGCCGGCACCGCGACGGGCTGACGATGTCCAGACGACGAGGAGACGGCTGATGGACCCGAAAGAATGCAGTTGCGACCCGGCCGCCCAGGACATGCTCCGTCGCATGGCCGATGCCGGCCTGACCACGGCGTGGGACCGGCTCGAGGCCCAGTCGCCCCAGTGCAAGTTCGGTAAGCAGGGTCTCTGCTGCCGCATCTGCAACATGGGACCCTGCCGCATCATCATCGGCAAGCCCGGTAAGGACCGCGGCGTGTGCGGGGCCGATGCCGACACGATCATCGCCCGCAACTTCCTGCGGGCGGTGGCGGCCGGCGCCAGCGCCCACTCGGACCACGGTCGCGGCGTGGCCCACACGTTCCTGGCCATGGCCCGCGGCGAGGCGCCCGACTACGGTATCAAAGACCGCGCCAAACTCCTCTCGACGGCCAAGCTCATGGGCGTCGCGACCGACGGCCGCGACGACATGGCCATCGCCCAGGACCTGGGCGAACAGGCCCTGGCCGAGTTCGGCAAACCGCACGGCACCCAGCGCATGGCCGAGCGGGCTCCCGGCCCGCGCCAGGGCACGTGGAAGAAACTCAACGTCACGCCCCGCGCCGTCGACCGCGAGATCGTCGAGGCCCTGCACCGGACGCACATGGGCGTCGACCAGGACTACCTCAGCATTCTGCATCACGCCAGCCGCTGCGCCCTGGCCGACGGATGGGGCGGATCGATGATCGGCACCGAACTCCAGGACATTATGTTCGGGACGCCGGTGCCGGTGCGAGGCGAGATCAACCTGGGCGTCTTCAAGGAAGCCGACGTCAACATCGCCGTCCACGGGCACGAGCCGCTTCTGTCGGAGATGGTGGCCGCGGCGGCATCGACGCCCGAACTCGTCGCCGAGGCCAAGAAGGCCGGCGCCGCCGGCATCACCGTGGCCGGCATCTGCTGCACGGCCAACGAGTTGCTCATGCGGCACGGCATTCCCGTGGCGGGCAACTTCCTGTCGCAGGAACTCGCCATCGGCACCGGCGCCGTGGACCTGATGTGCGTCGACGTCCAGTGCATCATGCAGAGCCTGACGGAGACGGTCAAAGCCTTCCACACGAAACTCATCACCACGAGCGAGAAGGCCCGCCTGCCGGGCGTCGAGCACGTTGTGATGGACGAGGCCCGGGCCATGGAGGTCGGCCGCCAGATCGTCCGCATGGCCATCGAGGCCTACCAGGGCCGCAAGGGCGAGGTCCACATCCCCAAGGACAAGGGCGAGGCCGTCGTCGGCTTCAGCCACGAGACCATCAATTATATGCTGGGCGGACGCTTCCGCCAGTCGTACCGGCCGCTGAACGACAACATCATCAACGGGCGGATCCGCGGCGTCGTCGGCGTGGTCGGATGCACCAACCCCAAGATCAAACACGATTGGGGCCACACCGAACTCATCCGCGAACTCATCCGGCGCGACATCCTGGTCGTGACGACCGGGTGCGCCCAGATCGCGTGCGGCAAACAGGGCCTGCTGATGCCCGAGGCCATCGAACTGGCCGGCCCGGGCCTGCGCGAGGTCTGCGAGGCCGTCGGCATGCCGCCGGTCCTGGCGCTCGGGTCGTGCGTCGACAACAGCCGCATCCTCATCGCCTGCGCCGAGATGGTCCGCGAGGGCGGCCTGGGCGACGACATCAGCGCCCTGCCCGTGGCCGGGGCGTGCCTGGAGCACATCACCGAGAAGGCCCTCTCCATCGGCCAGTACTTCGTGGCGTCGGGCGCCCTGGTGGTGTTCTCGGAGCAACTCTTCCCGGTCCTGAAGGAATCGAACGTGGCGAAGTACCTCTTCGAGGAGATCGAGAACGAACTGGGCGGCAAGTGGGCCGTGCAGGACGACCCCGTCAAGGCGGCCGAACTCATCCACGCCCACATCGAGGCCAAACGCGACGCCCTCGGCATCAACCGCGAGGTCCAGCGCAAACTCTACGACATGGAAGACCGAAGGAAACTGGAGGTGTAGGCGCGGCCCG
>DATKZB010000213.1:0-2230 GCA_035528235.1 Phycisphaerae bacterium
CTGTTCCTGCGGACCAAGACGCACCTGTACCGGATCGAGTCATCCGGCACCAGATGAGCCGAGCCGTTGGTGCCGTTCCCCACCGTGTGCGCCAACGGATCGCGCGGTGGGCAATCCTGCCCACCGCGCCCCAACCCAACCATCCGCGCTGAAGGTACACCTTCTCTCTGCGTCACAGCCCAACACGCTTGTGGACAAGCAACGCCCGTCCCGGCAGAATACACGGGACCGGCTTCGCGCCGGAGGTCGGACGGACGAGACTCAAGGGTTACGCTCTGGGTACATGTTTAGTGTTGTCATTCTGAGGTCCGCTTGCGGGCCGAAGAATCTCGCCGTGGTCTTGGCTGTTTCGTTGTTCCCACGGCGAGACCCTTCGGCCCCTGCGGGGCCTCAGGGTGACAGAAAGCCTGCCGGCTCAAAGCCGGTGGGGTCAAACCCGGCGCCCGAAAGCGAAACAAGAAGGAGGCCAAAGCCATGCGGTTTGCCCCCCACCTGCGGATCCTCGCCGCCGTACTGGTTCTCCTGACGGGCAGCGTCTGCCTGGCGGCGCCGGGAGGAGGCGCGGCACGCGATGTCCCCGTCCGGACGGTCCGCGACTTCGGCGCCGTCGGCGACGGCGCGGCCGATGATACCGCCGCGCTCCAGAAGGCCGTGGACTCGAAGGCCGGCGATATCTTCCTGCCGCGCGGCACGTACCGGCTGACCAAGACGGTCGTCATCGACCTCGACAAGGTCGGCCCGACGTCCATCGTCGGCACCGGCGCTGCGACCATCGTCATGGCCGGGCCGGGACCGGCGCTGCGGCTGGTCGGCAGCCACGAGGGCACCGCCAGCCCTGCGACCGTCAAGCCGAACGTGTGGGAGCGGCAGCGGTCGCCCCTGGTGGACGGCCTGGAGATCGTCGGCGCCCACGAAGCGGCCTGCGGCATCGAGGCCACCGGCACCATGCAACTCATCGTCAGCCGCACCACGATCCGAAAGACCCTCCACGCCATCCACCTGGTGAAGCGGAACCGCAACGTCATCGTCTCAGACTGTCACCTGTACGAGAACCGCGGCGTGGGGCTGTATCTGGACGACGTGGACCTGCACCAGATCAACGTCACCGGATCGCACATCAGTTACAACGGCGGCGGGGGAATCGTCGTGCGGGCGGGCAACGTGCGGAACATTCAGGTCACCGGCTGCGACATCGAGGGCAACATGGCCGCCGACGGGCCGCCCACCGCCAACGTCCTCATCGATTCGACCGGCGGAAGCCACGGCACCGGCGAGGTCGCCATCGTCGGATGCACCATCCAGCACACCCACGAGGCCCCCGGCTCGGCCAACGTCCGATTCATCGGCACCGACTCGGGCGGCGTGGTGCGCGGCAACGTCACGATCGCCGACAACGTGCTGAGCGACGTCCAGGTGAACGTGCACGTCGCCAAGGCGCGCGGCGTCAGCATCGTCGGCAACACCTTCTGGAAAGGGTACAAGGCGAACCTGCTCGTCGAGAACAGTACGGCGGTGGTCGTCGGGCCGAACGTCTTCGACCGCAACCCGGCGTACCAGGAGGAGAAGGAGGCCGACACGCCGCTCGTGTTCCGCCGCTGTGCCGACGCCACCCTCACGGGGCTCAACATCAACGGCGTCCGCCGCGCGCCGGCCGCGCTGGCCATTGAGGACTGCCGCCGCTTCAACGTGACCGGCTGCACCATCCTCGACTGCGACAACGTGGGCCTGCTCCTGAAGAACGTCTCCGACAGCCGCGTCTCCGGCTGCCTCATCCGAAACGACGGGGCCGACGCCAAAGGATGGGTGCCGCTGAAGGTCACGGGCGGGCGCGGCAACCAGATTGTCGATAACCTTCTCGATGGACGGGCAGAGATCGACAAAGCGGCCGTCCGACCGTAACGCCGCGCGCCGCACGCGCGCCCGACGGGGCCGGCGCGGCACGTCGCTTGACGCGCCGTTGAACCGGCCGACACCCCGACCCGCCGTATCGGTTAAGACGCAAGGACACCAGCCCCCGGAGCCTGCCATGCGGATGAGTCTCCTGGCGCCGGCCGTCGCCGCCGCCGTCCTCCCGGCCGTGGTCGCGCCGGCCCTCGGCGCTGCCGTTGACACCGACCTCGAAGCCTACCTCGAGGCGTGCGGCCGCGACTACAGCGAGACGCACCACATGCTCGGGGCCAGGTACCGCGGCGCCGGGTACCACAGCACCGTCAAGCCCGGCACGTGGACC
>DATKZB010000214.1:0-3954 GCA_035528235.1 Phycisphaerae bacterium
CGAGCCTAGATGCCCCACGGCGACCGCATCGCGCGGTTCAGCAGGCGGTCGGCCACGGGGTCGTCCACGAACTGCTCGGCCGCCGGGTCCCATCGGACCTTGCGGCCCAGTCGCATGGCGATGACGCCCAGGTGGCAGACCGTGGCGCTTCGGTGACCCACCTCGACCGGCGCGGCCGGCTCGTGCCGCGTCCGAACGCACGCCAGGAAGTTGTCCATGTGGCTGCCGGCGGACCGGTACAGGCGAACCTCGTCGGGCCCCACCTCCGACCGGGCGATGGAGAGCGGGTCGGACCGGTTCCCCGAATCGATCCACCCCTCGGTGCCGTAGAACTTCGGTTCGCCGCCGGAGTCGGTGAAGTGGACCTGGGCGCCCCCGGCGTACGTGGCCGTCACGTGGATGTTGCGCGGCACGGTGAAGAGACCGGTCCTCGGCCAGTCGCAGGTACCCTCGACCTCGACCGGGCCGGAGCCGTCGGCGCCGAGGCCCCACTGGACGACGTCCGACCAATGGGCCCCGTTGTTCGTCAGTTGCCCGCCCGAGTAGTCCATGACGAACCGGAACGAGTAGTGGCACCTGAGGGGATGGTAGGGCGCCCACGGGGCGGGCCCGAGCCACATCTCGTAATCGAGTTCCGGCGGGACGGGTTCGCTCTGCCAGGTGGGCCCGCACTCGCGGTTCCATCCGCCCACGCCGCACGTCACCTTGGTCACGCGGCCGATGCGTCCGTTGCGCACGAGTTCGCACACGTGCCGCACGGTGGCCGACGAGCGGCGCTGCGTGCCCGTCTGGAACACGCGGCCGTAGCGGCGGACCGTCCGGACCATCGCCTGGCCCTGGGGGATGGTCAGCGACAGGGGTTTCTCGCAGTAGACGTCCTTGCCGGCCTTGCAGGCGGCGATGGCCATGGGCACGTGCCAGTGGTCTGGCACGGCTAAGACGGCGGCGTCGACGTCGCGGCGGTCGAGGACCTCGCGGAAGTCGCGCGTGGCAAAGCACCCGGCCGCCTCGCCGTAGGCCTTCTGGACGGTCTTCTCGGCGGCCTCGAGGACGCCGTAATCGACGTCGCACACGGCGACGACCTGGGCGTCGCGGTTGTGGACGAGGGCCCCCAGGTGTCCGCCGCCCATGTTGCGGATGCCGATGCTGGCCACGCCGATGCGGTCGCTGGCCGCCCGGGCGCCGTCGGCCCCCAGCGCCCGGGCCCCGACGACCCACGGCCCCGCCACGGCCGCGCCGGCCGCCCCGAGAAACGCCCGCCGTCGCATTCCCCCCGCGCGATGGAGTAATTGCTCTTTCATTCTGTTATTCCGTTACTCAGGTACTCAGGTACCCAGGTACTCAGGCACTCTCTGTTACAAATGCCACGGCGGCCGCATGGCCCGCGAGAGCATGCGGTTGGCCTCGGCGTCGCCGGGGAACTCTTCCTTGACGGGGTCCCACTTCAGTTTCCGCCCCACGCGCATGGCGATGTCGCTGATGAGGCACACCAGGTTGGCGTGGTGGGCCGTTTCGATGGGGCAGACGGTGGGCTTGCGGGTCTTGATGCAGTCCAGCAGGTTGCCCTGGTGATGGCGGCTCTCGTACAGGTGTGTGTCGCCGGGCTTCATCTCGACCTTCAGGAGCGACTTGGGGTTGGCGTCGATGCGGCCCCGCCGCACGTACACCCACCCGTCGGTGCCCTCGTACCGGACGCCCTGGTCGTTGAAGTTGTTGCTCGTGAAACTCATCTTCAGGCCGTTCGAGTAGGTCAGGTCCACCTGCCAGGTGCAGGCCGTGTCGTAGAGGCCCTCCTTGGGGTAATCGCCCTTGCCTTCGAGTTCCACGGGTCCGGTGTCGTCGACGCCCATGCCCCAGTGGGCGCTGTCGACGTGATGGACGCCCCACCCCGAGATGAATCCGGCGGTGTAGGGAGACATGTAGTACCATCCGCGTTGCTGGCAGACGACCTCGTAGTACGGTGCCGTGGGGGCCTGGCCGAGCCAGAGGTCGTAGTCGAACCCCTCGGGCGGGTCGGCCGGTTTCTGCTGGCCGTTGTCGCGGGCGCTGCCGGGCGCGCCCACCTTGACGATCTGGATCTTGCCCAGGTACCCGTTGACGGCCAGTTCGGCCGCGTGGCGGAAGTTCCGGTCCGACCGCTGCTGCGTGCCGTGCTGGAAGATGCGGCCGTACCGCTTGATGGCGTCGCACATGGCCCGGCCTTCGGCCACCGTCAGGGTGAGCGGTTTCTCGCAGTAGACGTCCTTGCCGTGCTTGGCGGCCTCGATGGTGGCGATGGCGTGCCAGTGGTCGGGCGTGCCGACGATGACGGCGTCGATATCGTCGCGGGCGACGAGCTGGCGGAAGTCGTTATAGTCGGCGCAGCCCTTGTAGTCCTTTTCCTTCCGGCCGGCGTAGAACCCCTCGACGTTCTTCTTGGCGGCCAGGCGGCGGTCGCGGTTCGGATCGCACACGGCCACGATCTGGCACGTGGGGTGGTGCATGAACCCGCCCATCACGCCGCAACCCTGCGGGCCCGTGCCGATGAGGCCCATGGCGATGCGCTCGCTGGCGGCAGGCGTCTCGCCCGCCCCCAGGGCCGTCGAGGTAATCACGTACGGTGCGGCCGCGGTCACGGCGGCGGTCTTGAGGAACGTGCGGCGAGACAGGATGGGTTGCAGCGTCATCGGTCTTCTCCTTACTGGAGTTCGTGCTACGTTGTCAACTTCTTGAGTCTTGCGCGGCGGCCTTCCTAGGCCGCCGCGTCCGGTTGTCCTGCGCCAAGGCGCGGTGGCCTGGGAAGGCCACCGCGCGGCATGCCAATGGGCGTGCTCCGCACGCACCCTACTTGTCCTCGACGGTTCGCTTGGCGGCCCAAAAGAGGGCGCTCGTCAGCATCCGCCGGAAGTTCTCGTCCCGAAAATCGTCCGGCCCGCCCAACGACGTGTAGAAGACGCGCCCACCGTTGTGCAGGCGCGTCCAGGCCACCGGCTCGGTCTTGCCGGCGGCGGTGGCCGTGGCCAGCAGCGTGACGTCGGCCGCCAGGCCCGTGTTCTTGTAGAGCGAATAGGCCGACGCGAACGGCCGGACGCCGGCCAGCACGGGGTGGTCCTTGGCCTTTTCCTCGAAGGCGACCTCGGCCTTCGGCCCGGCGCCGTAATGGCCCCCGTAGTTGCCGCCGAGGACCTCCTTGTCGAAGGCGAGCCAGTTCTGGAACGCGTGGCTGGCCGTCCGGACGCCCACGACGGGTCGCCCGGCCCGGCAGTACGCCCGCACGATCTTCAACTGGTCCTCGAGCAGCGTCATCCGCCGCGTGAAGAGCAGCATGACGTCGCACGAGTTGACGGCCTCGATGCCCGGCAGACCCTCGCCCTTGTCGTTGCCGGAGACCTGCGTGCACGCGACGTTGCGGCGGGCTTCGAGGAAGGCCTTGAAGGCCGTCAGCGACTCGTCGGACTTGTACTCGCCGCAGCCCGAGACCAGGCAGACCTTCAGCGGCGGACTCTCGCCCGCCACGGCCAGCGCCGTCGCCGCCAGCAGCCCCGCGGCGCACACGACGACCAGCACGAGAGGTTGCACCATGGCCGGCGCGCTCCTTCCAGCGGCACGCACGCGTTGCCGCCGGCGAACAAGGTACCAGAATCCGGCGGCCCTGCCACGGTTTAAACACCGGTACGTCGGCAGTGTTCCGGGCGTTGGTCGGGTGGCATGGTCAGCCCGAGGCGGTGTTCCGGGCGTTGGTTGGGTGGCATGGGCGCGGGATTGCGGAGCAGGGGTCCAAGCCGGTACGATGGGGCGCGCGGCCGTTGTAGGGGCACGACATGTCGTGCCCCTACGGTGGGTGGCATGGTCATCCCGAAGCGACTGTGTTGGGCGTCAAGCGTTTTTGGGTTGCCATGGTTGTTTGGTCCTCAGGATCGCGTTCAGGGTAACGAGCAGTTTTCTCATGGCGGCGACGAGAGCGACTTTGGCCTT